>CAZZWZ010000079.1:0-12481 GCA_964657955.1 uncultured Steroidobacteraceae bacterium
ACACCGGTGTCGATGCGACAGGAAAGGGCGGCTACGCCCGAGAACTCACGCCTGATGAAAAAGCCAAAGTCGCGGCCGTGCTGACCCAGCACATTCAACGGTCGGACTTGGTCATCACGACCGCGGCGATCCCGGGCAAGGCGTCGCCGAAGCTCGTCAGCCGCGCGCAGGTGGCGGGCATGAAGGCAGGGGCCGTGATCGTGGATCTGTCCGCCGAAGGAGGCGGTAACTGCGAGGACACGAGGCCTGGAGAGACCGCGCGCATCGGTCGGATCACGATCGTGGCGCCACTCAATGTGCCGTCGCTTCTCGGAGAAGATGCCAGCGAGCTCTATTCGAAGAATCAGTATCACCTGCTGGAACTGATCATGAAGGACAACATCATCACGATCGATTGGACCGACGAGGTGCTCGCAAAAACGTGCCTTACCCATGACGGCAAGCAAACCGTCGATGCGCCCCAGCCGCCCGACAAGCCGGCCGGTGCCGCCAAACCCGCGTCTGTCACCGCCGCAGCAAAAGCGGCCTGAACTCGCAATCGGAGAATTCGATGGATTTCCAAATCAGCATCGGCGGTTTTGCCGCTGTCTACATATTCATGGTGACCGCCTTTGCGGGTTGGGTGATCATCGGCCGCGTGCCGGCAATCCTGCACACGCCTTTGATGTCGGGGTCTAATTTCGTGCACGGGGTGGTGGTGGTGGGCGGCATCTTCACGCTGCTCAATGCCAGCACGACCGTCGAACGAGGCATCGGCTTCTTTGCCGTGCTGCTCGGCGCCGGCAATGTTGCCGGCGGATTCGCGGTCACGCAACGCATGTTGGCCATGTTCAAGGGGAGCGGGCAGGGCGCTCTCCACACGAAAGGGCATGGCAGGAGCGCGAAGCGCCCGGCCCATGGTGCCGTGAAATCCATGTCGGCCAAGAAGACTTGAGGATCCCAGCATGCTCATCACATTGTCGCAGTTGATCATCGGGTCGGTAGACCTGGTGGCCGCCTTCTTGTTGATGTTCGGACTGTGGCGCATGTCCTCACCCGTCACCGCGCCCACCGGGATTCTGGTTGCCGGCGTGGGCATGGCGGGCTCCATCATCGCCAGCTTTCTGTATGTCTTTACCGTCGATGCGGCAGCCAGACCGCATTTGCCGCTCAACATCACCCTTGCAGTAGCCGCCCTGGCCCTGGGCGCCGGGTTCGCCTGGTGGAGTGGGAAGAAAGTAGCGGTTACCGCGATGCCGCAGGCGGTCGCATTGTTCAACGGCATGGGCGGCGGCGCGGCGGGCGCCATTGCGGCGGTGGAGCTATTCGGCGATTGGGCTCATGGCCCCACTCGGTTGATCGTGACCCTGCTCGGGGCGTTGATCGGCGCAATTTCTTTCTCCGGTTCCGTGATCGCGTGGGCGAAGTTGGACGGCCTCCTGACAAATCCACTGCATGTCCCGGGGCTGCAGCTGTTCAACGGCATCGTGTTGCTCATCTGCGTCGCAGTCGGCGGGACCATCGTGTACGCGGCAGGCGCCGGCGCACCGCCGTTGGTCGCGATCCCGCACCTCATCGAGATTTTCTTTGGAATCGCCCTCATTTACGGCGTCTTGATGACCCTGCCCATCGGCGGCGCGGATATGCCGGTGGTGATTTCGGTGTACAACGCCTTCACCGGACTGGCGGTCGGGCTCGAGGGCTTCGTGCTGCAGAATCCTGCCCTGATGATCGCCGGTATGTTGGTGGGTGCGGCGGGATTGCTGCTGACACTCTTGATGGCCCGGGCCATGAACCGGTCCGTCGTCAAGATCCTGTTCACCAGCTTCGGCCCCGCAGCGAAACATCGACAGGGCGCCATCAAGGGCACCCTCAAACCGGTGCAGGCGAGTGATGCCGGCATCTTCATGCGCTATGCCAAGTCGGTGATTATCGTCCCGGGATACGGGCTGGCCGTCTCGCAGGGTCAGGGCAAGCTGTATGACTTCGTGAAGCTGCTGCAAGCAGCCGGGGTCAGCGTCAAATTCGCGGTGCATCCGGTGGCCGGACGCATGCCGGGTCAAATGGACGTCTTGCTGGCGGAGGCCGGTGTCCCGTACGACCTCATCGTGCAAATGGCGGATGTGAATGAGGAGTTCAAGACCACCGACGTGGCCCTCATCATCGGCGCCAACGATGTCGTGAATCCGGACGCCAGAACCGACAAAGGTTCTCCCATCTACGGCATGCCGATCCTCAATGCCGATCAAGCCAGGAAATGCTACGTCGTGAAGCGCGGCGAGGGCAAGGGTTATGCGGGCATCGTCAATCCGCTTTTCTACGCGGACAACACGGGCATGGTGTACGGCGATGCGGCGGCGGTCTGCGTATCCATGACCGAAGCGGTCCGCGGGTTGGGCGCAGCAGCGGCGGCTTGAACCCAAACAACTGGAGTTAGTGTATGGCGAAAATGCAAGTGGCGATGGTCGAACGATTCAAGCAGCCGATGGTGTTGCGCGAATGGGAGATCCCCGACCCGGGTACCGGGCAGATTCTGGTCAAGACCGAGGCATGCGGGGTTTGCCATACCGATATTCACGCGGCCGGTGGCGACTGGCCGGTGAAGCCCATGTTGCCGTTCATTCCAGGCCACGAGGGCATCGGCCGGGTGAGTGCGGTGGGTGCCGGAGTGACCGGCGTCAAGGAGGGCGATCGGGTGGGCGTGCCCTGGCTGCATACGGCGTGCGGGCACTGTGAATACTGTCTGGCGGCATGGGAAACGGTCTGCCCCTCGGAGACCTTCACCGGTTACAACACGAACGGAGCCTTCGCCGAGTATCTACTGGCGGATCCCAACTATGTCGCACACATTCCGGCGGGTTTGTCCGCACAAGAGGCCGCGCCGATCATCTGTGCGGGCGTAACGAGCTACAAGGGCATCAAAGAGACGGAGGCCAAACCCGGCGAATGGATCGCGATTTCCGGTATCGGCGGGCTCGGCCACCTCGGCATCCAATATGCCAAGCATATGGGCCTGAAGGTGTGCGCAGTCGACATTGACGAAGGCAAACTGGCCCTGGCACGACAGCTGGGCGCGGATGCCACTGTCAATGCCAAGATCGGCGACCCTGCGGCTGCGGTCAAAAAACTGACTTCCGGCGGCGCGCACGGTGTGCTCATCACGGCGCCGTCGCTCAGTGCGTTCAAGCAGGGCGTCGGCATGACGCGCAAACATGGTATCTGCGTGCTCGTCGGCATTCCGCCGGGTGATTTCCCCGTACCGCTGTTCGACGTCGTTGCCGACTGCATCAGCATTCGGGGCTCCTTCGTCGGCAACCGTGAGGACCTGGCGGAATCCTTGAGTTTCGCGGCGGACGGCAAAGTCAAAGCAAATATCGAGCTGCAGCCGCTGTCGGCCATCAACGAGGTGTTCAAGCGATTGGAGCACGGTGACGTGCCCGCGCGGGTGGTGCTGCAGTTTCAGTGAACCATGCGGCTGTGTTGCTCGATGCGCGCGAGATGACGGAGGCTCAAGGTGTGACGGTGGTTGCGGTGCCGCCCGACTGCCGGCCGAGGCCGGCGCGAACGTGACGGCGGCGCTGCGTCGACCAAGGGGAGGCTGAGATGCATGCGATGCTGCTCAAACGGATCAAAAGCCCCCTGGAATGGACGGAGCTGCCGGACAGAGACCCGGGTGCGACGGAGATTCGTGTCAAGGTCCTGGCCTGCGGCGTCTGCCGCACCGACCTGCACGTCGTTGATGGCGAATTGCCGAATCCGATGCTGCCCATCATTCCCGGTCACGAAATCGTCGGCCGCATCGAGGCACTGGGTTCAGCGGTCGAGGAGTTGCAGATCGGCGAGCGTGTCGGCATACCCTGGTTGGGGCACACGGACGGCACGTGTCCCTACTGCCTCATGAATCGCGAGAACCTATGCGATCACCCGCTCTTCACCGGTTTCACCCGCGACGGAGGCTTCGCGACGTCCGTCATCGCGGACGCCCGGTTTGCATTTCCCTTGGGCGAGGTCGGCAGCGACGTTTCCCTGGCACCGTTGCTCTGTGCCGGACTGATCGGTTGGCGGTCGCTCCTGATCGCCGGCCCAGCCCAGAAAATCGGCCTCTATGGCTTCGGCGCCGCCGCCCATATCCTGGCGCAGGCGGCAAGGTGGCAGGGGCGCTCGGTGTATGCGTTCACTCGCCGCGGGGACTCGACGACCCAGGCGTTCGCCAAAAGTCTCGGTGCGCTTTGGACGGGCGGATCCGACGATGCACCGCCAGAGTTGTTGGATTCGGCGATCATCTTCGCGCCCGTCGGATCGCTGGTGCCGATGGCGCTGAAGGCCGTGCGCAAGGGGGCCAAGGTCGTCTGCGCCGGCATTCACATGAGCGACATACCGAGCTTTCCGTATTCTCTGTTATGGCAGGAGCGGCAACTCGTCTCGGTCGCCAATCTGACCCGCGCGGACGGCCTGGATTTTCTGCGCATGGCTCCGCAAATGGGAATCGACGTCAAGACCACGTGCTATCCGCTCAGGCAGGCCAACCAGGCGCTCGAGGATCTGCGGGCGGGCAGGTTCCAGGGTGCGGCCGTGTTGACGCCCTAACACACGATGCATCCATCGTTCATCGGCGACACAAGGCATCCCTCAACCGGCGTGCGCGGTGTTCCATGCCGTACTTCGAAAGTGCGTCGGGTCCGTGCCGCGGCGCTCATGGGGTAGATTGTCGCCATGCCGTCAGCAGGCGTAAATGCGAATCCAGCTGACGGGCTCGAGGCCGCGGGCTTGTCGAGTGAAGACGCACGCAGGCGTTTGGCACAGGTCGGTGCCAATGAGATGCCGGATACGACCAACCATCCGCTCCGCAACGCAATAGGGAAGCTGTGGGCGCCGGTCCCGTGGATGCTGGAGGCTGCAATCGTCCTCGAGCTCGCTCTCGGCAAGCGAGTCGAGGCGGCCATCATTGCCACGCTTCTCGTATTTAATGCGACGCTGGGTCTTATACAGGAAGGCCGCGCCCACGCGACGCTCGCTGCCCTGAAGTCCAAACTCGCCATGAACGCCTCGGTCCGGCGAGACGGTTCGTGGATACTCATACCCGCCACAGAGGTTGTTCCTGGGGATCTGGTGAAGCTGTCGCTCGGCGCTGTCGTGGCGGCCGATGTAAAGCTCACCCGAGGGGACGTGCTCCTGGACCAATCCATGCTCACGGGTGAATCCGTGCCGATCGAGGCCGGTGCGGGTGTTCAGACTTACGCAGGCGCGCTCGTGCGGCGTGGCGAGGCGCTTGCGGAGGTCACAGCAACAGGTGCAAGAACCAAATTCGGGCGCACGGCAGAACTCATCCGCACTGCGCACGTCACCAGCTCGCAGCAGTCGGCGGTGCTGCGCGTGGTACGCAATCTTGCCTTGTACAACGGTTGCGTGATTGCCCTATTGGTGGTCTACGCCAAAGTCCTGAACATGGCGGCCGCCGAGATCATTCCGCTGGTTCTAACTGCAGTCCTGGCCTCGATACCGGTAGCGTTGCCCGCGACCTTTACCCTAGCCGCAGCGCTGGGGGCACGAGCCTTGGCAAAGGCCGGTGTCTTGCCGACCCGGCTCACGGCGGTTGACGAAGCGGGGACCACGGATGTGTTCTGTGCCGACAAGACCGGCACGCTGACTCAAAATGCACTCCGGGTCACGACCGTGTGTCCGATGGCAGGCTTTGACGAGACCCACGTTTTGGTGCTGGCCGGCATTGCCAGCTCCGACGGCGGTCAGGATCCGGTTGATGGCGCGATCCGGGCGGCAGCGTCCACACATCGCATGCCCAATTGCCTCAAGCCGGTGACCTTCGTGCCGTTCGATCCCGCAAAGAAAACATCCGAGGCGACGGCGACTGATGCGGAAGGGGTGACACTTCGCATCGTAAAAGGCGCGTTTGCAGCCCTGGCGGTGATCGCTCCCCCTTCCGCAGCCGCGGCCGCAGCGGCCAAGGATCTCGAAAGTCAGGGTTTCCGGGTCCTGGCTGTCGCCGTGGGATCCTCGTCTTCGCTGAATATGGCCGGCCTCATCGCGCTCAGCGATCCTCCACGCGCGGACTCCGCCAAGCTCGTGACGACACTCCGTGAATTGGGGGTCCGCATCGTAATGGTCACGGGGGATGCGCCGGCGACGGCAACGACCGTGGCGCGCGCGGTCGGCCTGACAGGCGCCGTCTTTCCCTCAGGAGCCGTTCCCGACAGTGTGCTTCCCGAAGAGTACGACGTGTTCGCGGGTGTGCTACCCGAAGACAAATACCGACTGGTGAAGGCATTCCAACACGCCGGCCACACGGTAGGCATGTGCGGCGACGGTGCCAACGATGCGCCGGCGCTGCGTCAGGCGCAGATAGGGATTGCCGTGTCCACGGCCACGGATGTTGCCAAGTCGGCAGCGGGAATGGTGTTGATAGAACCGGGTCTGGCCGGCATCGTCGCCGCGGTCAGGGAAGGTCGCGCCACATTTCAGCGCATCTTCACCTACACGCTGAATTCGGTGATCAAGAAAATCGTCAACGTGCTGTTCTTGGTGCTGGGACTGGTGATGACGGGTCACGCGATCCTCACGCCGCTGCTGATGGTGTTGATCATGGTGACCGGCGATTTCCTCGCCATGTCATTGACGACGGATCATGTCCGTCCATCAACGATGCCGAACGCCTGGCGGATTGACCGCCTGACGATGGCAGGCACTCTGCTGGGGGCATGCTTGCTGGTCTTTTGTCTGGGCGTTTTGAGCGCGGGCCATTTCCGTTTGCATCTCGGCAGCGATGCTCTGCCCACCCTGGCGTTTCTCGCCCTGGTATTCGGCGGCCAAGCCACCCTATATGCGATTCGCGACCGCCAGCATGTCTGGGGGACTCGGCCGAGTGTTTGGGTGATCCTGTCATCGTCGTTGGATGTTCTGATTGCATCCACCTTGGCGGTCACGGGAGTGGCAATGACCGCCCTGCCTCTCGGCGTGGTGGCCGCCACCCTGACGGCAGCCGTGATCTTTGCGTTCATCCTGGCTCTCGTCAAGATTCCGATATTCGCTCGTCTCGGCATCTCTGCCATCCCGGCATCTCGACACCGCCGCTCATGAGCATCCCATCAACCGTGACTGGCGCGTCTCGAGCGCTCCATGTCACGCGGCATGTGTATGTGTCCTACCGCATAGACCAACAACCGCGCGAGCGTTCCAATGGATGCGATGTTCAAGTGCGTGCATTACGCAGCCATAAACCCGACTACATTCGAAAAGGATAATCATGAAAACTGATTCACAATTGCAACACGATGTCATTGCCGAGCTTAAGTGGGAACCTCTGCTGCGCGAGGCTGAAATCGGTGTGTCCGTCAAGGACGGCATCATCACCCTGACGGGCACCGTTGATGGCTATGCCAAAAAAACCGAGGCGGAAGAGGCCGTGAAACGCGTCGCGGGCGTCAATGCCGTCGTGGAAAAGATCGAGGTCAAGTACGGCAGCGATTGGGGTAAGAAGGACGATGACGCAATCGCCAGGGAAATCGTCAATGCGTTCAAGTGGAAGTGGGAAGTGCCTTCCGGCAAGGTGACAGCCACAGTCGAAAAGGGCTGGGTCACCCTCGACGGACAGGTCGAATGGAATTTCCAGAGCGACGCCGCGAAGAAAGCCGTGGTTGCACTCAGAGGCGTGACGGGAGTGTCGAATAATGTCAAGGTCAAGTCGCGGGCGGAGGACACCCTTGAAAAGAACGACATCGAGAAGGCGTTGAAACGAAATTGGTCCATGACCGACACGGACATACGGGTTGCGGTCTCGGACCACAAGGCGACGCTCACCGGGACGGTGGATTCCGTGTATCAACGGGAAGAAGCCGAACGCATTGCCTGGAATGCGCCTGGGGTGTGGAACGTCGGCAATGAGCTCGTGGTGGACTACGACTACAGCTGATCGCGGATAACAGGGCTGCGAGGCGGGGTTCCCGGCCCCGCAGACTGTTTGCAATGGTCACGCCGCCGCTTGTCACCGTGGCAGCCCGGATTGGACGAGGTCAGGCTCGAAGGCATTCTGGCCGTCCGAGGAAAACGACAGGCTGCGGCCGGGGTCGCAGTCAGTCACCTTGGGGGGGCCGACACGCGACGAGCGCGTCTGCACGCCGATATTTTTTGCAAAGGCCGGCGCCCGAGTGCCCGACCGCTTCGCCGTACGCACACTGCCCGGTCTGGCAATCACTCTCGCTTTCTGTTCATGGCATCTAAGTGTCCCACCGTACGGTGGGAGGCATTCCGAAAGAATATGTTGGCTCCGCCGTTCAACCAAACAGGATCATCTTATGAACACGGACCCTCGGTGGCAGCAGGATCTCGTGGATGCATTGCACCTGGAGACGCTGTTCATTTCATCGGGACTCGCGTTCCCCAGGTTGGAGTGGGTAGATTCCATCAAGCCGACTCATGCTGAGACCGCACGCGCGGTGGCTAACATTCGGGAGTGGCGATCCTATCTACCGGAAGCCTGTGTAAAGTCGATGATTGATGATGGCTGGCAATGGTCGACCTAGCCCTGCAGCGCCGTGGGTGCCAACATGTCGGCACACGATTGCTCCGAGTTTTCAGGGTTGATGGTGGTCATCGGGGCGATGGGAGTCGCCCGTCACTCGGTCGAGGCAAACACGCGTTTCATCCTCCTACCGGTCGTATTTGAGGATACTGTCCGCCGGCATTCTCATGACGATCGCATCCGTTCAGCTGCGTACGTTGGCCCACTGTGGTCACCTGCGAAGTAGTGCAGACTGGTTTTTGGATCCCTTCACATTCATCTATTGTCCGTCATGCAAGGGATCATAGCGGTTGCACAAGCCGCCACCACGCAAAAGGGGAAATGCATGCCGGGTGTCAAGAACCACCTGCTCGCGCTGTTGCCGCTCGACGAACGCAGCCGCGTCCTGGCTTGCTGTGAGCTGGTTCAACTGACGTTGTCGGAGGTGTTGTCCGAACCGGGCACCATCGCAAAGTATGCGTATTTTCCAACGACAGGATTCATCTCGCTGGTCACGTCCATCGACGGCAGACCGGTACTGGAGGTGGGAATGGTCGGCTGCGAGGGGATGCTGGGCGCACAGCTGGGATCAGGCGTCAAGACTTCGGCGCTGCATGCTTTGGTGCAGGGAGCCGGGACGTCGTGGCGTATCGCGGCCGCGGACTTTCGGCATGAATTGGACGCCAGCCGGTCATTGCAGAAGTTCATCAACCGGTACCTGTACGTCCTCATGGCACAATTTGCCACATCAGCCGGGTGTTTGCGCTTCCATACGATCACCCAACGGCTGGCCCGATGGTTGTTGATGACCCAGGATCGTGCGAACAGCGATCGCTTCAACGTAACCCACGAGTTTCTCGCTTACATGCTGGGTGTGCGGCGGGAAGGAATCACGCGCTCCGCCGGTGAGCTGCTCGCGGCGGGATTGATCCAATACAGTCGCGGGGCAGTCGAGGTACTCGATCGGGCGGGTCTGGAGAGTGCCTCTTGTGGCTGCTACCGGACGGATCGTCAATCCTATGCAGACGTGTTGCAATGACGTGCGAGAATCGTGCTACCGCGAAGGAGGACCAGGGCGCCAGGGAGCCGGTGTTCGGGCTGTGTAGTTTCGCGCAACTAAGCGGGTGCCGTATTGCGGCGGCCGATGGCATCGCTGGCGTGTTGGACGATCTGTATTTCGATGATGACGCATGGGTTGTACGCTTCGTGGTTGTCAAGCTGGAGGATGATGTCGATGGTCGATGCGTGTTGTTGTTTCCCGCGGCAATCGCACGACGGGGTTTGGATAGCCGAATGCTGGCTGTCTCCCTGACGCGCGCCGAAGTCGCGGATTGCCCCAAGATCGACACGCAAAAACCGGTTTACAGACAGCATGTGCTAGCGAGCCTCGATCACTACAGTGGGTTGGGCTATGCCGAGTCGGCAGCGGAATTCACGAACGAGCGCGTCGCAGAATCGGCAGCGGTCTTGAATGCCCCGACGCGACCCCCGGGAGATGACGATCCCCACCTACGAAGTGCCAACGAAGTGCTGGGCTACCAGATTCACGCCTCGGATGGCAACCTCGGTCAACTTCAAGGCCTTCTGATAGACGAGAAGTCGTGGGTGATCCGTTACGTGATCGCGTCCACGAGCGATTGGTGGCACGGTCGTGAGGTTTTGATAGAACCGGCACGGGTCGAGAGGGTCGAGTGGAGCAATGCCAGGGTCAGCGTCAAGCTGACTCGCCAGACTGTGAAGCAGTTGCCGCGATACGAGCCGCACTGATTTCGCGGCCGGGCGATCGTATCGCGGTCGTCGCGCGTGTCAGTGTACAGACGCTCGTTCGGATGCTGGCACGGGGCGGATTATCTGACCCGGTTCGAGGTCCCGGACGGGATCGAAAGAGCATTTGGGATCGACGTGGTAGTTGCTGATTCCTCAGCCGGGATGGTTGCGGGCAAACAAGACGACATGTCGACGCTGTCGTTACTTCCGGGGCTATTGGGAATGCCCGCCGACTATCATCTGACCGGCACCTGTAGCTTTGGACGCCTGGAAAAAGACGTGTTAGACGGCATCATGGCGTCTTTCGGCACCGAAGCCGAAGTACTCGCGAATTTTGGCACTGATCTGGTGCTCGGTCATTTTATCCGCGGGTTCCACCATGACGATCTGCACGGCGGAATGATTTTTCAGAAGTCGCGTGCGAAGCTCAGTCTTCGCTTCCCCCGGGCCGAAGATCATGAGGGTATCGGTGCTGCCCAACGCATGAATTACGGAGTCATAATAACCGTTCAGTCGGCCGGTCAAGGCGCGCTGTTGGCTGTCGTCGGCCGGAACTTGCTGCGACTCGTAGGGACCCGTGAGGGGCGAATCGCCTGTCCGCTCGGGATGCTTTTCCACGTGCGATTCGACCGACACCGTACGCTCGCTTTCGTGGGCCACCGACACGATTATTGCCTTCCGATGGTCGATCCAAACGCCAGCTTTGTCGTTCACTGCATTCTCTCCCGGGGAATTCATGGGTTCTCGAATCCATCTCACTATCCTCGAGATGGAGGTCTCCGTCCGTACGAGGACGCACGTTGACTGAATGACGACCACGCGCCGTATGTGCGGTGTCGCACGGTGAACGCCCCATTTGTTGTCTACGCTTTGCCGCCGATATCGAGCGCGCGGAAGCCTGTATGCCACGATCTGCCGAGTTCAAGAGAAATCAGCTGCTGGCGGCGCTGCCGAGCAAGGATTGGGAACAATGGCGCAAACAGCTGGAACTGGTGCAGATGCCTCTCGGGCACGTGCTCTACGAACCAGGAGTGGCGATGGCGCATGTGTATTTTCCGATCACGGCAATCGTTTCGCTTCTGTATGTGATGCACAATGGCGCGTCTGCCGAAATAGCGGTCGTTGGCAATGAGGGATTGGTGGGCGTGTCCATCTTCATGGGAGGCGCGTCGACCCAGAGCCGCGCGGTGGTGCAAAGCGCCGGCGTTGGATGCAGGGTTAGAATTCAATTTTTGATGGACGAGTTCAACAAGGCAGGTCCCGTCCTGCATCTGCTGCTGCGCTACACCCAGGCGCTCATCACACAAATGTCTCAAACGGCCGTCTGCAATCGTCACCACTCGCTCGATCAGCAGCTATGCCGCTGGCTGTTGCTCAGCTTGGACAGACTGCAGGGCGATGAACTGGTGATGACTCAAGAATTGATTTCCAACATGCTTGGCGTTCGGCGTGAGGGAGTGACGGAAGGGGCGCTCAAACTGCAGAAAGCAGGACTGATTTCGTACGCTCGAGGCCGCATCACGGTTCTAGACCGAAAAGGCTTGGAGCGCCGCACGTGCGAATGTTATGCAGTAGTCAAGCGGGAATATGATCGGCTTTTGCCTGACTTGATCGCAGTGTGACGCCAACCATAGATCGCCGAGCCCCTCGCTCTCTCACGCTCTGCCGGCATCGGCAACTCCGATCGAGCACCGTCCCTCATGTGAGAGTTACGGTGCCCCGGAAACCTTTCAGAGGCTGGAACGCACCGCTCCTGGCCCGTCAATTTCGGGTCGGTGCGTCAACTCGCGGTCACGCTCTCTCGCCCGGATTCCCAGGCCTTGGTGCGCGACAGAAACGAGCTGGCCTGGGCGACATCGACACTATCCCCGTGGACCAATAGCACGTATTTGTCAGCCTTCAGGGCCGTTTCGTATTTGAGCACCTGGTCCTGTGGTACGCCGAGCTGCGCCATGGCGGCAAGGAGACCTGCCCCTCCCCCGACCACGGCCGCGCCCTCGAGTGCACCCACCAGGGCCGCAACAATGGGTCCAGCCATCGCCACCAGACCTAGGCCGGGAAGGAAAAAGACCGCCGGTGCCAAGAGCATCCCCCAGATACCTCCCCAGAACGCGCCCAAGCCACCCCAAGTTTTTATCCGGTCCCCCATCGTATAGAAGCCGACCGGATGCTCCTCGCTGTGGTAGCCCTTCCCAATCAAAGACAGCTTCTTCATGTCGAAGC
>CAZZWZ010000080.1:0-12478 GCA_964657955.1 uncultured Steroidobacteraceae bacterium
TTCGTCATGAGCGAGCGCGGCGTCACCCGCGAGCGCGGAATTACCCAACAGCACGTTATCCATCCAGCCTCCCCACCCAGATACACTGATTTTTATCGGTTCACGAGCATCGAAAACGCGCGGCTGAGCCGGGTGTCCGGGGTACCGTGCGGTAGCAGAATATACCTCGCAGTTTCTCAAAGTCAACGAAGCCGTTGATCGCCGGAATCACCGGCAGGCGCGTCGAATCAACGACGCTGTTGACAGAAACGACCGCGGTCCGATAGCGTGGCGCATCGGTGCGGGGGCTGCTTTGTCTACAGACGTCGTCGGAGACGCAGAGGAAGATGGCGCGTGGCTCGCGTCGGCGGTGGCCTGTGCCAACGTGCCGACGCTGGCGTGCGTGCTGGTGCAGTTGACGGGCGAACGATGCTGGATCGAAGGCCGCTACGTGCCCTCGCGCATCCGTGGCCTCGACGACAACGACAGCGGCGGGCTGGCCGACGCCGTTCAGCAGGAGATTCGCGACGCGGCGCTGGTGGCGTTGCGACGCTGGTTCGCGGGTGCGCCGATGGCGCTGCCGAATCCATCGGATGAGCTGCTGCTCGAGATGATGAGCGTCTCGCTGGGCGACGGCATTCCCGCCGGGTACGCTGCGATGATACGTCACGATCTGGACCTCCCTCCGGCGGCGGCGGCCGTGCCGGGCGCGCCAGCCACGGACGGCGCGTCTTGTGCGGCGGGCGCGCCGCCTCCGCCCAAGCCCCCGGCCGGCTTTCGCGCCATCGTGATCGGCGCCGGCATCTCCGGCCTGTGCGCCGCCGTCGAGTTCGCCAGGGCGGGGATCGATTACGTCATCCTCGAACGGCGGCAGGACCTGGGCGGCGTCTGGTTCGACAACCGGTATCCGGGCGCCGCCTGCGACGTCCCCAGTCATCTGTATTCTTTTTCATTCGCCCCCTACGATTGGTCACGGTTCTTCGCGGGCAGCCGCGAAATTCATGCCTACCTCGACCGGGTCGCCGACGATTTCAAGATTCGCGAGCGCGTGCGCTTCGGCACCGAGGTGGTGGCGGCACGCTTCGACGAGCGCGCGGGGCGCTGGCAGGTCGACGTGCTGCGGGCGGACGGCGGCGGTGAAACCCTGCGGGCCGACATCGTGCTGAGTTGCGTGGGTGCGTTCAATAAACCGCGGGTGCCGGACGTGCCTGGGCTCGACACCTTCAGGGGGCCGAGCGTTCACACCGCCTGCTTTCCCGACGCCGGCATCGATCTCGCGGGTCGTCACGTGATTCTCGTCGGCAACGGCGCCAGCGCCATGCAGGTGGCGCCGGCGATCGCCGACCAGGTGGCCTCGCTCACCATCGTGCAACGCTCACCGCAGTGGGTCGCACCATTCCCGAAATTCGGCCGGGCCATCCCGGCGGCCCTGCGCCGGCTGTTGCAGGCGATGCCGCTGTACCGGCGCTGGTACCGGTTGCGGCTGAGCTGGGCGTTCAACGACAAACTCTACGACGCGCTGCAGCTGGACCCCGGATGGAAGGGCGACCCGCGTTCCATCAACCCCATCAACGACGCGCACCGGCGCGGCCTCACGGCCTACATCCGGGCCGAGCTGGGCGCGGCGCAGCATCTGCTCGACGACGTACTGCCCTCGTATCCCCCCTTCGGCAAGCGGATGCTGCTCGACAATGGATGGTTCCGCACCCTGGCTCGCGACAATGTACGGCACGTGGTGGGCGGCGTGGTTGCCGTGCGGCCCGACGGCGTGGTCACCAGCGACGGGAAGGAACACCGCGCCGACGTGCTCATCTGGGCGACGGGATTCGACGTGGTGAATTTTCTCGCGCCGATGAAGATCGTCGGCCTCGGGGGACGCGAGCTGCACCAGGACTGGGATGGAGACGATGCGCGCGCCTATCTGGGCACGGTCATTCCCGGTTATCCGAATTTTTTCTGCCTGTACGGCCCCAACACGCAGTTCGGCCACGGCGGCAGTCTCATCACGGTGCTGGAGCGCCAGATGCACTACGTGATGTCGCTGCTGCGCCAGATGTTCGCGCGCGGCGTCGTACGGATCGACGTGCACCGCGAAGTTCACGATGCCTACAACGCCGCGGTGGACGCGGCGCATGCGAGAATGGTGTGGGCGTATCCCGGCATCGAGTCCTACACCAAGAACAGCAAGGGCAGAATCGTCGTCAACAACCCATTCCGGATCCTGGAGGTGTGGCGCATGACCGAAACGGCGGACCTCGATGAATTTCACTGCACGCCGATGGCGGTGCCGGGATGAGCGCGCCGCTGCGGGTGGAGCGGTCCGGCGCCACGCTGGTCCTGTCCATCGACCGTCCGCGGCAGCGCAATGCCGTGAACCGCGCCGTATCCTCCGCGATCGCCCTGGCGCTCGACCGCTTGGACGGCGAGCCGGACCTGCGCGTCGGCATCCTCACCGGCATGGGCGGGACGTTTTGCTCGGGAATGGATCTGCGGGCGTTCCTCGACGGCGAGCGTCCGGAGCTTGCGCACCGGGGTTTCGGCGGCTTGACCGAGGCGCCGCCGCGCAAGCCCCTGATCGCGGCGGTGGAAGGCTATGCGCTGGCGGGCGGTTGCGAGCTCGCGCTGGCCTGCGATTTGATCGTGGCGGCCGAGGATGCGTGGTTCGGCCTGCCCGAAGTGGCCCTGGGCCTGGTGGCGGGCTCGGGCGGGCTGGTGCGTTTGCCGCGACGCATTCCCGCCGCGATCGCCCTGGAATATGCGCTCACGGGTGAGCGCATGGCGGCACCGACGGCACATCGCTGGGGCCTGGTGAACCGCCTGACCGCGCGCGGTGGTGCGCTGGACGGCGCGCTGGGCCTCGCGGCCCGGATCACGGCCAACGCGCCGCTGGCGGTGGCCATGACCAAACGCATCGTGCACGAGTCGTCGGAGTGGTCCGACGACGAGGTCTGGGAGCGGCAGCGCCCGCTGGTGGAATCGGTGCTGGCCTCGTCGGACGCGGCGGAAGGTGCACGGGCCTTCGCCGAGAAGCGCGAACCACGCTGGCGGGGCGCATGAGCGAAGTCATCGGCGTCGTGGGCGGGGGCACCATGGGCGTGGGCATCGCCTACGTGGCCGCCCTGGCCGGCATTCCCGTGATCGTGGTCGAGCCCGATGACGCACGCGCGACGGCGCTGCGACGCAATCTCGATGCCGCGGCCGCCGCGGCGATTGCGCGCGGCAAGCTGGATGCACCGCTGGCACGGGCGCTGAGCGGACGCGTGGCGCGGGTTGCCGAGGTCGGTGACCTGCCGGCGGGACTCGAGGTGGTGATCGAAACGGTGTCGGAACGCCTCGAGTTGAAGCTCGACGTGCTGGCGCGCATCGCGTCGCGGCAACCGCGGCTGCTCGCGACCAATACCAGCGCCCTGTCCATCGACCGCCTGGCCGCGGCCGTCCCGCACCCCGACCTGTTCCTCGGCATGCATTTCTTCAATCCCGTGTGGTCCCTGCGGCTGGTGGAGCTGGTGGTGGGCGCACGGACGTCGGCCGACGCGCTGGACCATGCGCGCCGCTTCGCCGCCCGCATCGGCAAGGAGTCGCTGACCGTGCGGGATGTGCCGGGGTTCGCGACCAGCCGGCTGGACCTGATCGCGAGTCTCGAGGCGATGCGTATGCTCGAGAGCGGCGTTGCCAGCGCGGCGGACATCGACCGTGCGGCGGTGCTGGCCTATCGACATCCGGTGGGTCCGCTGCGGCTCAGCGACATCGTCGGATTGGACGTCCGGCTCGACATCGCGCGCGTGCTCGAGACGGCGCACGGTGCGCGTTTTTCCCCACCGCAAATCCTGGTCGACAAGGTCGCCCAAGGCCGCCTGGGCGCGAAGTCTGGTCAGGGATTTTTCGAGTGGCCCCAATAGCAATCCGCCTCCCGGAGTCAAACACCATGTCGTTCGAACCTCTATTCGCCTCGTCGCTGGTCGACACGGCCGATCATCACCGGCAACTGCGGGAAAGCGTGGGCCGACTGGTGGGAAAGTTCGGCCGCCGCTATTTTCAAGAAGTGGTCGCCGACGGCAGACAGCCGGTGGAACTATGGCGCGAGCTCGGTGCGGCCGGTTTTCTCGGCGTGCACGTGCCGGAACGCTACGGCGGCGGCGGCGGCGGGCTGTCGGAGCTCAATATCGCCATCGAGGAGACCGCCGCCCAGGGCTGTCCGTTGTTGTCCATGGTGATCGCGTCCATCGTCGCCCCCATCATCGCGAGTTTCGGCTCGGAAAAACTGAAAGCCGAATGGCTGCCCGGCATCGCCGCCGGCACGCGCCGCATGGCCTTCGCGATCACCGAACCGAATGCCGGTTCGAACACGCACAAGGTATCGACGAACGTGAAGGCCCGGAACGGCGGCTGGGTGCTGAACGGTGCGAAGTACTGGACGTCCGCCATCGACGAGTCCGAGGCCGTGATGGTGGTGGCGCGCCAGGGCGAGTCGCCTGCACCGGGTCAGCGCTCGTCCTTGTCGCTGTTCGTGGTGCCCACCGGCACGCCGGGCATCACCATGCAGCGCATCGACGCCGCGCTCAAGACGCCGGAGAAACAGTTCTCGGTGTTCTTCGACAACGTCGAGCTGCCGGCGGACGCGATCGTCGGCGAGCCGGGCGCCGGCCTGCAGCAGGTGTTCGTGGGACTCAATCCCGAACGCATCTCGGCCGCCGCCATCAACAACGGCATCGCGCGCTTTGCCTTGTCCAAGGCCGCCCAGTATGCGAAGGACCGGTCGGTCTGGAAATCCCCCATCGGTGCCCACCAGGGCATCGCCCATCCGCTCGCCGAGTGCTACATCGGCGTGCAGTCGGCCCGCTTGTTGACGGCCCGCGCCGCGGAACTGTGCGACCGCGGCGAGGACGCCGCGGAGGCGGCCAACATGGCGAAATTCCTGGCTGCCGAAACGTCCCTGAAGGCGTTGGATCAGGCCATCCAGGTCCACGGCGGCAACGGACTGTCGAACGAGTACGGGCTCTCGGACCTGTGGTTCATCGCGCGTTTGCACAAGACCGCGCCGGTCAGCCGGGAGATGATCTTGAACTACGTGGCACAGCACAGCCTGGGCCTGCCCAAGAGCTACTGACGCACGCCGCATGACGCGCCCGCTCGCGACGCTGGTGAACCTGTTGCGCGCTCACGCGGGGCGAGCCGCCGATGCGCCCTGCCTGTCGTTCGAGGCCGAGCGCCTCTCCTTCGGAGCGTTGAATGAACGCAGCAGTCGGATCGCGAACGCGCTGCTGGCCCGCGGCATCGGGGCGGGCGGACGCGTCGCGTTGATCGCCCGCAACGCGACGGCGCACTACGAACTGTTCTACGGCTGCGCCAAAGCCGGCGCGATCCTGCTGCCGATCAACTGGCGGCTGTCGTCCACCGAGATCGCCGCCATCCTGGCCGATGCCCGGCCGGCCCTGGTGGTCGTGGGCGAAACGCTGCAGTCCCTGATGTCCGACGTGATCGCCGCGCCGGCGCTGCTCCGGCTCGAGGATGAGTACCCGGCGTGGCGCGATGCCGCCTCCGCCGTCGATCCTGAACTCGCCATCGATGCGGATGCGGCCACGCTGCTGCTCTACACCTCCGGGACCACCGGACTGCCGAAGGGCGTGATGCTGAGCCACACCAACCTTGCGCATGCGGAACGCATGGCGCGCGAGCTGTGGGGGTTCACCGCGGCCAGCGTCAATCTGGTGGCGATGCCGCTGTATCACATCGGCGGCATCGGTTACGGCATGATGGCGCTGAGCCAGGGCGGCCACACGGTCATCATCCAGCAGGCCGCGCCGGAGCCGGTCATCGACGCCGTGCGCCGGCATTCGGTAACCCACGGATTCTTCGTGCCGGCGGTCATCCAGATGCTGGTGGACGTGCCGGACGTCGATGCGTTGAACCTCACCAGTCTGCAGCGGATCATCTACGGTGCATCACCGATCTCCGAATCGCTGTTGAAACGCGCCATCGCGCTGTTCGGTTGCGGATTCGACCATGCGTACGGGATGACCGAGACCGCCGGCACGGTGATCACCCTCGCGCCCCGCGATCACGATCCCGGCGGGCCGCTGGCGCATCGGCTGCGCTCCTCCGGGCTGCCGGTGCCGTGGGCCGAGGTCGCGCTGGTGGACCCGGCCACGGGAGAGCCGGTCGGGGCCGGCACGGTGGGTGAGATCCGGGTCCGCTCGGCCCTCAACATGCTGGGGTACTGGCAGAATCCGGGGGAAACCGCCAGGACCATCACGCCCGACGGCTGGCTGTGCACCGGCGATGCAGCCTACCGGGACGCGGACGGTTACATCTACATTCACGACCGGTACAAGGACATGATCGTGTCGGGCGGCGAAAACATCTATCCCACCGAGATCGAGAACGTCCTGTACGACCATCCGACGGTTGCGGAGGTGGCGGTGATCGGCATTCCGCACGCGCGTTGGGGCGAAACCCCGCGGGCTTTCGTGGTCGCCGCGCCCGGCGCCGCGCCGTCGGAGGCGGAGCTGATCGAGTTCACGCGCACCCGCCTCGCACGTTACAAATGCCCGACGTCGGTGGCCTTCGTGAGCGCCTTGCCGCGCAACGCCTCCGGCAAGATATTGAAGCGCGCGATGCGCAACGAGGCATGGTGGCGGAAACCTGCATGAGCGTTGCGGCCGGCCAACCCGTTCTCAGCGCACCGGCAGGATTGCTGCGCGGTTTCGCCTGCGATTTCCTCACCTGCCATGATGCGACCGCGGCGGCCCGCATCATGCATCCCGCCTACGGCCTCACCATCGGCGCGCATCGCTTCGCCGGCCGGGACGCGGCGTATCTTCCGGCGACGGTGGCGCAGCTCGACCAATTTCCCGGGCTGTGCGTGACCGTGCACGACGTCATGCTGGGGACGGAGGCCGTTGCCATGCGCTTCACCGAGCACGGGGTGTCGCGCAGGCACGGCCGTGCGGCGGCCTGGGGCGGCATCACCCTGTTCAAGATCGACGCCGGCCGGTTGGTCGAGGGGTGGGCGGACGAGGATTACTTCGCCCGCAAACGTCAGCTGGCCGGCGGCCCGTGCGATGCGGTGCGACCCCCGCATCCCGCACCCTGGGATGAACCCGTCGAGGCCCCCAGTACGGGCGCCGGGACGATTGCGCGCCGGTGGTTGAGCGCGCCCGACGCATTCGGCGCGGCGGGTCGGGCAGGACGGCCCGGGCCGGTCGAGGAGATCTGTGCCGGGGGCCCGTCGTTCGCGGACCTCATCGCCGTCGACGCCTTCGAGGTGGACGCGCTGTTCTCGGCGGGCCACCGGGTCGCATTCCGCGCCGTCGGGCGCGGTCGTTATGCGGGCGGGTTCGCCGACGTCGCCCGCTCCCGCGTGGGTGAAGCCATCGAGATCAGCGTCACGGGTCTGCTGACCGTGGCGGACGATCTCGTGGCGCACGCGCAGATCGCATTCGACCGCCTCGGTCTGCATCGCTCGTTATCGGTCAAACCCTGAAAGTCGGCGAGGAAAGCTCATGGCCAAGATCATCATCAGCTGCGCGGTGACAGGTTCCGCCCACGTGCCCAGCATGTCGGATGCGCTGCCCATCACGCCCGCGCAGATCGCCGCACAGGGCATTGCCGCGGTGGAGGCGGGCGCCGCGATCCTGCACCTGCATGCGCGGGTTCCCGAGACCGGAGCGCCCACCGGCGATCCGGCGGTGTATGCGCAATTCCTGCCCGTCATCAAGGCGCGGTGCGACGCGGTGGTCAACATCACCACAGGTGGCTCAGCCACCATGACGGTCGAGGATCGGCTGGCGGCGGCCATCCGCTTCCGGCCGGAGATGTGCTCCCTCAACATGGGCAGCATGAATTTCGCGTTCTTCCCTGCGGCGCGCCGCATCACGCACTGGAAGCACGACTGGGAACGGCCCTACGTCGAGAATTCGGACGATTACATCTTCCGCAACACCTTCCGCGACATCGCGACCATACTCGACACCCTGCGGGACGCCGGCACGCGCTTCGAGCACGAATGCTACGACGTGAGCCATCTGTACAACCTCGCGCACTTCCTCGACCGCGGGCTGATCCGGCCGCCGTTTTTCCTGCAGCTCATATTCGGCATCCTGGGCGGCATCGGCCCCGATCTCGAGAACCTGACCTTCATGAAGTCGACCGCCGACCGGCTCTTCGGTGCGGATCAGTTCCAGTGGTCGGTGCTCGCCGCGGGACGTCACCAGATGCCGTTCCTCACGCAGGCGGCGCTGATGGGGGGCAACGTGCGGGTGGGTCTGGAGGACAGCCTGTTCATCGAACGCGGCAAGCTGGCGGTGTCCAACGCCGAACAGGTGACCAAGATCGTGCGCATCCTGCGTGAGATGGGCCACGAGCCGGCGACGCCCGCCGAGGCCCGCGCCATGCTGCTGTTGAAAGGCGGCGACCGGGTGGAGTTCTGACCGTGCCGCGCCGCATCGTCGATCTGTCGATCTATCTCGAGAACGACATCGTGTCGGACCCGCCCGGGTACCGCCCCAAGATCAGCTACGTCGATCATCGGATGTCCGTGCCCGAAATCCTCGGCTTCTTCCCCGGACTGCAGGCCGGAGACCTGCCGGCGGGCGAGGCGTGGGCGATCGAGAGGCTCGAACTCATCACCCACAACGGCACGCATCTCGATGCGCCGTATCATTTTGCCTCGACCATGAACGACGGCGAGCGTGCCATCACCATCGACGAGGTGCCCCTGGACTGGTGCTTCCAGGCCGGGGTCAAATTGGATTTCCGCCATTTCCCGAACGGCTACGTCGTGAGCGCCGAGGATGTGGACGCCGAACTCGAGCGCATCGGTCATACGCTGGCGCCGCTCGACATCGTGCTCATCAACACGCGCGCGGGCGCGCGCTACGGCGAGCCCGACTACGTGGCATCGGGCTGCGGCATGGGACGGGCCGCGACCCTGCGCCTGCTCGAGGCGGGAGTCCGGGTGACGGGAACCGACGGCTGGAGCTGGGATGCGCCGTTTGCCGAAACCGCCAAGCGTTATGCCGAGACCGGCGATGCCGGTCTGATCTGGGAAGGTCACAAGGCAGGCCTGGAGATCGGGTATTGCCACCTCGAAAAGCTGCACAATCTGGAGGCGCTGCCGCCGAGCGGTTTCATGGTGTCCTGCTTCCCCTTCAAGATTCGCGGCGCCTCGGCCGGTTTCACGCGCGCCGTGGCCATCTTCGACGATGCGCAAGCGGCGGTGGCCCCACCGCCGCCGGCGGCCCGCTGATGCCGCTGCATCCGAAGATTCAGCGGGCGCTCGACAAGATCGCCGGCCTGCCGCCCATGGAGTCCTTGTCCCCCGCCGAAATCCGCGCCACCGAGCTCGCGGTGTATGCCGTCGCGCCGCGGCGGGAGGTCGCGAACGTCGAGGATCGGACCATTCCCGGGCCGCGGGGTGCGCTGCGGGTGCGCATCTACCGGCCTGATGCGGAGCCGAACCACCCGCTGGTGACGTTCTTCCACGGCAGCGGTTTCGTCATCTGCAGCATCGACACCCACGATGCCCTGTGCCGTCAGATCTGCATCGGCGCGCAGGCCGTGGTGGTATCGGTGGATTACGCGCTGGCGCCGGAGAACAAGTTTCCGGCGGCCGTGGACGATTGCCTGGCGGCGGTGCGCTGGACCGGCGCGCACGCGGCGGCCCTGGGGGGGGATGCGCTGCGCCACGTGCTCGCGGGCGACAGCGCCGGCGGAGCCCTGGCCATGGTCACGGCCATGCGCGTCCGCGACGAAGGCGGCCCGCCGCTCAAGGCGCAACTGCTCATGTATCCGGTCGCGGACTATCCCGATCCCGCGCCGCCCTCCTACGACGAACGGGGCACGGGCTACGGCCTCACCGCCGCGGCCATGCGTTATTTCTGGGGGCACTATCTGCGGGACCGCGCCGACGGGGCCCATCCCCACGCCTCGCCGCTGCGCGCCGCGGATTTCACCCGGCTGCCGGCCACCTACGTGATGACGGCGGAATACGACCCGTTGCGGGACGAGGGCGAACGTCTCGCCGGCAAGCTCGCGGCGGCGGGCGTCGATACCACGTGCGTGCGCTACGCCGACATGAACCACGGATTCATGTCCTGGGTGGGCGTCATCGACCGTTCCGCGGAAGCACTGCAGGCGGCGTGCCGCTGGCTGTCGAGCCGGCTGGAAAGCGCGGCGCCGGTTTGAAAACCTGAAGGAGGCTCACATGATCAATGCCGAGGACGAGTTCATCATCGATGCGGTCGCTCATGCCTACAATCTCGCGCCGGAGAACTACGCGGACGTGGCGTCGGCGAAGCCCATCTCCGAACTGACGTACCTGATCGGCGGCATGGGGTCACCCGAACCGCAATACAATCTGCCGCGGGATGCCTACATCCGCGACTGGCGGCCCGAGGAGATCGCGGACATCCTCTTCAAGGAGACGCCGACCGACATCGCCGTCTCGCACACCCTGCCGCTCTATTGCTACAAGGACGGCATGTGCTCCGTGGAAAAATCGGCGGAATTCGTGCAGCGCTGGCCGAATCGCTTCCGTGCCTATGCGGCGGTGGATCCCCTGCGCGGCGATGCGATCGCCGAACTCGACCGTCAGGTCGAATTGTTCGAGCCCATCGGCCTCAAGGTCTATCCGACGAGCTGGAACGGCACGACCATTTCACAGTGGAAGATGAACGATCCGAAAGTCGCCTTCCCGATCTACGAGCGCGCGCTCAGGCACGGGATCAAGGCGATCGCGGTGCATAAGGCGGTGCCGCTGGGTCCCGTCGTGGCGGAGGATGCGTTCAATCCCGGCGACCTGGAGGGGGCGGCCGGCGCCTTCCCCGACCTGGCTTTCGAGATCGTTCACGGCGGCATCGCCTTCAGCGAGGAAACCGGCTGGCTGCTGGCGCGGTTCGGCAACATCTTCGTGAACCTCGAGGTGTCCAACATCATCCTGGAGCGGCGTCCGAAGACGTTCAGCCGGATGCTCATGGACCTGTTGAAGGTGGGCGGCATGCCCATGATGGACCGGCTCATCTGGGCCACCGGATGCTCGCTGGCGCACCCCCGCGCCACCATCGAGGCGTTCTGCCGCTACACGATCCCGGAGGACCTGCTCGAAGGCAGCGGCTTGTTCGGATCGCTCTCGCAGATCACCGACGAGCACAAGCGCGGGATTCTCGCCCACAACTATGCTCGTATTCACGGCCTGGACCTCGCCGCCTGCAAACGGGCGATCGCGGACGACGAGTTCAGCCGGGCCCGCCGGCGGGATCCCAACCCGGAGCCCTGGAGCACGCTCGGCCGATGGGAAGAGATCAAGTCCCAGCGCGCCGCCGAGAGCCGCAGGTCGGCCGCATGACCTCGGCTGCCGAACCGGCGCCGCTCGAAACGGAGATCAGGCGCCTGCTCGACGAGATCAAGGACCCCTGCAGCGTCGCAGCGTCGGTCGCGATGGGGTTGAACGAGATGGGGATCGTCAAGTCCGTCGCCGTCTCGAACGCCGGGCAAGTCGACATCCAACTGCGGCTCACCTCGCCATTCTGCGAAATGATCGCCTACATGACGAACGAGGCCGTCGCCAGGGTGGGCGCGCTGACAGGTGTCACGGGCGTCTCGGTGGGCCACGATGCGGGACTGGACTGGGACCACGACATGATCGCACCCGAAGCCCAGGCCCGCCGGCAACGCCGGCTCGCCGCGCTGCGCGCACTGGCCGCTGCGCGCCGCCATGTCCCGGTGCGTGCGTGAACCCGGGCGGGCCGATTCAAGGGCGTCCCGCAAATCTGTATACTTTGCGGTATGAATCGCGACCGGTCAGACCCGTTTCGTACCCTGCTCGTGACAGGCTTCTTTCCGGAGATTTGGTGAAGGATGCCGGTCGCGCGGTCGCTGCGCGCAAGAGGGCCGGCAAGCGGGCCGCCGCCAAGGACGATGTCCGTGCGGCCGTGCGTCAGCTCAAACGGGAGAGCATCGTCGCTGCGGCGGTGACGCTGTTCGAACAGCATGGCTTCACCGGCGCGTCGCTGGATGCGGTGGCCGAACAGATGGGTGTGAGCAAGCCCTTCATCTACACGCAGTTTCGTTCCAAGAGCGAGCTGCTGGGCGAGATCTGCTCGCGGGTCGTGCGGATTTCCTCACAGGCCATCGACGAGGCCCTCGCCAATCACCGGACCCCGCGGTTGCAACTGGAACATTTCGCCCGCGGACTGATGCTGGGCGTCCTGCGCTTCGGCAAGCACCTCGCGATCTACATGCGCGAGGAGAAAAACCTGGCGCCCGAAGACCAGCACCTGATCGGCACCCTGCGGCGCGAGATCGACCGGAAACTGGTGGGCGTGTTGAAGGAGGGCATGAAGCGGGGGGAATTCGACTTGGTCGACCCCAAGCTCGCCGCGATGGCCATCGGCGGCATCGCCACCTGGGTGGGCGTGAGGCTCGGGCGCAACGAGCCTGAATCGCCGGAGCGGGTCGCCGAACAGGTGGTGCCGCTGGTGCTGGCCATGACGGGTGCGAG
>CAZZWZ010000081.1:0-12312 GCA_964657955.1 uncultured Steroidobacteraceae bacterium
GGGAAAGGGTGCCGTCACGGGCCGCGCGCCGGCAGGCGACCGCGACTCCGGCGACGAAGCCCGCAGCCTGGCCCGATGTCAGCGAGCCGCCGCCGGCGATGACAGCCCAGCTCACGAGCAGATCCGCCAGAATACCGAGGGGTCCGAACATCGGCCGCAGTCTATCCGACATGCAATGGCATGATGTATCGCGTTGGGGAACGGGCCGCCGCGCAGCGTGACCCGCGGCGTCGCCCGTTCAGTTGCTCCGGGTGATCTCGGCGGCGTTCGAATCCACGGTGGCCGCGCCGCGCGCGTTTCGCACGGGCACCGCATCGCGGACCGCCGCGGCCGGGCGCAGACACGCCTTCGCCGAGGCCACCGCGGCGGTCATGGCCGCGTCGTGGCGTCCCTCGGCGGCCAGGTCGAGCACGGCGTGCGCCACGGCCCGGTCCCTGGGCGCCAGACGTGCCGCGGCCAGGTAGGCATCGAGCGCGGCGGCGTTCTGACGGTCGCCCTGCAGCAGCCGGCCACGGCGCTTGAACACCGTGACCTCGTCGGCGGCGCCGGGCAGCCACGCGGCCTCGCAGGCGCGCAGCGCGGCCGCATCGGATTGTTGCAGGCACGTGCCGAGCAGGCCCCGCCGCATCGACTCGGCCCGCGCGATCTTCGCCTCCACCGGGCCGCGCGCGGCACCCTGCGTGACCCCGTTTCGATAGACGCCGATGGCTTCGCCCGGCCGCTGCGCCGCCACCAGGGCATCGGCTTCGGCCACCAGCAGTTCAGGATCGTTGCGTTTCCTGTTCAACGCATCGCCGCACGCGATCAGGTCCGCGAACCGGGTGCAGCGCTCGACGGCGTGCGCCAGCAAACCCGCGTCGCGCGGCTGGGCGTGCACGGCGCACGCCACGGCCGCGCAGAGCAGCAGCAACGGGCCGGAGCGCTTCATCAGAGGTCTCGCACCAGGCGGAAACCCACGGCGCTGCTGCGGTAGCCGCTGTCGAAGCGATTCCTGCCCGAGGCCGACACGAACCGCGGTGAGGTGAACCAGGAGCCGCCGCGCAGTTCGCGCTCCCGGCAGGCGCCGCCGCGCGCCGAACCGTCGACCGGCGCGCCGGCGTAATCGTCCTGCCAGCAGTCCTCCACCCACTCGAACACGTTACCCAGCAGATCGTGGATCCCGAACGCGTTGGCCTGGAAGGAGCCCACCGGTGCCGTGTTCACGAAGCCGTCGGTGCAGGGAAACACCGTCCAGCCGGGATAACGCTGGGCGGCGCTCTGGTCGGCCACGTTGGCTTGTGCGCATGCCGCGCCGGCCTCGCTGCCCCAGGGTTGCACGGGCTCGCCGCCCGCGCGCGCCGCATATTCCCATTCCGAGGCACTGGGCAGACGGTAGCTGCGGCCGCTCCTGGCCGACAGCCATCCGGCATACGCCACCGCATCGTCCCAGGAAACGCAGGCGACGGGATGGGAGGCGCTCTGCTCGAAGCCGGGCGACTGCCAGTTCGCGGACTGCCGAAAAGTCCAGCGGCCGTCGTAGACGTTGCAGCCTGCGAAGTCGCGATGCACGACCGCCGCGAACTCGCGAAATTCGCCCACGGTGATTTCATCGGTGCTCATGGCGAAGGGCCGCGCGATGATGACCCGGTGGACCGGCTTCTCGAACGGCGAGGCATCGGCCGCCACGCTGCCTTGCTTGAACCGTCCCGCGGGGATCACGGTCATCGCCGGACACAGCGCGCAATCGCGCAGGGTGGTGCCGGCCGGCATCGGCGGGATGGGTCGGATCGCCTCGACGCCGGATCGCGGCGCGACCGCCCACAGTGCGAGAGCGCCCGCGACCACGCCGCCCACGGCCAGCCAGGTGCGGCTGGCATTCACCACGGCATGTCGGCGCCGGCCGAGGAAATGGTCGAGAAATTCCCGGACGCCGGCCGTGCGGCGCGCCCGGTCGAATGCCAGCGCCTTGACCAGCGCGGTGTAGTGGCGCCGGCGCATGCGCGGCGGCCGCGGCGGGATGAACAGCGGATCGCGCCCGCGTGGATCGGTCGCCGGGCCGAAGGGATGCTGACCGCAAAGCGCCTCGTAGGCCATGCAGGCCAGAGCGTACACGTCGTCCGCGGGTTCGGGGTCGCGGCCCGCCACCAGTTCCGGACTGGCGTAGCGCGGAGTGACGGCCTTCGGCGTACTCTGGCTGGCCGGTTCCGCCGATCGCTCCTCCTCCGGCCGGGTGAGGAAACGCGCCATCCCGAAATCGATGACCTTCACCACGCCCTTGTCGGTCACGATGACGTTGCCCGGCTTCAAATCGCCGTGCACGATCCCGCTGCGATGGGCGTATTCCAACGCCTGCCCCACCGTGGCCACCAGGGCGACGGCGGCCGTTTCATCGAGTCCGGACGGGTGCCGCAGCTTGTGCTGCAACGATTCGCCGGCCAGGAATTCCATGGTCATGAACACCGTGTGATCGTCGCGGTCGCAGTCGATGACGCGCACGATGTTCGCATGGGACAGGCTCTGCAGCTTGTGGGTCTCCCGCTGCAGCGCGACGATGGAACCGAAGTATTCGCCATAGGGTTCGGTCAGCACCTTGACCGCGACGAACGGATCGGCCGCCGCCGCCTCGACGCGCCGCAGGTCGATGGCTTTGAAGACGCGGCTCATGCCGCCCTCGCCGACCAGGGCGATCAGGCTGAAACGTCCCTGCAGGATATCCCCTACCCCGACGCCCGGCGGCCGGGCGGCCGCATCGCGCTTCGCTCCGGTGATGATGGTCGGATCGCGCGGCCACTCCTCGAGGTGATGCACGATGGCATCGTGCGTCGCGCTCGGGAGGGGTTGCGCGACCTGCTGCATCTGCAGCACCTCGAGCAGGGCCACCGGCGATGCCTTTTCGACGGCCAGCTGCCGATCGATCTCCCACGAAAGCTCGTCTTGCGTGAGCTCCCCGGAGCTGAATGCGCGCAGTGCGGAGGCGAATGCGGATATCGGCACGTGATGCTCTACTCTTGAACCGGACGCAGCAGACTCCGTGTCGCAAGGCCCGCCCAATCATACCGAAAGGTGTGCATCCTTGGAGTCCGCGGCCCCGGCGAAACGCTAGAATGTGCGCCATGTCCGCTGATTTGACCCACGCACTGAAGCGCGCCTTCGGTTTCGACGCCTTTCGTCCGGGCCAGGAGGCCGTGGTGCGGGACGTGCTGGCGGGCCGCGACGTGATGGCCCTCATGCCCACCGGCGGCGGGAAGTCGTTGTGCTACCAGCTGCCGGCGATGCAGCAGCCGGGCGTGAGCGTCGTCGTCTCGCCGCTGATCGCTCTGATGCAGGACCAGGTACGGCAGCTCGACGACAACGGCATCCCGGCGACTTTCATCAACTCGAGTCTGGAGTTCGCGGAGATCGCGCGCCGCATCGACGGCCTGCTCGGCGGCGCCTACAAGCTGGTGTACGTGGCGCCGGAACGCCTGATGCTCCCCGATTTCCTCGAGCGCCTGCGCGCCCTGCACGCGCGCGGAGCCCTCAACGCGTTCGTCATCGACGAGGCTCACTGCGTCTCCGAGTGGGGACACGACTTCCGGCCCGAATACCGTCAGCTCGCGACGCTGCGGCGGCGCTATCCGCAGGTCCCCGTCATCGCGTTCACGGCCACGGCCACGCCGCGGGTTCGCGCCGACATCATCGCGCAACTCGCCCTGCGCGATCCGGCGGTGCATCTGACCAGCTTCAACCGGCCGAATCTCTTCTACCGGGTGCGGCCGAAGGACAAGGGCAGCTACGCCGAGGTGCTCGCGCAGGCCCGCGCCGGCGGCGCCGGCATCGTGTACTGCCTGTCACGCCGGCGGGTGGATGAACTCGCGGCGCAACTGCAGGCCGACGGCATCCGGGTTCGCGCCTATCACGCCGGCCTCGACGCGCCGGCACGGCGCAGCCACCAGGAGGCGTTCATCCGCGACGACGTCCAGGTGATCGTGGCCACCATCGCCTTCGGCATGGGGATCAACAAACCCGACGTGCGGTGGGTGCTCCATTACGACCTGCCGAAGAGCCTGGAGGGCTATTACCAGGAATCGGGACGCGCCGGGCGCGACGGCGACGCTGCACGCTGCACCCTGTACTTCGGCGCGGGCGACATCCGCACCGCCGAGTTCCTCATCCAGCAGAAGACCGATCCCGATACCGGCGCGCCGCTCGAGGCCGAGCAGCGCGTCGCGCGCCAGCAATTGCGCCAGGTGCTGGACTATGCGGAATCCTCGGACTGCCGCCGCGCCATCCAGCTTGCGTACCTCGGCGAGCAGTTCACGGGGCCCTGCGGCGCGTGCGACAACTGCTGCGAGCCGCGCGGCGTCGCGGATCGCAGCGTCGAAGCGCGCCAGTTTCTGTCGTGCATCGCCCGGCTGGCCCAGCGCAGCGAGCGCTTCGGTGCGGCGTATCTCATCGAGTTGCTGCGCGGTGCCCGCACCGCGCGGATCCTGGAACGAGGCCACGACACCTTGAGCGTCTACGGCATCGGCAAGGCGCACACCGCGTCGGCGTGGCGCGAACTCGCGCGATCCCTGATTCACCGGGGGCTGGTGGATCAGAGCCAGGACGGTTACGCGGTGCTGACGCTGAACGCGGCGAGCTGGCGGTTGCTGCGTTCGGAGGAAGCGTTCGTCATGGCGGAACGACCGGCGCCGCGGCACGCGCCGGCGGCGGCTCCCGCGGCTCCGGCCGGCGAGGCCGGCCCGCTGTTCGATCAGCTGCGCACCCTGCGCAAGCAGCTCGCGGACGCTCAGGGCGTGCCGCCCTACGTGATCTTCCATGATGCCACGCTGCGCGAGATGGTGCAGAAACGACCGCAAACCCTGGCGCAATTCGGGGCCCTCCGCGGCGTCGGCGAAGGCAAGCTGGCGCGTTACGGGGCGCAGTTCATCGCCGCGTTGCGGTCCGCGCCGTGACCGGCGCCGGTCACTTCGCCGGGACGGGCGCCAGTTCGCGGTACTTGAGCATGGCGTCGATGCGGGGCGGCCGGCCGCGCCACGCGGCGTAGAGCCTGCCGAGATCCTGCGTATTGCCGCGCGACAGCACCATGCGTCGAAAGCGGTCGCCGTTGGCGCGCGTGAGTCCGCCATGCTCGTCGAACCACTGATAGGCGTCGTCGTCCAGCATCTGAGTCCACAGGTAGGCGTAGTAGCCGGCCGAATAGCCGCCGCCCCAGATGTGACTGAAATAGCTCGACCGGTACCGGGGCGGCACGGCCACCAGGTCGAGGTGCGTGCGCTCCAGCGCGCGTTTTTCGAACGCGTCGGGGTCCTGCAGGGGCTCATCGGCGGTCAGCGTGTGCCACTGCATGTCGATCTCGGCCGCCGCCAGCAGCTCGGTGAGCCGGTGGCCCTCGTCGAAATTCTCCGCGGCCCTGATCTTCTCCGCCAGTTCGCCCGGCATCGCATCACCCGTCCGGTAATGCCTGGCGTAGTGCTCGAACACCGCCGGATACAGCGCCCAGTGCTCGTTGAACTGCGAGGGAAACTCGACGAAATCGCGCGCCGTCGCGGTTCCCGACAGGCTCGGGTAGCGGGTGTTCGCGAACATCCCGTGCAGCGCGTGCCCGAACTCGTGGAACATGGTCCGCACGTCGTCGAAACTGATCAATGCGGGCTCACCGGGCGCGGGTTTCGGCAGATTCGCCACGTTGTAGATCACCGGCAACGTGCCCAGCAAGGTCGACTGCGTCACGAACGACGACATCCACGCACCGCCGTTCTTGTTGTCGCGCTTGAAGTAGTCGACGTAGAAGAGCGCCAGGTGTTTCGACGCGGCGTCGCGCACCTCGAACACCCGCATGTCGGGCTGATACACGGGAATGTCCCTGCGTTCCGTGAACGTGATGCCGTAGAGCTGCGTGGCCGCGTAGAAGACGCCGTTGGTCAGTACGTTGCCGAGTTCGAAGTAGGGCTTGATCCGGGAGTCGTCGAGCCGGTACTTCGCATTGCGCACCCGGTCGGAATAGAACTGCCAGTCCCAGGGTTCGAGCGTGCCCGCCACCCCGGTCCCGGCCCCGGCCTCGGCTCCTGCCCCCGTCCCCTGCCCGTCCGGCCGGGACTGGGCGCCCGGCGGAAGGGGCGCGTTCATGGATGCGCTGATGTCGGCGCCTTCCGCGGCGGCCTTTGCCGTGGCCACCGGCACCAGTTCGTCCATGAAGGCGAGGGCCGCCGCCGGCGTCCCGGCCATCTGATCGCCCAGCTTCCACGCGGCGTGGCTGGCGAAGCCCAGCAGCTTCGCGCGCTGGGCCCGCAGCTGCGCCAGGCGCGCGATGATGGCGCGGGTGTCGTTGCCGTCGCCCTGCTCCGCGCGGCTCCACGAGCGCTCGAACACGGCCTGGCGGATGCGGCGCTCCTGCAGCTGCGCCAGCACCGGCTGCTGCGTGGTGTTCTGCAATGCGATCAGAAAACCGTCCAGATTGCGCGCCCGGGCGGACTGCGCCGCCGCGGCCAGCTGCGATTCGCCGAGGCCGGCCAGATCGTCCCGGGACGTCGTGTGGTAGGCGCCGGCCGCCGTGGCGGCGAGCAGCTTGCGGCTGAACTCATCGGACAGCGTGGAGGCTTCCTCGTTGAGCTTGCGCAACGTCGTGCGGTCGGCGGCGGCGAGTTCGGCACCCGAGCGCACGAATTGATCGCGGGTGTACTCGACCAGACGCAGCGATTCCGCATCGAGCCCGAGCGAGCGGCGCTTTGCGTACACCGCCGCCACGCGCGCATACAGTTTCGCGTTCAGGAAGATGGCATCGTGCTGTGCGGCGAACCGCGGGGCGAGCTGCGCCTTCACGGCCTGCAGGCCCGGGTTGGTATTCGCCTGGCTCACCGCGTTGAAGGCGCTGCTCGCGCGCTCCAAGAGCGTCCCGCTGCGTTCCAGCGCGACCAGGGTGTTCTCGAAGGTAGGCGGCGCCGCGTTGCCGGCGATGGCATCGACCTCGGCGCGCTGCCGCGCCATGCCGGCCTCGATGGCCGGCAGGTAATCGGCGTCCGCGATCCGGTCGAACGGCGGCGCCCGGTAGGGCAGCGTGCTGGGCGCGAAGAAAGGATTGGCCGGTCCGAACGTGGCGCCGCCGGCCGCGCCGCGGGGGGCGAACGGGGCGAGCGCCAGGGAGGCGAGGATCAGCGAGGCACGTGCGGTGCGGGACATACGGAACTGCTGCGCTCGGCGGGATGACGAGGCCGGCGGCGCGGCGCCGCCGGGCCCGGGCTCAGGTGGTCACGGTGGCGGGCTTGCCCGCCGCGGCAATCACCTCGTCCGCCACGTTTCGCGGCACCGGATCGTAGTGCGAGAACTCCATGGTGTAGGACGCACGGCCGCTGGTCATGCCGCGCAACTGGCCGATGTAGCCGAACATCTCGGACAGGGGCACCGTGGCCACCACGGCGATGTTGGTGCCGCGCTCGAGCTGATCCTGGATGGAACCGCGCCGGCGGTTGATGTCGCCGATCACGTCGCCCAGGTAGTCGCCGGGCGTGACCGTCTCCACCTTCATGACCGGCTCGAGCAGGATGGGCCCGGCCTTGCGGATGGCCTCGCGAAATGCGGCCTTGGAGGCGATCTCGAAGGTCAACGCGTTCGAATCCACGTCGTGGTAGCTGCCGTCGGTGAGCGTCGCGCGGAAGTCCACGGTGGGATAGCCCGCGAGAACCCCGTCCTCCTTCTGGATGCGGAGACCCTTTTCCACCGCCGGCACGTACTCCTTCGGCACCGAACCACCCACCGTCTTGTCCACGAACTCGAACCCGGCGCTGCGTTCCAGCGGCTCGAAGGTGATCCACACCTCGGCGAACTGGCCGGAGCCGCCCGTCTGCTTCTTGTGGATGTACTGCTCGTCGAACTTCTTCGTGAAGGTTTCACGATAGGCCACCTGCGGCTCGCCCATGGTCCCTTCGACGCCGAACTCGGTGCGCATGCGATCCAGGGTCACTTCGAGATGCAGTTCCCCCATGCCGCGCAGGATGGTCTGACCGGTTTCGCGGTCGGTTTCCAGGTGCAGCGAGGGGTCGGCGCGCACCATCTTGCCCAGGGCCGCACCGAACTTTTCCTGCTCGGACTTGTTCTTCGACTTGACCGAGACGCTGATCACGGGCTCGGGGAAGCGCATGCGTTCGAGCACCACGGGAGCCGTGGAGTCGCACAAGGTGTCGCCCGTTTCGGTGTCGGCCAGCGACACCAGTGCGATGATGTCGCCCGCGCGCGCCTCCTCGACGGGGTTTGCCTCCTTCGCGAACATCTCGACCATGCGGCCGATCTTCTCGCGCTTGCCGCGCGTGGAATTCTGCACCGAGGCGCCCTTCACCAGCACGCCGGAGTACACGCGGATGAAGGTGAGCGCCCCGTACGCATCGTTGATCACCTTGAACGCGAGCGCCGAGAACGGTTCGTCGTCCGAGCACTTGCGCTCGCCGATGGGTTCGCCGTCGGCGTCCACCGTCTTGATCGCAGGCACGTCCGTCGGCGCGGGCAGATAATCCACGACGGCGTCGAGCACCTGCTGCACGCCCTTGTTCTTGTACGAGGAGCCGCACAGCACCGGAGTGAACGAGGAGTTCAGCGTGCCCTTGCGCAGCGCCTTGCGCAGCAGATCGGCAGACGGCACGGTGCCGTCGTTCAGATAGGCCTCCATGGCCTCGTCATCCTGCTCCAGGCAGGTGTCGACCAGTTCCGAGCGGTACTTGTCGATCGCGGCCAGGATGGCGCGGTCGCTCGGCGTGGTGATGTGCAGCTTGTCGGCGAGGTCGGGGGTGATGTCCAGGCTCTGCCACTGGGCATCCTTGTCGTCCGAGTCCCAGACCAGGGCCTTCATCTCGACCAGGTCCACCATGCCCTTGAAGTTGTCCTCGGAGCCGATGGGCAGCTGCACGGGCAGGGGCCGCGAACCCAGGCGCTTCTTGATCATGTCCACGCAGCGGAAGAAATTCGCGCCGCTGCGATCCATCTTGTTCACGTAGCACATGCGCGGCACGCCGTAGTTGTCGGCCAGACGCCAGTTGGTCTCCGATTGGGGCTCCACCCCCGCCACGCCGTCGAACACGACCACGGCGCCGTCGAGCACGCGCAGCGAGCGGTTCACCTCGATGGTGAAATCCACGTGCCCCGGCGTGTCGATGACGTTGATCTTCTTGTCGCGCCAGAACGCCGACACCGCCGCGCTCTGGATGGTGATGCCGCGCTTCTGCTCCTGTTCCAGGTAGTCGGTGGTCGTCGACGTCTTCAGATCCTTGGTGTCGTGGATGTCGATGATGGTGTGCTTGCGCCCCGTGTAGTACAGGATGCGCTCGGTGGTCGTCGTCTTGCCGGCATCGACGTGCGCGATGATGCCGATGTTGCGGATGTCGGAAAGCGGCGTTGTACGGGGCATAGGAGACTTCCCTAACTGGTTCGAGGGGGGCCCTTGCAGGCCATCATTCAAAGCCGCCGAGTTTGCCACGCGCGAGGCGGCTGTGTCGATAATTCGACGGGCGCCCGGAAGCCGGCCGGCGATGGTGCGGCCCGGGCGCGCCGGGAGCCCTTGTTGGCGCAGTGCACATGTGTTAACAACAGACGACACCCGGCCGAAGCGCGGTCGGGCGCACCCCCCGAGGACCCTATTGATGGACCATGAACCGGCACGCAACCCGCTGAGCCGTCGCGAACTGCTGCGAATGATCGGGACCACCGCGGGCGCGGCCACCCTGTACCAGGCCATGGACGGCCTCGGACTGGCCGCCGAATCCCCCTACCGCGGGCCCGTCGATCTGCAAGGTGCACCCGGCGGCGCCTCGGTGCTGATCCTCGGCGCCGGACTGGCCGGCATGGTGGCTGCGTTCGAATTGCGCAACGCCGGCTACCGGGTGCAGGTCCTGGAGTACAACGCGCGTGCGGGGGGCCGCAATTGGACCCTGCGCGGCGGCGACACCTACACCGAACTCGGCGGCGAGTCGCAGACCTGCGGATTCGAACAGGGCCTGTACATCAATCCGGGCCCCTGGCGCATCCCCTACCATCACCACGGCATCTTGAGCTACGCCAGGCGCCTCGGCGTTCCGCTGGAGCCGTTCTTCCAGGTCAATTACAACGCCTATCTGCACAGCAGCGGTGCCTTCGGCGGCAAGCCGCAACGTTACCGCGAGGTCAAGGCCGACTACCAGGGCCACGTGGCCGAATTGCTGGCCAAGGCCACCCGGCAGAACGCGCTCGACGCGGCGGTGACCAAGGAGGATCAGGAGAGACTGCTGGAGTCGCTCAAGGAGTGGGGCACGCTCGACAAGAATTACGCCTACGTGGCGGGAGCCGCCGGCAGCGAGCGTCGCGGCTACGCCAAAGACCCGGGGGGCGGTCTGACGGCGCGTCCGGTGCCGTCGCAACCCGTCGGACTCAGCGACATCCTGCAGTCGAAATTATGGCAGGGCATTCCCACGGGCGACACGTACGACATGCAGACGGCGCTCTTCCAGCCGGTGGGCGGGATGGGACGGATCGGCGAGGCGTTCGGCCGCGAACTGGGCGAGGTGATCCGCTACAACGCCAAGGTCACCGATATTCGCCAGGACGCAAGCGGAGTGTCGGTACGCTATGAGGACACCTCCGCGCCGGGTCGCACGCTCACCGCCACGGCCGACTGGTGCGTGTGCACCATTCCGCTCGGCATCCTGGCACAGATCCCCCTGCAGGTGGACCCCACCCTGTCGGCGGCCATCCGCTCGGTGCCCTACGCCTCCGCCGTCAAGGCCGGCCTGCAGTTCAAGCGGCGCTTCTGGGAGGAGGACGAGCACATTTACGGCGGCATCACCTACACCGATCTGCCCATCACCAACATCGGCTACCCCAACACGGGGTTCTTCGGCGGCGGCAAGGGCGTGCTGCTCGGCGCCTACATCTGGGGCCTCAACGCCATGGAATTCACCGCCATGACGCCCGCCGAGCGCGTGCGGAAGGTCGTGGACTACGGCAGCCAGATTCATCCGCAATACCACGCGGAGTTCGACAACGGCGTCGCCGTGGCATGGCACCGGTCACCCTTCACCATGGGCTGCTTCGGCATGTGGAGCACGGAGGCGCGCGCCAGACACTATGATGCGCTGTGTGCCATCGACGGTCGCATCGCGCTGGCCGGCGAGCACGCCTCGTTCCTCGGCGGCTGGCAGGAGGGCGCGGTCACGTCGTCGCTCGATGCGATCGGCCGCCTGCATCGCCGTGCCGTGGCGCAGGGAGGCAGGGCATGAAGCGCTCGCCATGGTCGCGTGCCTCCCTGGGGATGGCCGCTTGCGCCCTCGCCGCCGGCGCCGCGGCCGACGATTCCTCCTTCACCTCCACGGCCGGCGTCGGCAGCGAGGGAGGCGCCGAGATCTATGCGCACATCTGCCAGGGCTGCCACATGCCGCAGGCGCAGGGCGCCGTCGGCGCGGGACACTATCCGAAGCTGGCCGGCGATCCGGCGCTGGTGGCGTGGCAGTATGCCGCGCTCACCGTGCTCAACGGCAGGAACGGCATGCCGCCGTTCGGCCTGCCGGCCGATCAAGTGATGGAAACCCGCACCGTGCACCTGGCCGATGCCCAGATCGCGGCCGTGGTCAACTACGTGCGCAGCCACTTCGGCAATCATTACCGGGAGAAGATCACCGCGGTGCAGGTGGCCGCCCTGCCCCATCCCGGCACCGCGGCACCGTAGGCCGCCCGCGGGGTTGGGCATGGCCGGATATCGCGGTGTAAGATGACGTCCGGCGTCGCACGAACGGCCGGTCTCTCTCGACGCCGTGCGGGCGCCGTGGAAACGACTATGCGATCGGCCATGGGAGCGGCCGTGGGAGCGAAAGGTGCAGTCCAAAGTATATGAAGACGCCGCCGGTGCGCTGGCCGGGGTGCTGTTCGATGGAATGACCGTGATGTCCGGAGGGTTCGGCCTGTGCGGCATTCCGGAAAATTTCATCACCGCCCTGCGCGATTCGAACGTCAAGCGGCTGACGGTCATCGGCAACAACGTGGGCGCGGACGACCACGGCATGTGGTCGGTGCTGGCCAACGGCCAGATCAAGAAGGTCATCGCCTCCTATGTGGGCGAGAACAAGATTCTCGAACGGTTGTACATGGCCGGGGAGATCGAGATCGAATTCAATCCCCAGGGCACGCTCGCCGAACGCATCCGCGCGGGCGGCGCGGGAATTCCTGCGTTCTTCACCCGCACGGGTTTCGGCACCGCCGTTGCCGAGGGGAAGGAGACCCGCCAGTTCGGCGGCGAGGATTACGTGATGGAGCGGGGTTTGGTGGCGGATTTGGCCATGATCAAGGCATGGAAGGGCGACACCGAGGGCAATCTCATCTATCGAAAAACGGCGCGCA
>CAZZWZ010000082.1:0-12308 GCA_964657955.1 uncultured Steroidobacteraceae bacterium
CTCGAGCTTGGCGGCGCCGTAGGGACTCAGCACGCCACCCGGCGGCGTGGTCTCGTCCACCACCCCCACGGCATCGCCGTATACGGCGATGCTGCTCAGATGGACGATGCGCGGGCGCGGGGTCATGTCCGCAGCCGCCTCGATGAGCGTACGCGTGCCGCCGACCAGCGTGTCGTTGTTGCCCGAAACGCAGTTCACCACCCCGGCGATCCCCTCCAACGCTCGCCGAAGCTGGGCGGGGTTCGTGGCGTCCACTTGGATGTCCGCGGTCGCATCCGTGGTGCCCGGCACCGCTTGCCGGCGTGCGTTCACCGGTGTCGCCCAGATGCTGCCCCTCAGCCTGGCCGCAACGTGCCGGCCGATGAACCCGCCGGCCCCCAGCACCAAAATCCGTTGCGTCATGCCGCCGACTCGGCGCGGGCGGACTCGAACTGCGGATGCTGCAGCAGCTCACGCAGGCGTCCGGCCAGTCGCAACGCCAGCGCGACGATGGTGAGGGTGGGGTTGGCCTGGCTCGAGGTGGGAAATGTCGCCGAGCCCGCGATGAACAGATTCTCGATGCCATGAACCCGGCAGTCCGAATCGACCACGCTGCTGCGCGGATCGGTTCCCATGCGCGCCGTGCCGATATGATGGCCGCCGTAAGCGCCGAAGCGGGTCATTTCCTCCTCCACCGTCTGCGGATCGTAGTCGAACGTGCCGATCCGGCCGGTCCGGAAATCATCCGCCAGCAAGGCGATGGAGCGGCTGACCGTATCCAGGTCGCCGGCGGTATACCGCCAGTCGACGCGGATGCGCGGCATGCCGAGCGCATCACGGTCGTCCGTCAGGCCGATCCGGCTCGACGGATTGGGTTGCTGCTCGGCATGAAAATCGAGGCTGTACAGATTCGCCTTGGACTTGATGATGATGGAGGGAAACTTGCGTTCGGCCAGTTTGCGGTCGCGCAACATGTGCCAGGCGAACCCGGCCGCGTCCAACGAGCCTGCCACGACATTGCGGCCATGTTGCAGCCAGGTTGTCAGATCGCGCCGGCCCGTGCCGGCCAGGCGGATGCGGTACTCGTAGGGGATGAATGCCTGGGCGAGAAACAGCAGCGAGAGAACGGCGTTGCGGTGGCCCGGCTCCGCGATTCTCGGGTGATGCAGGCGCGCGACGAAGTTGCCCAGCCCGAGCCGCCGTTGCGCGGACTCGCGCAAGGCGAACCGACGGCGGCAGTAGATGCCTTCGTCGGAGATCTCATAGCCGTGCCACACCGACGCGGGCGGCCGCTCGATCTTGATGGCACCGATGGTTCCGGCCAGATGGCACATGTAATACCGGCCCACGACGTCGTGCTGGTTGCCGATGCCGCTTTTCTGGACGTCGCGGCTGGCGAGCAGCAGCCGGGGGATCTCCAATCCGCCGGCGGCCAGCACGAAGTGCCGGGCGCGCACGTCGAAGGTCGCGCCGCGCAGATTACGGACGGTGGCGCGCTCGACGCGACGGCCGTCGCGATCGAGCTTCAGGTCGGTGACGTTGGCATGCAGCAGGGTGCGGATGTTGGAGGCGGCGGCCAGCTTGTGCCCATAGCGCCGGCCGAAATCCGTGGGACAACTGAATCGTTCCAGCGTATTGCTGGTGAAGTTCTTGCTGTCGAACCCGTCGATGATGGATCGCACCGGCCTGCGAAATGCGCCTTCCACGGTGTAGGCGAACGCGCCCGCTTCCGCGAGCCGGTTGGCCTTCGGATAGTAGGGCGCCAACGAATCCAGCGACAGCGGCCAGCCGCTGTGCGGAACGTAATCGCGGCTGACGAAATCGATCGCATCGAAGGGCATGCAGCGCCCGCCCCAGATCGTCGTGGTCCCTCCAAAGCGTCGCTGGCGGTAGCGATCGGGCGGGCTGTGCAGCCGGGCCTCGGCGACGGAGCCTGCGTACAAGGCCTGGGTGTCCTCCTCCTCGGCGGTACCGCCGGCTTCCAGCAGGAGCACGTCGATGCCCGATCCGGCGAATTCCAGGGCCAGCGTGATGCCGGCCGCGCCCGCGCCGACGATGCATACATCGGCTTCGAGCATGGTGCCGTCGGGCAATTCGTAAGAATCGATCATCATGGTTGGGTGCCGGGTCGACCTGGTCAGGTCTCGAAGCTTGCCCCCCGCCGGGCGAAATATCCAGGAACTGGGTCTCCGGCGAGGCATCGGCCGGTTTTCCGCATCGTTCGTGTCTACGAGCGTCGCCTGAACGCGAAACTGCGCGCCGCGATGAAATTGATGAGCATGCCGGCGATGGACCCCAGGGCCACGCCGATCACCGGATTCCGGGCAACGAAGGGCGAAGAATAAACGAGCAGACCATACACCGTCAGATTGACCGTCGCTCCGGACAATTGCGAGAGGACGAACCGGGCCCACTCCGACCAGGCACTGCCCTCGGAGGCCCCTTTGAAGGTGTAGCGTCGGTTCAGCAGCCAGGTCGCCGAGGCGGCCATCAAGTACGAAACCACCCGCCCCAGGTACAGGCCCAGTCCGACGACAAGTGCGATCTGCAATGCGCCGGCGTCGACCAGGAAACCCACCACGCCCACCATGGCGAATGAGATAAACTGGCGTGCCGTCACGGAACTGATGGGCATGGGGATCCGGGGGCTGGAGGGAAGGGTTCAGCGGGTCGGTGAGCGCGGCGATTCGGTGAAACAGCGCACGGTTTGCCATTGAGGATGATGGAATTGGCGACGTGGCGCATTGCACGGGCTACAAGTTCAACTATAGTTGAACGACTTTAACAGGAAATCTCCATGTACGAAGACAAGTGCAGTATCGCCGTCATATTGCCCGCCTACAACGAGGAACTGACGATACGTCAGACCATCGAGGCGTTTCACAGGGAACTCCCCGACGCCAAGATCGTCGTCATCAACAACCGATCGCGCGACAGGACGCTCGAGATCGCGACGCAGACCTTGCGCGATCTGCAGTGCAACGGGCAGGTCATCACGGAGAACCTGCAGGGCAAGGGCAATGCGGTCCGCCGCGCCTTCATCGACGTCGACGCCGACATCTATGTGCTCACCGACGCGGACATGACCTATCCGGCGGAACGGGTTCACGATCTGATCAGGCCCGTGCTCAACAACGACGCCGACATGGTGGTCGGAGACCGGCACAGCGAGGGTCATTACCAGAAGGAGAACACGCGGCCGCTGCACGGGTTGGGCAACCGGTTGGTGCAGGGATTGGTCAACATCCTGTTCAATTCCAAGCTGGTCGACATCATGAGCGGTTACCGCATCCTGAACCGCCGGCTGGTGAAGAACTACCCCATTCTGGTGGGCGGATTCCAGATCGAGACCGACCTCACGCTGCACGCCCTGGACAAGCGCTTTCGCATCGTCGAGATACCGGTGGAGTACAAGGATCGACCGGCCGGGAGTTTCTCCAAGTTGAACACCTTCTCCGACGGCGCCAAGGTGCTGTGGTCCATCATGCAGATCCTGCGGCATTACCGGCCGCTGCAATTCTTCGCCGGGGTGTTCTTCGTGTTCTTCCTGGCGGGTATCGCCTGCGGCATTCCCGTGGTGCACGACTGGCTCACCTATCGTTACATCTATCACGTGCCGCTGGCGGTGCTCGCGACCGGCATCGAGATCCTGGCGGTGGTGTTCATGGCGATCGGGCTGATTCTCGATTCGCTGGTGCATCAACAACGGCTGGCCTTCGAGCGCGAGATATTGAATTCAGCGCATCCGCAGATCCAGGCGGCCCAGCCGCCGTTGCGAGGGCGAAAAGTCGGATGATGCCGCCGAGCGGGGTGGGGCAGGGGCCGCGCCGGTTCCTGATACCTGCGCTGGCTCTCGGTCTGTGTGCCGCGCAACTCATCGTCACATTTCCCGGGGAATTGATCGACGACAGCGTCGAACAGCTCCGACAGGCGACGGTTCATCAGTTCGGCGACTGGCATCCGCCGGTGATGGCGCTCGTCTGGTCGTGGCTGTTGGCAATGACCGGCAAGGCGGGTTCGTTGCTGGTGCTGCAGCAGGCGCTGCACTGGCTGGGATTCGGTTTGATTGCCGATGGTTGCCGGCGGGCGGGCATGGCGAGAAGGGCGTGGGCGATACTGGCCGCCGGCGCGTTTCCATTCTTCCTCTTCTACGACAAGGTGCTGGTGAAGGACGTGGAAATGGCGTCCGCCTACATCGCCGCCTTCGGCATCTGCTGCTGGTTCGTCCTGGCCCGAAAGCCCATGCCCTGGCTCGCCATGCTGGCCGCGGCCATGCTGCTTTCCTACGGCGCGTTGACCCGCACCAACGCCGTTTTCGCGCTGGGACCGCTGATCTTCATGATGTTCGTCCGCACCCGGCGTTTCGGGTACGTGAAACTGTGGATGGCCTCGGCCGCGGTGGCCATCGCGGCGGTCCCCATCTCGAATCTCGTCAACCATCAGATCATCGGGGCCGCGCGCCAGGATTCGCTGCAGTCGTTGCAGATCTACGATCTGGTCGGAATCGAGTTGCGGTCCGGCGACCCGCACGTGCTGGGTGAAGCAACGGTGCCACTCGCCGCGCTGAAGGACTGCTACACCGCCTACTGGTGGGACACCTTCAGTCCCTGGGGCTCTTGCGCGGCGCTCCGCCCGCAGCTGCACTACGTCCCGCCCACCGACGTGAGCGACGACGGATTGGTGTCCGAGCGCAGCGCCCTGTGGCGTCGCGCCATCCTGGAACATCCGTTCGACTACCTGGCACATCGCGCGAGTTACTTCAACTCGTCTCTCTATTTCGTCGTGCCGTCGCTGCACTTCCGATTCTCGAAGTCGCTCATCCTTCAGCCGCCGGCCGGCCATCCGGTGACGCAGCACGACATCCGGCTGGATTACGTCAAAAAGAACTTCTTCTTCTGGCCGGTCGTCTGGCTGGCGATCGGCTGCTGCGCGCTGGTATTTCTGCCGAAAGCGGAAGGCCCGGTGTCGTCGGCGCGATTATTGTTGAATTCGGGCCTGCTGTACGCCGGGGCTTACGCGGTGTTCGGAGTGGCGACGGATCTGCGGTATTACTACTGGCTGGTGATGGCCGTGTTGGTCGCGGTATTGCTGGCCCTGCCGGATATCCGCGCCCAGGCGCGTCGGCGACCCACGGCTGCGGCATTCGCCATTGCGCTGTTGCTCGCGGTGGTGGGTATCGGTTACGCTTCGCGCCTGTTGGTCGAGCGTTTAGTCTGACGTCGGCGCTGTGCCGCGGGTGCTCCCCCGGCTGCCGATTCTCAACGGCCGCCCCATGCGTGGCGGCCGGCAACCCCATTCCGAAGGTCCGTGTGTGAATCATCGTCGCCCCCATCGGTCCATGGACCATCGAGAATGCTGAGCGCGCGCGGCTATTCATCGTTGGCTCTCGCGGTGTTTCTCGGATTGATGGTTTGCAAGACGGTGGGCGATCGCGCGCTGGAAATGAGCTGCTGGTCCGGCGGTTATGCGCAGGATGCATGGATGGCGTACTGCAATTCGCAGCGCTACGGCGTGTACGACATCGAGGCCGTCTGGCACCGCGTCGAGCCCGACGTGGAGCGATCGATCCGTGCGGCGCAGGTGCTGACGCTCAGCGACAGCCGGCTGCAAAACGCGTTGTCGTTGGGTGGTGCGAGCGAGTGGTTCAGCGCGCACCGCTATCCCGTCTACATGCTGGGTCTGCCCACCGAGGCCAGCGGTTTCGGAGCGCGGTTGCTGGATAATTTCCATCCGCATCCGAGCGTGGTGATCTTCGATGCAAGCCCGTATTTCACCGGTGAAATGGGAAAATCCGAGCAGCCCATCTTCGCGGATGCATCGGCCTCCCGCCGCCAGGTCACGGCGTTGAAGGAGTTCCAGTCGACACACCGGCAGTTCTGCGCCGGGTGGCAATGGGCATGCGGGCACACGTTCTCCTATTTTCGTTCGCGGCTGGACGGCCATTGGATCTTTCCGAGCGCATCGAACGCGATCTGGATCGGCAACGCGAGCGTGCCCAGCGACCGCCGTCATTACCCGACGGCGAGCAAGGTCAACGAGCGGCTGCCGATGTATCCCCGGTATCTGGCCGAGGCGCGCCGACTCGTGGAAAAACTCGGAATCGCGCCGGGATGCGTCGTCGTCACCAATGTGCCGGCCGATGAGGACCTGCGCGGCCTCGCACGCTACATCGGCACGAATCTCGGTCTGACCACCATCGACCCGCAGCTGCCGGACATCGCGACGTTCGACCATGCACATCTGACCCCGCGCAGCGCCCAGGCATGGACGGGGGCATTCCTGCACGATCTGGAACCCGTGCTGCATCGATGCATCCCCGCCGTCATGGCCGGGGCCGGCGGGTGAGCGGCACGGGTTTTATCGACATGGGCTGGCTCGGCCCGTCCGCCGATGTGAACGCGGAGGTGCGGACAGCGGCTGCGACCGGCACCGCCACGTTCACCGAGCTCGTGCGGCTGGCCAATCTGCGGCTCGATTTCGCGCAAACCAACCGGCTCGACAAGACGCTGCAAAAAGTGCAGGTCCGGATCTGCGCCGAGCATGGGCCGCGCACGCTCAAGCTCGCCGTGTTGAGCTCCTCGACGGTGGATCATCTGCTGCCCGGGCTTCGCGTCGCGGCGCTGCGGCGAAACTGCAGATTGCAGACGTTCGTCGGCGACTACGGCCAGTATCGGCAGGCGCTGCAGGATGACCATTCGCCGCTGTTCCAGTTTCAGCCCGACGTCATCCTGTTCGCCTTTCATGCGGCGCATGTGCTGGGTCCGGCCCACCCGGCCATGGATGCCGAGACCGCGGACGGGCTGGTGGACCGTGCCGTCGAGGATGTAAGGAACGTCTGGCGCCTCGCCCGGCGACGTTTTCGCGGGCAAATCCTGCAGCAAACCCTGCTCCCGGTGCTGCAGCCCCTGATGGGGCAGAACGAGCGGCGGTTGCCGGCCTCGGGAGTCAATCTGATCGAACGGGTGAACCTGCGGCTGGCAGAACTGGCGGACGCCGATCAAATCGACCTGCTGGCGCTCGACCGAGTGTTGCTGCGCGACGGCCTCGACGCCTGGCACGATCCCGTGTACTGGCATCGGGCCAAGCAGGAGATTGCGCCGCCGGCTGCGGCCGCCTACGGCGACATGGCCGCGCGCCTGATCGCCGCACAGCAGGGGTGGTCCGCCAAATGCCTGGTTCTCGACCTGGACAACACCCTCTGGGGCGGGGTGATCGGCGACGACGGGCTGGAGGGAATCCGTCTGGGCCAGGGCAGCGCGCTCGGGGAATCCTACGTCGAATTCCAGACCTTCGTGCGCGATCTCGGACGTCGCGGCGTGATACTCGCGGTGTGTTCCAAGAACGAGCCGGCCCAGGCGCGGCTGCCGTTCGAGCGCCATCCCGACATGGTTCTGAAGCCCGACGACATCGCCTGCTTCGTCGCGAACTGGGGCGACAAGGCGGCCAATCTGCGGTCCATCGCCGAGCAGCTGAACATCGGCATCGATTCACTGGTGTTCGTCGACGACAACCCGTTCGAGCGCAATCTCGTCCGCCGCGAACTGCCCGTCGTCCGTGTGCCCGAACTGCCCGAGGACCCCGCGTTCTACTCGCGCTGCATCGCCGATGCCGGCTATTTCGAGGCGCTGCGGCTCGCGCCGGAGGATTTCGAGCGAGGCCCGCAGTACCGGGCCAATCTGGTCCGCGAGCAGGCTCGGGACTCGCATACCGATCTTCAGGGCTATCTTGCGAGCCTGGAAATGACGTTGCTGTGGCAGCCGTTCGACGAGGTGGGCCTGCAGCGCATCGTGCAATTGATCAACAAGACGAATCAATTCAACCTGACCACGCGCCGTTACACGCAGAGCGAGGTTCTGGCGATCATGCGACAGCCGGGCGCCATGACCCTGCAGCTGCGCCTGGTCGACAAATTCGGCGACAACGGCGTCATCGGCGTGGTGATCGGCGGGCGGGAGGGCGATGCCATCGTGCTGGATGCGTGGCTGATGAGCTGCCGGGTGTTGGGCCGGCAGGTCGAACTCGCCACCTTGAACGTGGTCGCGGCCGAAGCGCTGCGCCTGGGCGCAGCGCGTCTGGTGGGCACGTATCTGCCGACCAAGAAGAACGGCATGGTCGAGGATCACTACCGGAAGCTGGGATTCTCCCAGGTCGGAGGCGGCAACGGCGCATCTACCTGGCAGTTGCAGCTCGCGCCATTCGAACCGTCCGACACATGCATCACCGTGAAGAGAGTTCCATCATGAATCATGCGGAAATTTATGCCCGGGTGCGCGACATCATCGCGGACACCCTGGATCAACCGGACCTGCAGATCGACGCGACCACCACTGCGGAAAACGTGGACGGGTGGGACTCGTTCAACCACATCAACATCGTCGTTGCGATCGAGGCCGCGTTCGGCATCAAATTTCACACCGCCGAGATCGAGGAAGTTCGAACCGTGGGCGAGCTCGTCGAGCTCATCGACCGGAAAGTCACGGCGAAGAAGCCCGGCTGATCCCCGCGGTTCGACATGCTGTTCAATTCGGCCGTATTCCTCTTCGCCTTCCTGCCGGTTTCCATCATCGGCTATTTTTCACTGGCGCGATTCCAGTCGGTGTTTGCGGCGAAGGCCTGGTTGTGCGTCGCGTCGCTGGTGTTTTACGGCTGGTGGAATCCGGTGTTCCTGATCCTGCTGGCCTGCTCGATCGCGTTCAACTATTCGCTGAGCCTGTTGCTCAAGAGCACCCCGGACGCGCCGGACGCGGGGCAGACCGCGCTGCTGGCGGCGGGCGTGACCGCCAATCTCGCGGTGCTGTTCTTCTACAAATATCTGTTTCCGCTGCTGGGCCTGCTTCATGCGTCCGGCTGGATTGGAACCGACTTCGGGTCGGTGGTGCTCGTGCTCGGCATCTCATTCTTCACGTTCACCCAGATCGGCTACCTGGTCGACTGCCGGCAGGGCCTGGTCCGGGACCGCAGTTTCATCAACTACGTGCTGTTCGTGACCTTCTTCCCCCATCTGATCGCGGGCCCCATCCTGCACCATCGGGAGATCATGCCGCAATTCGCGGACGAGGCCACGTACCGCTTTCGCGCCGACAACCTGATGGTGGGGATCACAGTGTTCGCCGCGGGCCTGGTCAAGAAGGTGCTGCTCGCCGATCACATCGCGCCATGGGCCGAGCTGGGTTTCGCGCACACCGCCGGCATGCCCTTCCTGCAGGCGTGGTCCACCGCGCTGGCCTATTCGATGCAGTTGTATTTCGATTTCTCCGGCTATTGCGACATGGCGATCGGTCTGGGAATCATGTTCGGGGTGCGCCTTCCCCTGAACTTCAACTCGCCCTACAAGGCGACTTCCGTCATCGAGTTCTGGCAGCGCTGGCACATGACGCTCACGCGGTATCTCACGCTGCTGCTGTACAACCCGATCGCGCTGGCCGTGGCGCGGCGACGTCAGAGGCGGGGGTTGCCGGCCGGACGTCAAGCCGCTCGAACGCCGTCGGGCTTCGTCTCGATGATCGTCGTCCCGACGCTGACCACCATGATATTGGCCGGGATCTGGCATGGAGCCGGCCTGCAGTTCATCGTCTATGGCGTGCTGTTCGGCGTGTATCTCTGCGTGAATCACGCCTGGCGCATCTTCGCGGGCGCCTCGAGGGAACCCCGTGCATTCCCGGGGCGCCTCTGGGCGGCGCTGTGGCCGGTTGCCCTCACGTATCTGTGCGTGCTCGTGTCGCAGATATTTTTCCGGGCGGTCGACACCCGTTCGGGTGTTGCATTGATCGCGGGCATGCTGGGTGCCCATGGGTCGGGACTGCCGCTGCCCATCCCGCCGGACAATGTCCGGTACCTGGGCATGGCTCAGCATTGGCTGCTGGATCATGGCGTCTTCGCGGTGGCGCTGCGGGATGCGTACAACGCCGAGACGCTGCCCCTGGTGACGAATACCGCCGTGGCGCTGGGCCTGGCCGTGATCGCCTTCGCCGCGCCGAACATCTACCAGATCATGGGTCACGCTTCGCCGGCGTTGACCAAGGTCCGGCCCGCCTCATGGCCGCGGCGGTGGCATTGGAAGGCGTCGGTGCCATGGGCGCTGGGCACGGGCCTGATGCTCTTCTGCTCCTGCCTGTATTTCGATCATCCGTCGCGTTTTCTGTATTTTCAATTCTAGGGCGCGGTCCCGCCGCGCCCGGTGCGGCGCACCAGGACGAAAACGACGGCAAGTGCCGCAAAGGGCACCAACCAGGCGACGCGCGCCTCGTAGCGTTCGTGGGGTCCCGACAACATTCCACAGATCGACCCGTTGAGCGCGATGCCGAGAATCACCAGGCCCACCATCCCGAGCTGCCGCGAATCCAGGCGGTGGCGCAGACGTGGCCAGACCAGCAGCAGCAGCAGCCCCGTCGCCGCCGCGATGAACACCACCAATTGCACCATGAACGCGGCGCCCACCGGCATCACCCCTCGATAAGCGGCACTCTCGCGAAACGGGCCCCGATAATTCGGCGGAATCTTGGCCGTGAAGGAGTCGTGTTCGAAATGATTGGTGGAATTGAATTCCGGGAGACTCATCAAGGTGAACTGGCGCAGCACGTCGCCGGACGACGCCCGGATCAGGGCTGCCGGATCGTGCCGGAACACGGCGACGACAAAGCGTAGTTGTTCGGCCGACAACTGGCGGCGCACATCCGCGGACACCAACGGGAAAATACCGGGGGGATCGCGCGACCAGATGAACTGTTCCGCGGACATGGGCAGCCGGGGAAGGAATTCGCATACCTTGAACCCGTTGCCCGGGCAGGTGTCGCGCAGGTACGCGTAGCCCGGGCCGTCCTCGATGGCCCGGGCCATCAGGAACGGCGGTCGCAGCGGCGGTGCTCCCACGAGACGCGTCACCGCCATCCCAAAGGCCGCCTCGGCCGCCCCGGCGATCAACAGACACACGCCGATCACCGCCAGGCCGCGCACGTTGCTCCAGGAGCGCCGTGCCAGATCGATGATCAACGCCACCACCAGGAATGCGCCGGCGATCAGCACATGCGAGGAATGACACGCCAACGAAAACGCGAGCAGGGCCGTCCACAGACCGTATTCGACCGGGCGTAGCCCCCGCGCGCCGATCAACGTGGCGCACGCGAGCAGGGTGACGGCGGCGAACATGTCCGGCATCAAGAAGCTCACGTAGAAGGAAGCCGAGGTGAGCAGACCCATCACCACTGCCACGATGGGCAGCGTGGGCCATTGCGCCAGGCCGAAGGCCCGCAAGAACAGGCCCATCGACAACAACAGCAGCGCGCCCTGAACGATCACGGTCAACCAGAGATGACCGGCGCGATCGCCCGCATACAGAAGTGCGCCGTAATAGACGGAGCGGCCGCTCAGGATGGTCTTGCTCTTGACGGAGCTGATGCTCGGGGGCGCCTCTGCGCCGGGCGCCGTGGCGCCTGTCGCCTCCGTCATCCCGGCGGAATCCGGTGCCGCCGCATCGCGGCTCGCAGGCGCCGATCCCGGCTCGTCCGACAGCTTGGTCCACGGCGTCGACACGCCGGTGAGTTTCTGCAGGCCGGCGTCCGCCCCGCGCAGATAGGTGGGCGTGTCGAAGAAGAAGAACGGCTCGGTGTTGTAAAGCGCCGGCCACAACAGCGCGGCGAGCGCCACGAGTGATCCGGCAACGAGTGGTCCCAGGTGGTTGCGCATTCGCGAACCTTATCGGACGCCGGTGTCGGCGTCCACATTCCGCCGCCGGTCAACGACAAATTCGTCGATGGCATCACGGCCGGACGCGATCCTGCGCCGCCCGAGGCGTTGCGAATCTGTGAAGCGCATCGCCTTGCAGCGGCCGGAAGTGAGACGCCGTTGCTGGCGAGCCGACCGGCATCACGGCCCACGCGAGGAACGTACGAAAACCGCGGATGCAGCGCTCACTTTTATGTCGTTCTGAGGCGACGTTTCAAAAGGGAGACAGATATGACGGTGAAGGGTGCTGATTCAAATTGTTTCCACACCGGGCGACGAGCCCATTTGGAAACACCACGCGGTTCCGCGAACGACTTGTCGATTGGCGGACGGCACCACTAAGGAATGAACATGTTGCGAAATGAAAATTTTCATCGATCGGCGGTGGCGACGACTGTCCTGTCCATGGCCGTGCTGTCCCTGACGGCTTGCGGCGGCGATTCGTCCGGAACATCCTCGACCGCCGCGTCTTCGACGCCCACCGTGTCGATCGCGGCGAACGTGCCCGTTGCGAGGCAGTCCACCAGTTCGACGTCGGCAACCACCGTGTCCACGCCCACACCCGTCTTGAAGCCGACGCCGGTGCCGACGCCGACGCCCGTCGTGAA
>CAZZWZ010000083.1:0-3972 GCA_964657955.1 uncultured Steroidobacteraceae bacterium
GCCGGCTGCCCCGCGGCATACGGCGTGAATGTCGTGTCCCTCGCCCTGCCAGAAGGGTGCGGCGGCGAGCGAGGGCTGTACCAGCATGAGCCCGGGTGCGCAGTCGTCGTAAACGAACCTGAGCAGGTTGGCGGGATATGCGGGATCGAAGGGCACATAGGCCGCACCGGCCTTGAGGATGCCCAGCATGGCGGTGACCGCATCCACGGAACGTTGCGAGTACAGGCCGACCCGGTCGCCGAGCCCGATGCCGTGGCGGCGCAGATGCTGTGCGACGTCGTCGGACCGGCGCGCCAGTTCACCGTAGGTCAACTGCCCATCGTCGTCGATCAACGCCGGGCGATCCCACGCGGAAGCGGCAAGCGCGGTGAACACCGCATGAATCGAGTGCTGGAGGTTCATGAGAGACTCGCCAAAGTCGGACCCAACCTTAGCGACGAGCTGCGATCGCTAATTTTCAACAAGGGTAGCGTAGTCTGTGCCCCTATGGTCATGTAAAGGCTCGAAAAAGTGTCGATCAATCCACAATCCTCACGAATTCCGTCCGGGACGCCGGAAGTGCCGCCGTGCCTGTTTCCGGAATCGGTGATCCTCGTCGCGCGCCGGGCGCCGGGAGACGAGGCACAGCTGCTGCCGGAGGAGGCTCATTATGTAGCCACCGCGCGCCCGAAGCGAAAGCAGGAGTTTGCCGCGGGGCGTTGGTGCGCGCGCGCGGCGCTGTCACGGCTCGGCGTGCACGATTTTCCGCTGCGCGCGTCGCCGGATCGGCAGCCGCTCTGGCCCGAGGGTTACCGCGGCAGCATCACCCACACCGCCGGCTTGTGCATGGCGGCGGTGGCATCCGGTGCCCGGATTCTCGCGCTGGGTCTCGACAGCGAGGTGGTGGGGGCGCCCACGCCCGACCTGTGGCAGACCATCGGTCGGGCGGAGGAACTGGCCTGGATCGACTCGCTGCCGGCCGCCGAACGACCGGCCGCCGTGACGCTGTTGTTCTCGGCGAAGGAATCCTTGTACAAATGTCAGTACCCGCTCACCGGCGAGTGGCTGGATTTTCACGATCTGCTGCTGGAGGCGCCGGATTGGGGCGCACCGGCCGGCCCGTTCACCCTCCGTCCCACCCGCCGCATCCGCTTCGCCGATCTGGCCGCCATGCCGGTGGCCGGCCGCTACGTGTTTCACGAGGAATTCGTCTCGACGGGCATCGCCATCCCCGCGCCCCGCTAGGCTGCGTCAATAGGCATTGTCGTCGCGGAACACCTTCGCGACCGTGAGCAGGATGATCTTGATGTCCAGCATGGGCGTCCAGTGCCGCAGGTAGTCGAGATCGAAATTGACGCGCGCTTCCATGTCCTTGAGTTCCGCGGTTTCGCCGCGGCAGCCGTTGACCTGCGCCAGTCCCGTGATGCCCGGCAGCACCTTGTGGCGCACCATGTAGCCCTTGATGAGCTTGCGGTACTCCTCGTTGTGCGCCACCGCGTGCGGCCGCGGACCCACCAGGCTCATCCGGCCCTGCAGCACGTTGATGAGCTGCGGCAGCTCGTCCAGCGAGGTGCGGCGCAGGATGCCGCCGATCCGAGTGATGCGGCTGTCCGTGCGCGACGCCTGGCGGATCTGCGACCCGTCCTCTGTCACACGCATGGTGCGAAACTTGTACACGCCGATCTCGCGGCCGTCGAGCCCGTAACGGCGCTGTTTGAAAATGATGGGGCCGGGGGAGGAAAATTTCACCAGGACGGCCACCACCGCGAGCAGCGGCAGCAGGAGCAGCAGGATCAGCAGGGACAGTCCGATGTCGGTGAGGCGCTTCGCAACGCCCCGATAGCCGTAGAACGGCGTCTCGCACATGGCCACCACGGGAATGCCGTGAATGTCCCCGGAACGCGCCTGGATGAGATCGAAGACGAAAATGTCGGGGACGAAATAAATGGATGCCGTGGTGTCGCGCAGATCGTCGAGCAGATCCATGACGCGCTTCACGTGACGGATCGGCAGCGCCAGGAAGATCACGTCGGTGCGGTGCTCCTTCACGTAGGTGCCCAGATCGCTCAGAGCGCCGATGAGCTTGGCGTCGGCCTCCATGCCCAGACGGTCGCTGCTGCGATCGTCGAAGAATCCGGCCACCTCCAGGCGCATGCCCGGATTGCTCTTCAAGCGGCGCGCGAGTTCCAGGCTGCTGCTGTTGTAGCCGGCGATGATGGCGCTGCGGCTGTCGTATGCGTTCAACAGGAAGCGGCGCATCACCTCCTGCATGATCAACGTCGCGACGACCAGGGCCAGCGGCGTCGTCGCGGCCCAGGTGAGGAACACCCGCCGCGGATACGCTTCGAGCGGCGATTTCGTGACGTAACCGATGGCCAGCAGGAAGGCCAGGATCAGCAGCCAGCGGAAGATGACATCCACCACCGCGGAGATGCGCGGCGAGGTGATCTGCGAGCTCACTTCGCGCGGCGGCTGCACCAGGATCAGGCAGAGCACCGCGACGATCACGATGGAGGAGGACGAGGGGTCGAATGAATCGCCGAACAGCGTGATCGTGGCATACAGCGCTGCCACCGCGACGATTGCCGGCATGATGGCCTGGACGCCCGCCAAGATCGCGATCAAAAAGCTCTGTTTGGCAAGGGCCGGCTGGGTCATCTCGGTTCCAGTGAATCCGCCATGATCCGTCGCAGCACGCTTCGACTATGGCTTGAATGCGACATCATCGATCTACATTAACAGCCATGACGACGGCGAGTACGTGACCCAATTCTACAAAAGTTAAGTAACCGGCTAATGTTATTCTAGATGCCCATGACAAACGTTCCATTACTCGATCTTAAGGCGCAGTTCGCGCAGATTCGTCACGAAGTCATGCCGCTCATCGAACGAGTTTGCGAAAGCCAGCAGTTCATCCTGGGCGAGCACGTGCGTGCCTTCGAGACCGAACTCGCGCAGTATTGCGGCGCCGCATTCGGCGTGGGCGTATCCTCCGGCACCGATGCCCTGCTGCTCGCGCTGATGGCGTTCGAGATCGGCACCGGCGACGAGGTGCTGACGACGCCGTTCACGTTTTTCGCCACGGCCGGCACCGTCGCCCGGACCGGCGCGCAACCGATATTTTGCGACATCGACCCGCGCACGTTCAATCTGTCCGCATCCGCTGTACAGTCGTTCATCGACCGCGAATGCGAGGTGCGTGAAGGCCTGCTCATCAATCGCGGCACGGGGGGCTGGGTGAAGGCCCTGATGCCCGTGCACCTGTACGGCCAAGCGGCGGACATGGCGCCCCTGCTCGCCATCGCCGAGCGCTACGGATTGCGCATGATCGAGGATGCAGCGCAGGCCATCGGCACCGAGACCCGGGGGCGCCGGGTGGGGAGCCTCGGCCACGTCGGATGTTTCTCGTTCTTTCCCAGCAAGAATCTGGGTGCATTCGGTGATGCAGGCTTCTGCACCACCAACGATGCCGAGCTCGCCGAGCGGATGCGCGTGCTGCGGGTGCACGGCGGCAAACCCAAATATTTCCACTCGCTCATCGGCGGAAATTTCCGCATCGACGAACTGCAGGCGGCGGTCCTGCGGGTCAAGCTGAAATACCTCGACGGCTGGACCGAAGCACGGCAGCGCAATGCCGCGTTCTACGATCGCGCGTTCGCCGCGGCCCGCCTGGGCGACCGCGTGGTCGTGCCGGCCGTCGCCGCGGATCAGCGCCACATCTTCAATCAGTACGTGGTGCGTGTGCGGGATCGCGATGCGTTGAAGGAGCATCTCGCCGGGCGCGGCATCGGCACGGAAATCTACTACCCCGTGCCGCTGCATCTGCAGCAGTGTTTCGCCCACCTGGGCTACGGCGTCGGCGACTTTCCCGAGGCCGAGCGCGCCGCCGCCGAAACGCTGGCGCTGCCCATCTATCCCGAACTCTCCGAGCCGCAGCTCGCACACGTCGTCGCCGGCGTGGCGGAGTTCTTCAGGATTTCTTGAAGTCCTCCG
>CAZZWZ010000083.1:3982-12301 GCA_964657955.1 uncultured Steroidobacteraceae bacterium
GCTGGTGCCGGGACAGCAGCTTGTAGAAATCGGTGCGGTTGCGCTTGGCGAGGCGGGCGGCCTGGCTCACATTGCCGCTGGTGATCTGGAGGATCTGCGAGAGGTAGATGCGGGTGAACTCGTCACGCGCCTCGTCGAACGACGGCAGCCGCGTCGAACCGCCGCCCAGCGACTGCTGCACCAGCTCCGCCGTGATGATGGCGCCGTGGGACAGGGCCACGTTCTGTCGTACCACGTTGTAGAGCTGCCGGATGTTGCCCGGCCATTCCGCCGTCGCCAGCAGTTCGACCGCCTCGGGTGCGTAGATCTTGCGCTGGCCGCTCTCCTTCGCGATCTGTTCCAAGAAATGCGCCACCAGCAACGGGATGTCCTCGCGACGCCGCCCCAGCGCCGGCATCTCGATGTGCACGACGTTCAGGCGGTAATACAGATCCTCGCGGAACTGGCCGCCCACCATGAGCTGGTGCAGATCGCGGTGCGTCGCCGAGATGACGCGGACGTTGATGGGCACCGCCGCGGTGCCGCCCACGGGACTGACCTGGTTCTCCTGGAGCACGCGCAACAGCTTGACCTGGAGGCGCATGGGCAGATCGCCCACCTCGTCCAGCAGCAGGGTGCCGCCTTCGCCGGCCTCGAACAATCCCTTCTGGGCGCGGGTGGCGCCGGTGAAGGCTCCCTTTTCGTGCCCGAAGAGTTCCGATTCCAACAAGTTTTCCGCCATGGCGCTGCAATTGACGGCGAGAAAGGGCTTGTTGCGCCGCGGGCTGGCGTCGTGGATGGCATGCGCCAGCAGCTCCTTGCCCGTGCCGCTCTCGCCCGTCAGCAGCACGCGCGCGTCGGTGCCGGCCACCATGTTGGCCTGGGCCAGCTTGTCCTCCATGAGCTGGTTGCGCGTGATGATGCTCGCGCGCCAGTCCTCGTCCACGTGGGCGAACCCGGAGACCTTCAGCGCTTTTTGCACGTGGTCCAACAAATCCTGTTTGTCCACGGGCTTGGTCAGGAAGCCGAACGCGCCGCTCTGCGTCGCGTGCACGGCATCGGGGATGGTGCCGTGCGCGGTGAGGATGATCACGCGCAGTCCGGGCCAGCGGCTCTGCAGCTCCTTCAGCAGGCCGATGCCGTCCATGTCGTCCATGCGCAGATCGGTGATCACCAGATCGGGCCGGAATCGGGCACAGGCGGCCAGTGCGGCCTCGGCGCTCTCCACCGCCTCGACCTCGTAGTTCTCGGCGCGCAAACGGATGGTCAGCAGCCGCAACAAGCCCGGGTCGTCGTCGACGACCAGGATCTTGGCCCTGCGCTTCTGGGGCGCGGCGCTCTCCCGCGGCGGCTGATAGCCGAAGGCGAGCGGTGTGGTGGCGGCGAGCGGAAAGGCGTTCAAGTCATTCTCTCCATACCTCTAGGGATGCGATCCGTTGGTTCCGCGATCGTTGATGGACCGCTCGATGTGGGTGACCGCCTCCAGTTTAGCCTGGGCTTCCTCCAGCGCCCTGCGCAATCGCAGGTTCTCATCCGATTCGGCCGCCAGTCGTTTGTTGATGATCTGCACCTTGTCGCGCGACTCGCGCGGCGCTTCGTCCCGAAGTTGCTTGTTCTCCGCCTGCAGGATCAACCGCTGGTCGACGTCGTGCAGCTGCACCTCGGCCAGGAGCCGTTCCACCGGCAGCAGAGTCTCAGGGGTCGCCAGCAGTTCCGACAACTGTCGCCGGGCGGCGACGAAATCCGAGGCGCCGTGCCCGGGGGTGGCCAGGGCCAGCGCCAGTTTCAAGCGGTTCGCGGCGGTGGGCGCGGCGGCGGCGGCATCCTTCGTCGATTCGAACAACTCCGCCTGTCGCGCCGGATCGCCTTCGGGCAGCGCCCGCATCGTCTCGAGGGCGGAGGTCACGGCGTTCAAATCCGGCAGTGGCCGCTCCGGCTGGGGTTCGGGAGCGCTCGGCCGGGTCTGATCGCCCAGCGGGCTGCATGCGCCCGCGACCAGGGTCAGGGCCACCGCGCCGGCGGCGCGGCGCAGCCGTCCCCCGAGGCGCCGCCGGTCATGCTGCATGGGCCTTCTCCGGCAGGGCTTCGGCATGACGCAGGGGCAGACACACCCGAAAGTGGGCGCCACCCCCCTCGGCATCGCGGATTTCGATGCTGCCGCCATGGGCGTGCACGAACTCGGTCACCACCGACAGGCCGATGCCGGTACCCTTCACGTGGCCACCCTGCGGCGATTTGCCCTGGTAGAACGCTTCGAAGATGCGGTCCCGTTCGTCGGCCGGGACGCCCGGGCCGCTGTCGATGACGTCCAGCACCAGCTGCTCGCGCTCCGCATGCGCGGCGATGGCGATGGTGCCGCCTCGCGGCGTGAACTTGACCGCATTGGAGAGCAGATTGTCGAGGATGAGCCGCACCTTGCCCCGATCGGCATTCGGGCTCAGGTCGTCGACCTGCACGTCCAGCCGCACCCGCTGCGCCACCAGGCTCAGCTGCTGATTTTCGAGCACGGACTTGACCAGCGGACGCAGCTTGAACTCGGTGATGTCGAGCCCGACGCTCTTGGCCTGCCAGGCGCTGAACGACAGCAGGTTTTCGATGAGCCGCTGCAATTTCATGCCGTTCTCGCGCAAGATCCCCGCCACTTCCCGTTGAGCAGTCTCGAGTTCACCGACCGCACCGTCCATCAAGAGTTCGGTGCCCTCGCGAATATTCGCGAGCGGCGTCTTCAATTCATGCGACATGTGTCGCAGGAACCGGTTCTTCTCCTGGGCCAGTTCCAGCAACCGTCCCCGCAGCCACTCCAGCTGCGCCGCCAGGCGTTCCAGATCGGCGGGTCCCCGGATGGCGATGGGCCGCGAGAAGGTGCCGCGGCCCAGCTCGCTGATGGCGCGGTCGATGGCGCGGATGGGCCTGCCGAACAGGTACGTGAACACGCCGACGACGGCCAGGGTCATGGGAACGAGCAGGAGGGTCTGCCAGAACAGCTTGCGCTGGGCATGTTCGGCCGCGAGTTGCAGGTTGGTCAGTTCCAGATCGATCTGCGCGCTGATGCGATTCGACAGGCTGGATGCCATTTCCGCCAGGTGCGGGAAGGCGTTGATGATCTCCGCCATGCGCGCCGAGTTGGGCGGCGCCGTCCCCAGTTCGGTGGACAACCGGTCGGCTTCCGCCTGCAGCGCCCGGGCGTCGGCGCGTGTCTGCGCGTCGAGCGGCAGCGTCAGGAGCTCGTCGATGGTTGCCGCCAACCGGTCGTGATTGCGCGTGTAGACGTCGCGCAGTTCGGAATTGCCGATGATCTGAAACAGGCGCGCCGCGCGTTCCAGCGCACCGATCTCCTCGAACATGCTCTGGTTGTTGCGGGTCCCCTGCATCCCATGGATGATGAGCTGCTCGCTGCGGTTCGACTGCCGGTTCATCTGCAAGGCGGCGTTGAGGATGGCGAACAGCAGCGGCGTGGCGACGACCGCGAAGCCGATCAGCATCAATCCGCTCAATGACTTCGGTCTTGGCAGCCGCATGCGGCGCATTCTAGCAGCAGGTGTCGACTGCGATCGTGACGCCTTCGACCCTGTAGACTCGACGCCATGAATGCGGATACGCCCTACGCGGACCTGTCGCCCGAGACCGTGCTCGACGCCCTGGAGGCGGCGGGTCACCGCTGCGACGGCCGGGTGCTGGCGCTCAACAGTTACGAAAACCGCGTGTACCAGATCGGCATCGAAGACGGCGACCCGGTGGTGGCGAAATTCTACCGGCCCGGTCGCTGGAGCGATGCCGCGATCCGCGAAGAACACGATTTCTCCGCGGAGCTGGCCGCGCAGGAAATACCCGTGGTCGCGCCGTTGCGCACCGACGGGGAGTCGCTGCGGGTGCAGCATGGCTTCCGCTACGCCGTGTTCCCCAGGCGCGGCGGGCGCTGGCCCGAGCTCGGCACCACGGCGGATCGAGAGTGGGTGGGGCGGTTTCTCGGAAGGATTCACGGCGTGGGGCGCGCCGGCCGTTTTCACGACCGCAACCGGTTGAGCGTCGACGACCTGGGGCGCAAGGCCCGGGACTTCGTCTTGGACGGCGAGTGGATGCCCGATTACCTGGCCGTCAAATACGCGGAACTCACCGATACCCTGATCGAGGAGGTGGAGGCGCAGACAAGGGGCTGGAACGGGGCACGCGTGGGACGCATTCTCGGGGATTGTCACCGCGGCAACATCCTGTGGACCGAGCAGGGGCCGCATTTCGTCGACCTGGACGATTGCCTCACGGGGCCGGCCATCCAGGACGTGTGGATGCTGTTGTCGGGCAGCCAGCCCGAGATGCGCTCCGAACTGACCGACCTGCTGCGCGGTTACGAGCAATTCCTGCCCTTCGATCGGGCCGAGCTGGCGCTCATCGAGCCGCTCCGTGCGCTGCGCATGATCCACTATTCGGGGTGGCTGGCGCGTCGCTGGCACGACCCGGCGTTTCCGCGCGCCTTCCCCTGGTTCGCGGAACCGCGCTACTGGGAGGAACACTACCGCGCACTCGACGACCAGTTGAGCGCCGTCCAGGGACCGCGGCTCGAGTTGTGACGGACCGGCATTTTGGAGGATCATGGGGCATGGACCGGATGGCGGCACGGTTGAGGATGGCGGGGCTGATCGGCAGCGCCGCTTTGTTGGCGGCCTGCCATGGAGATTCCAGTGGCCCCACCGTGGCCCAGGTGACCCCCAAGCCGCATGCCCGGGCTCCGGCGAAGGGCGGCCGCTCCCCGGAGGAGCTGACCGCCGGCATGGTCGAAGCCGTGACCATGGGTAAATCCACCGTGCCGGTGGCGGTCAAGTTCGATCTGCCCCAGAAGCCCCTCCTCAATCAGCCCTTCGAGGTCACCATCGCGGTGATGCCCCAAATCCAGGCCGACCCCGCCACGGTGCTCGTGACGGGGTCGGAGGCCTTGACGCTGGCGCCCGGGAACACCGGCGCGGTGGACATTCCCTCGGTGCAACCGGCGGAGGTCTACCGCCAGACCGTCCGTTTGATCTCCGCCGCCGAAGGGGTGCAGCTGCTCGGGGTGAGCGTGACGCTCAAACACGACGAGATGACGGAGACCCGGGTGTTTTCCGTGCCCGTCATCGTGACGGCGGCCCCGGCGGCAGGCGCCGCGGGTTCCCCGGCGGCGAATCTCGCAGCAGCAGGCGCAGGCGCGGCCGCGGGCGCGGCAGCGGGCGGCGCCCCGACCCGGGCCACGCCATGAACGCCGGGTCCCCAGCGGCGCGGTCCATGCGCCGAAGCCGCCCCCGCGGGTGAAACTCCGGCGCGCGCCGGCGAAAAGCCCTATCATGGCGGGTTTCCCCGGGACCTCACTGTGACGCAGAAACTTCGCAACATCGCCATCATCGCGCACGTCGACCATGGCAAGACCACACTGGTCGACCAGCTCTTGCGCCAGTCCGGTACGCTCGACATGCGCAAGGATCTGCAGGAGCGCGTCATGGATTCGAACGCGCTGGAACGCGAGCGCGGCATCACCATTCTCGCCAAGAACACGGCCATCACGTGGGGCGATTTTCGCATCAACATCGTCGACACCCCGGGCCACGCGGATTTTGGCGGCGAGGTCGAGCGCGTCCTCGCCATGGTCGACTGTGTGCTGTTGCTCGTGGATGCCGTCGACGGGCCCATGCCGCAGACCCGCTTCGTGACGCAAAAAGCGTTCAAGCACGGGCTGCGCCCCATCGTGGTCATCAACAAGATCGACCGCGACGAGGCGCGTCCCGGCTGGGTGCTCGACCAGACGTTCGATTTGTTCGATCGGCTGGGCGCCACGGACGAACAATTGGATTTTCCGGTGGTGTATGCATCGGCGCTGCGCGGTTTCGCGGGTCTCGATTCGAGCGTGCGCGACGGCGACATGCAGCCCCTGTTCAAGACCATCGTCGATCACTGCCCGCCGCCCGACGTGGACGCCGACGGTTCGCTGCAATTGCAGGTGACGCTGCTCGATTACTCGAGCTACGTGGGCGCCATCGGCGTGGGTCGCATCAAACGCGGCACGCTCCGCAAGGGCATGGCGGTCACCGTGATCAATCGCGAGGGCAAGACGCGACCGGAGAAGATCACCCAGGTGCTGGGATTCCACGGGCTGACCCGGGTGGAGGTGGAAGCGGCCTATGCCGGCGACATCGTGGCCTTCGCGGGAATTCCCGAGCCCAAGGTTTCCGACACCCTGTGCGATCCGCTGAACGTCGAGCCGCTGCCCAGCCTCACGGTGGACGAACCCACCATCAGCATGACTTTCGAGGTCAACACCTCCCCGTTTCTGGGGCGTGACGGCAAATTCGTCACCAGCCGGCAGATTCGCGAGCGGCTGGACCGGGAGTCGATCCACAACGTGGCGCTGCGCGTCGATCCGACGGCCGATCCGGACAAATTCATGGTGTTCGGCCGCGGCGAACTGCACCTCGGCGTGCTGCTCGAGAACATGCGGCGCGAAGGCTTCGAGATGGCCGTTTCCCGGCCCCGCGTGGTGATCAAGATGATCGACGGCGTCGCCCACGAGCCGTACGAACAGGTGACGGTGGATGCGGACAGCGACGCGCAGGGCGCCATCATGCAGGCCCTCGGCAGCCGTGGCGCCGATCTGAAGGACATGCAGGCGGACGGACGCGGCCGCGTGCGCCTCGATTACCTCATCCCATCGCGGGGCTTGATCGGTTTCCAGACCGAATTTCGCACCATGACCCGGGGCACGGGCCTGCTGCATCACGTGTTCGACCACTATGGCCCCGTGGTGCAGCGCGAGCTGGGCCAGCGCCCCAACGGCGTCCTGATCAGCAACGGCCAGGGCGTGGCCCTGGGTTATTCGTTGTTCAGCCTGCAGGAACGGGGCCGGCTGTGTATCGGACCCGGCGAGGAGGTTTACGAGGGGATGATCATCGGGATGAACAATCGCGACGACGATCTCGTGGTCAACCCGCTCAAGGGCAAGAAGCTCACGAACATGCGCGCGTCCGGCAAGGACGAGGCCGTGGTGCTGTCACCGCCCATCCGCTTCTCGTTGGAACAGGCCATGGAGTTCATCGACGACGACGAACTCATCGAAGTGACGCCGAACAACATCCGTTTGCGGAAGCGTTATCTGCGTGAGAACGAGCGCAAGCGCGGCGGGCGGGAAACCGCCGATCAGGCGTCGTGAAAAGTTTGCCCGGGAAGGGGAAAATCGAGACCCACGTCACGGTTTGATTCAGGGATCTCCCTAACATCAGGGCTCGCGGCTCGGCTGCCGCCCATACCAAGATGCAGGGGATAATCCAGTGCCACGCGACATCGCGACTGCCGTTCGCAGCGAGGAATCGCGCGGGGCACAGGGCTTCAATCCCCTGTTGCAACAAGGACTTGGGGGGGCGTCCGGCGAGGCCCGAGCGCTCGGCATCGAGCGGGGCGACGACACCGTCGCGCGCTTGCAGGCGATCTTGGACCATGTCAAAGACGCCATCGTCACGGTGGATGCGACGGGCCACATCGAGACGGTCAATGCCACCGGCCTGCGCCTCTTCGGCTTCACCGCGGCGGAAACCGCCGGCATTGCGCTCTCATGCTTGCTGCCCGAGATTCAGCGACCGGCCGAGCCGTTGACGCTGTGTCTCGAACGATGTTCGGCCACCGTCGGCGATACCCACGCGGATCTCGCGGCGCACCAAACCTGGGGTGCCGGCAAGGACGGCACGCGGATCGCCGTGGAGATCGCCGTCAGTCTGGCCGGCCCGAACCGACGCGGCTACATCGTGTGCATCCGCGATTGCACCCAACGCCGACTTGCGGAGTCCGCGCTGTTCCTGGCCGGGGAACGCGCGCAAATCACCTTGCACTCCATCGGCGATGCCGTGATCGCCACCGACGCCGAAGGCCGCATCGAGTACATGAATCCGGTTGCGGAAAGCCTGACCGGTTGGGAGAGCCGCGAGGCGCTGTCGCGGCCGGTTGCCGACGTGCTGAGGGTGGTGGACGAGACCACCCGGCAACCCACCGACGGTCCCCTCATGCGCTGCTTGCGCGAGGGGTGTGTGCTCGCGCCGGCGGAGCATACGTTGGCCCTGCGCGAGGGGCACGCGATCACCATCCAGGGTTCGACTGCGCCCCTCCGTGACCGCCGCAGGCATTCGATCGGTGCCGTCATGGTATTCCACGACATCAGCCGGGAGCGCCGCCTGCGCCGTGCCCTGCATCACCAGGCGAGCCACGATGCGCTCACGGGTGTCATCAACCGGCGGGAATTCGAGAACCGGCTCACCGCCGCCGTCGAGGACGCGCACGGCGGCGCGCACTGCGGGCACGTGCTGCTGTATCTGGACCTCGATCATTTCAAGG
>CAZZWZ010000084.1:0-9336 GCA_964657955.1 uncultured Steroidobacteraceae bacterium
GGCGTGGGAGCGCCCGGCGTGGGGGCGTCCGGTGTGGCGCCCGCGCCCGGCACGCCGGTCTGCGATTGCGGCACGTTGGGGATGGCGCCGCCCGGGTTGGTGATGGACGGCGGCGGGGCGACCGGCAACGAATAGCCCTTCGGGATCACCGGAATCACCGGCTGCTTCTCGCCCGGCAACAGGTTGATCCGGCCCTTGGTCAGGGTCTTCTGCGATTCGCGCACGTCGTTGTACTTGGCCTCGCTCGTGTCCTCGGTGGCGTCCGCATCGCGCAGGATCTTCGGCCGGATGAACACCAGCAGATTCTTCTTCTGCCGCGAACCGCTGCGGGACTTGAATAAATTGCCGAGCAGCGGAATGGCCCCCAGCACCGGGACCCGGTCCTCGCTCTGCGTCACCGTATCGGACATGAGCCCGCCGAGCACGATGATGCCGCCGTCCTCGATGAGCACCGTGGTCTTGATCGAGCGCTTGTTGGTGGAGATGTCCGCCGAATCGGTGAGCTTGGCGCCGGGCGAGGAGTCCTCCTGCTCGATCTTGAGCTGCACGGAGTTGCCCTCGTTGATGTGCGGGGTCACCTTGAGGATGGTGCCCACCTCCTCGCGCTGAATGGTGGTGAACGGGCTGGTGGTCCCGCTGACGCTGGCCGTGCTGTTGGAATACGAGCCGGTGATCAATGGAATTTCCTGCGTCACTTTGACTTCGGCTTCCTCGTTGTTCATGGTGATGAGCGACGGGGTGGATATGATGTTGCTCGAGCCGTCGCTGCGCAAGGCCTGCACGATGGCGGCGAAGTTCGTGCCCGAGGTGGCATTGTAACGCCCGATGGCCAGGGTCGCACCCGTGGTGAGCGCGGAGGCCACGCCCGCGGCGCCGGTGGTGGCCGCCGTGGTCGTGGCGGAGGTGGTGGCGCCGCCCAGCGCGGCGGCGGCCAGGTTCACGATGCCGGTACCCGAGCCGGGGAAATTGGTCACCGCCGCCGGTACGGTGGAATTGCCCTGGCCGTACAGCACCCATTGCACGCCCAGGTTGGAGCTCTTGTTGACGTCGATTTCGACGATGATGGCCTCCACCTGGACCTGGGCACGGCGGATGTCGAGTTTGTCGATCACCGCCATCAGGGATTTCATGATCTTCGGGGGCGCGGTGATGATCAGCGCGTTGGTGGCCACGTCGGCCCAGATGGTGACGCTGGCATCCACGTTGGACGCGCCGCTGCCGCCGGCCGGGGCGCCGCCCTGGGGGCCGCCCTGGGCCTTGGCGGACGCCGTGGCCTGCCCCTTCAACTTGTCGGCGATCTTCTCGGCATCGGCATACCGCAGATAGCGCACCTGCGTGTCCCCGCCGCTCTGCATGGGCGTGTCCATGTTGATGATGAGCGCCTTGGTGCGAAGCCGCAGCGACTTCTCGCCGCTCAGCAGCACGCTGTTCGTGCGTTCGTCGGCGACGATCTTGACGGGTGAGCCGGCGCCCTCGGCGGCCTGGCCCTGGCTCAGCTGGTTGATGGTGCGCACCAGCTCGGTGGCGCTGGCATTGTGCAGCTGGATCACCTCGACCGGCTCGTCGCCGCTCTCATCCATGCGCTGGATGATCTTCATGATGCGGCTGACGTTGCTGGCGCGGTCCGAAATGATGAGCATGTTGCCGCTGGGATAGGCGGCCAGATGGCCCTGCTGGGGGATCAGGGGCCGCAGCAGCGGCACCAGCTGGGCGGCGCTCACGTTCTTCATGCTGATGATCTGGGTGACGATCTCGTCGGACGTGGAACTCACGCTGTTCGGCAGGTCGATGGACGGCAGCTGGCGCGCATCGGTGTTCGGGATGATCTTGATCACCTTCCCGGCCGGTACGGCGACGTAGCCGTACACCTGCAGCACGGCGAGGAATGCCTCGTAGAACGCCGCCGGCGACATGGGCGTGGCCGACAGCATGGTGACCTTGGCATTGACCCGCGGGTCGATGATGAAATTCTTGCCCGTCACCTCGCTCACGGCCTGGATGATCTGGCTTAAATCGGCGTCCTTGTAGTTGGGGGTGATGGTGGGGCCGTCCTGGACCCGTGCCTGCGGGGCCGCCGGAACGGAGGTCACCATGAGCAGCACCGCCAGCGCCCCGGCACCGAGGCGGGAGCGGGAACGAGATCGGGTCGAATTTGGCATGTCGCTGTTGCTCATTCTGGTTCATTCGCAGTGTTCGACGACGTGGACGCATCGCCCGACGCCCCGGGCGGAGGGCCCCCGTTCCGCATCGCCGGTCCGACCCCCGGTTCCCCCTCCAGATCCCGCGTGGCCTGGGCGGCCACCTGCGCAATGTTCAGGGTGATATCCTGCTTCTGGCCGCCGCGCTCGACGGTCACGGTCACGTGGTCCGACGACTGAATCGTATTGAACACCTCCTGACTACGCTGTGGATCGTCCAACACCGTGCCGTTGATTGCCGTGACCAAATCCCCGGGTTTCAAACCCAATTTGTTGAAAATGGCCCGATTCCTGCCCGGATAGGCCCGAAAGCCGCGCAACTTGCCGGCCGCATTGTCGTAGGAGGCCACCGTGCGCATCACCTGGTCGAGCAACCCGGGGTCCTGCTGCACCATGCGCCGGATGCTGTCGACGGCGGCCGCGGTGCGCGGATCGGCCGCCGCATTGCGGCGCGGGGCGGGGGCCGGACCGCCGCCGGTGAGCTGTCGCGGCAGGACCAGGGTTTCCAACACGCCGGCGCGATCGAGGATGACATGATCCAGATAGACCGAGTGCAGCGACGCGCCGTTCACATTATCGCCCACGGAGTACACCTTGGCCGGTCCCCCGTCACTGATGATGCCGATGCCGTGCTTGGGGTCGTGTGTGGCGATGGTGCCGGCCAGGATGAGATTCGCACTGCTCAAGGGTGCATTGGCGGGGTCCTGGCTGCGATCGGCCACGGCGACGCCGAACAAATGGGCCGAAACCACCCGTTGCACGTCCACACCCGCTGACGTGCGCACCGGCGCGCTCCTCGCGGGCACGGGCTGGGGGGACTTGACGCGGCCGGTCAGCAGGGTGATTGCCAATCCAGCCAGCTGGACGACGATGAGGACGACGAGCAGCCCCGACAGCAGGTTCGGGCCGTTGCCTTGCAGCCGGGACAGCCACTGGGTTGTTCGCGTATCGAGCATATCGGAATCTGCGCGTAGGACGGCTTGCCAGGTGGAACGGCGGCTCTGCCGCGTGTGGTTGTGACGCCAGGAGCCCGATCATACGGAGCGCCGCTTGATCGCTCAAGCATTTGTTTTTACTTGCGAAAGTAAAGTGATGCCGAATGGCGACAGCGGTACACCGGCGCCCCTTTTCTCACGGAGTCTTGTAAAGCGCAATCACGCACCCTATAAACTGTGCACTCATGAGCGATACTGAACGAGGTCGGGACGGAACGGGGTTGGTGGTCGAAGAGGCGGCCCCGAAGCTCAAGCGTCCGCCGCTGTACACGGTGCTCCTCATCAACGACGACTACACGCCGATGGAATTCGTCGTCGACATCCTGCAACGCTTCTTTGTGATGGACCGCTCCAAGGCCACGCGCGTGATGCTCGAGGTGCATACCAAGGGCAAGGGCGTGTGCGGGGTCTTTACTTACGAAATCGCCGAGACCAAGGTGGCGCAAGTGATCGCGTACGCGCGACAACATCAACATCCGCTGATGGCAACTCTAGAAGAGGCCTAACCCGTGCTTAGTCAAGAACTGGAATTTTGCTTGAATGATGCATTCGCCGGCGCGCGCGAGGCGCGGCACGAATTCATGACCGTCGAGCACCTGCTGCTCGCGATCGTGGACACCCCCAAGGTGCGCGAGATCCTGAAGTCCTGCGGGGCCGACACCGCCAAATTGAAGACCGAACTGAAACAGTTCATCGAGCAGACCACCCCGCGCCTGCCGACGGGCGAGGACCGGGACGTGCAGCCCACCCTGGGGTTCCAGCGGGTGCTGCAGCGCGCCGTGTTCCACGTGCAGTCGAGCGGCAAGAAGGAGGTGACCGTCGCCAACGTTCTGGTGGCCATCTTCAGCGAGAAGCAGTCGCATGCCGCCTACCTGCTCAGCATGCAGGACGTCTCGCGGCTGGACGTGGTGAATTTCATCGCCCACGGACTGTCCAAGGCGGGCGGCGAGGAACGCAGCGAACGCGAGGATTCGGGGACCACGAACGATGCGGAGCGCGACTCCGACGGCGGGGGCAATGCGCTCGAGAAATACGCCACCAACCTGAACGATTCGGCGCGCAAGGGCAAGATCGATCCGCTGATCGGTCGCAAGCTCGAGGTGGAGCGCACCATCGAAATCCTCTGCCGGCGCCGCAAGAACAATCCCCTGTACGTGGGCGAGGCCGGCGTGGGCAAGACCGCCATCGCCGAGGGCCTGGCCCGCATGATCGTCGAGAACCAGGTGCCCGACGTGCTGCTCGATGCCACCATCTATTCGCTGGACATGGGTTCGCTGGTGGCGGGCACCAAGTACCGCGGCGACTTCGAAAAGCGCCTCAAGGCGGTGCTGGCCGAGGTGAAGAAGCAGCCGGGCGCCATCCTGTTCATCGACGAGATCCACACCGTGATCGGTGCCGGCGCCGCCTCCGGGGGCGTCATGGATGCCTCCAACCTGATCAAGCCCGCCCTGGCCAACGGCGAGCTGCGGTGCATCGGTTCGACCACCTACAACGAGTATCGCGGCATCTTCGAGAAGGATCATGCCCTGGCGCGGCGCTTCCAGAAGATCGACATCACCGAGCCGTCCGTGCAGGACACCATCGACATCCTGCGCGGCTTGAAGACGCGTTACGAGGAACATCACGGGGTCAAGTACGAGGACGACGCCCTGCAGGCCGCGGCCGAACTCGCCGCGCGACACATCAACGACCGGCACATGCCGGACAAGGCCATCGACGTGGTCGACGAGGCGGGGGCCAATCTGCGCCTGAAGCCGGTGGAGAACCGCGAGTCGTCCGTCACGGTGAGCCAGATCGAGAACGTGGTCGCCCGGATCGCGCGCATCCCGCCGAAGAACGTGTCGCTGTCGGACCGCGACGTGCTCAAGAACCTGGAACGCAACCTGAAGCTCACCATCTTCGGCCAGGACAAGGCCATCGAGTCGCTCGCGGCCGCGATCAAGATGTCGCGCTCCGGGCTGGGCGATCAGCGCAAGCCCGTGGGATCGTTCCTCTTCTCCGGACCCACCGGTGTCGGCAAGACCGAAGTGACCCGCCAGCTCGCCATCGCCATGGGGGTGGAATTCGTGCGCTTCGACATGTCCGAATACATGGAGCGCCACACGGTGTCGCGATTGATCGGGGCGCCCCCCGGTTATGTTGGGTTCGACCAGGGCGGCCTGCTCACGGAGGCCATCGCCAAGCACCCGCACTGCGTGCTGTTGCTGGACGAGATCGAAAAGGCCCATCCGGACGTCTTCAACCTGCTGCTGCAGGTCATGGATCACGGCACGCTCACGGACAACAACGGGCGCAAGGCGGACTTCCGTCACGTCATCATCGTCATGACCACCAACGCGGGTGCCTTCGAGATGAGCCGTCCCAGCATCGGTTTCACCCAGTCAGACAGCGCTCCCGACGGCATGGAGGCCATCCGCCGCCTGTTCTCGCCCGAGTTCCGCAACCGCCTGGATGCGGTGGTGCAGTTCGCGGGCCTGGATCAGAGCACCATCGAACGCGTGGTGGACAAGCTGCTGGTGGAGGCCGAGGCGCAGCTCGAACAGAAGCGGGTCTCGATCTCGGTGGACGAGCCGGCGCGGGCCTGGATCGCGAAGAAGGGCTACGACCCCAAGATGGGCGCGCGGCCCATGGCGCGCGTCATCCAGGAGTTCATCAAACGTCCGCTCGCCGAAGAATTGTTGTTCGGCAAGCTGGTGGACGGCGGCCACGTCGAGGTCACGCTCAACGAGGACGGCGACAAGTTGAAACTCGAGACGCGGGCCGCGGACGAGCCGGCGCTGGTATCGGAGAACTAGGAGCGTCCTGCCGGCGGTGAGTGGGCCGCCGCCGGCGGTCCGCGGCCCCGGAGGATGGCGCCGGACCCGTCGGCAGGGACCGACGCGGGGACAGGGAACGACGCGTGGGCCGGGAACGCGGTACGGCCGTGCCCGGTCACCGGCCGCGGTAGACGATGCGCCCCTTGGTCAGGTCGTAGGGGGTCATTTCCACCGTGACCTGGTCGCCGGTGAGGATGCGGATGTAGTTCTTGCGCATCTTCCCCGAGATGTGCGCGGTGACGACGTGCCCGGTCTTGAGTTTGACCCGGAACGTCGTGTTGGGCAGGGTTTCGACGACCTCGCCTTCGAACTGGATGGCCTCTTCTTTTGACATGCGTCCTTGTTGAGCGTGGGGAGACGGTTGAGCCGCGCGCATTGTGCATAAAGCACCCTGCTAAAGCAATTTTACGGCCGACCGGCCGTCGGCCCGGCAAGCGCCTGCGCCGTGGACGGGGGCGGGGCGATCGCCGCATCCAGCCAACGCTCCTGGGGGCCGCGACGCGCGAGGCGGCGCAGCTGGCCGGCGAACTCCTGGCGCGACACCTCGCGCGCACCCAGACTTGCGAGGTGCGCGCTGGCCACTTGGCAGTCGATGAGGTGGATGTCACGGGCGCGGCATTCCTCCACCAGGCGCGCCATTGCGACCTTGGACGCATCATCGGCCCGGCTGAACATGGACTCGCCGAAGAACACGCCGCCGAGCCGGATGCCGTACAACCCTCCGACCAGGGTGGCGTCGAGATAGGTCTCGACGGAGTGGGCGAAGCCGAGCGTGAACAGCTCCTCGTAGGCGCCGATCATGTTCGCATTGAGCCAGGTTTCCGGTCCCGAACGGCGCGGCGCCGCGCACTCGCGGATGGTTTTCCCGAAGTCCCGGTCCACGCACGTGTCGTACGGGCCGTTGCGCAGCGTCTTGCGCAGACTCCGTGAGACGTTGAATTCCCCCGGCAGCAGCACCATGCGCGGATCCGGGGACCACCACAGGATGGGCTGCTGCGCGGAATACCACGGGAAGACGCCGCGTTCGTAGGCGGCGAGCAGCCGGGTGGGGTTCAAATCGCCGCCGGCCGCGAGCAGTCCCGGCGGGTCGCGCAGCGCCTGATCCAGCGGCGGAAACCAGTCGGGTTCCACGTGTTCTCCAAGCCAGACCAGTCTGCTCAGAGCCGCAACTCCTCTTGCTCGGCGCGATGGTAGGGCACGTGTTCATTCACGGCAGCAGCATAGCGCGCGACCCCGAGCGATTCGCGGGCCGCGAAGTCGCCGATGGCGGCGGCGAAGCGCGGATCGACGATGTCGTGCGCCGAACCCATCAATGTCGGAACGAAGCCGCGCGGCACCTTGTGTTCGCCCTGCGTGCCGGGCTCGAACCGCTGCAGGCCATGCTCGATGCAGTACTCGATCCCCTGGTAATAGCAGGTCTCGAAATGCAGGCTGTGATAGTTCCCGCCGGCGCCCCAGTAGCGCCCGTACAGTGCATCGGAGCCCACGAAGAAGATGGCAACCGCGATGGGCTCCGCGCCCTGCCGGGCGATCTTGAGCATGAGCCGGTCGGGCATGGCGGCGGCGATCTGCTTGAAGAATCGCAGACTGAGATAGGGTTCGTGTCCGTGCCGGTAGAAGGTGTCGGCGTAAAACGCGTACACCGTATCCCACAGCGCATCGTCCATGTCGCCGCCCGAGCGGGTGTCGAACTCGATGCCGGCCTCCGCCACCCGGCGCCGTTCGCGCTTGGCCTTCTTGCGCTTCTCCGCGGTGAACGTGGCCAGGAAATCGTCGAACGTCCCGTACCCGTGGTTGAACCAATGGAACTGGCAGTCGCGCCGTTCGATCAGCCCTGCACGGGTGAGCCGCGACAGATCGGTCTCGGCGGGGAACAACACGTGCCAGGACGACAGGCCCTCGGAGCGCGCGTGCCCCGAGGCCGCCTGGATCAACGCATCCGCCACCGCCGCGCCGTTCTCGGCAGCCCCGACGAGCAGCCGGGGCCCCCGCACCGGCGTGAAGGGAATGGCGCACAACAGCTTCGGGTAGTACGGCAGGCCGTGCTGCGCATACGCGTTGGCCCAGGAGAAGTCGAACACGAATTCACCGCGCGAGTGGCCCTTGCGGTACAGGGGCAGGGCGCCGACGGCGTGTCCGCGCGCGTCCTCGATCACCAGGTGCCGCGGCGTCCAGCCGGTGCGCGGGGCGGCGCAGCCGGACTGCTCCAGCGCGAGCAGGAATTCGTGGCGAACAAAGGGCTGGCCGTCGCCGGCCAGTGCATTCCAGGCCGCCGCGTCGACGTCCGCGATGCCCTTCAGGAAGCGCGCGCGCAGCAGGCTCACGCGTGCGCGGCAAGCGGTGCCGCGTGGCATTGCGCGTCGATGCGTTCCAGATATTTGTCGGCATCGAGGGCCGCCATGCAGCCCGTGCCCGCCGAGGTCACGGCCTGACGGTAGACGTGGTCGGCCACGTCGCCCGCCGCGAACACGCCGGGGACGCTCGTGGCCGTGGCGTCGCCGTCGAGACCGCCCTTGGTGACGATGTAACCGCCGCGCATGGCCAGCTGTTTCTCGAACAACTGCGTGTTCGGCTGGTGTCCGACCGCGATGAACACCCCGTCGACGGTCAGCGATCGCGTGGCGGCACCCTGGACGGCGCGCAGACGCAGCCCGGTCACGCCCGCATCGTCACCGAGGATCTCATCCACGGCGTGATTCCACGCCAGACTCACCTTGCCGCTGCGTTCGAGCGCGAACAGCCGGTCCTGGAGAATCTTCTCGGATTTCAATTTGTCCCGCCGGTGGACCAGGGTGACGTGCGAGGCGATGTTGGCGAGGTACAAGGCTTCCTCCACCGCGGTATTCCCGCCGCCCACCACGGCCACGGCCTTGCCGCGATAGAAGAAGCCGTCGCAGGTGGCGCAGGCCGAGACGCCCCTGCCGCGAAACGCTTCCTCCGACGCCAGGCCGAGATATTTTGCCGACGCGCCGGTTGCGATGATCAAGGCATCGCAGGTGTACTCGCCGTTGTCGCCGAACAGGCGGAACGGACGCTGTGCCAGTTCCACGCGATGGATGGTGTCCCCCTCGATCGCGGTGTGAAAGCGCTCCGCGTGCCGACGCATGCGGTCCATGAGGGCAGGGCCCTGCAGATGCTCCACGTCGCCCGGCCAGTTGTCCACGTCGGTGGTGGTCATGAGCTGGCCACCCTGTTCCAGCCCGGTGATCAGCAACGGCGAACGATTGGCGCGCGCCGCATACACCGCGGCGGTATAGCCCGCCGGCCCCGATCCCAGGATGAGTAGACGACTGTGCCTGACCACGCTCATGTATGCTTTGCCTCGCT
>CAZZWZ010000084.1:9346-12275 GCA_964657955.1 uncultured Steroidobacteraceae bacterium
GACCGCGCAACCCGCCGGCGTCGGGCGCCGGCCGGCGCGCCGCCGCTGCCGACCCGATGCCGTTGCTGCCGACGCGACGCAGCGCTTCTCGACCCGCGTCATGGTAAGCAACTCTTGGGGCGTCAGCCAGTTCTAACAAGGCCGTGCCGCGGCCGCACTGAAATTGGCACGACGAGATGACCTTGAGTTAGTATCCTTGATATCAATCAGTTAAGAGTGAAACATCATCAAAGGCCTAGAGTTGACTGAGGGGGGGATCGCGAAGAAAGGCAAGCCCGTCAAATTGTCCTCGACGGTGGTGCGGTCGCTGCGCGAAGGGACGTTGTGGGTGCTCGGCACCATCGCCCTCACGCTGTTGCTGGCCTTGCTCTCGTTTCATTCGCAGGACCCCACGTACTTCGACACGGGAGCCGTCGCGGATGCATCCGGTCCGCAGGCAGTGGCCAACTGGATCGGACCCGTGGGAGCGTGGCTGGCCGGGGCGTTCGTCTATTTGTTCGGCAGACCCGCCTACCTGTTTCCCATCATGCTCGCCTACGTGGGCTGGCTGGTGCACAAGGAGCGTCTGCTGCCCGAGACGCGTTCCCGCATGAACACCCTGCTGCGGGGCGTGGGGTTCGCGATGACGCTGTTCGCCAGCTGCGGACTCGCCACCTTGCACTGGGCTCCCTATCCGGCGGCCAATCCGCACGGATCGATGCTCACCGCGGGCGGGGTGCTCGGCCAGTTCGCGGGCGGCGACGGCGCCGCAGCCCTGAGTTTTCTCGGCGCCACGCTCCTGCTCCTCGGGCTGTGGTTCGCCGGGGTCGCGCTGTTCCTCGGCGTCTCCTGGTTCACGGTGATGGACCAGCTGGGGGCGCGGGTTCTGCAGGGCGTCGACTGGGCGATCGCGCGGATCGAGCAGCGGCGCGAGCTCGCTTCGGGACAGCAGCGCAAGCAGTCGCGGCAGGGCGTCGTGCGCGAAGAACAGAAGAAGGTGGCGGCACGGCCGCCCCCCCGCATCGAAGCCGCGCCTCCCGTGATCCAGAAGAGCGAGCGCATCGAACGCGAGCGGCAGGTGCCGTTGTTCGATGCACCGCACGCCACCGCATTGCCGGCACTGTCGTTGCTCGACGAGCCCGGGCCGCGCGAACAGTCCTACTCCGACGAGGCGCTCGAGGCCATGTCGCGACTGCTCGAGATCAAGCTGCGGGATTTCGGCGTGGAAGCCGAGGTGGTCGCGGTGCTTCCGGGGCCGGTGATCACGCGCTTCGAGCTGCGGCCCGCCGCGGGCGTTAAGGTCAGCCAGATCAGCAATCTGTCGAAGGATCTGGCGCGCGCCCTGTCCACCATCAGCGTGCGCGTGGTCGAGGTGATCCCCGGCAAATCCGTGATCGGGATGGAGATTCCGAACGAGAAGCGGGAGATCGTGACCTTCGGCGAGATCATCAAATCGAAGCCCTACGACGACGTGGCTTCGCCGCTGGCCATCGCGCTCGGCAAGGACATCGGCGGCGTACCCGTGGTGGCAGACCTTGCGCGCATGCCGCATCTGCTGATCGCCGGCACCACGGGCTCGGGCAAGTCGGTGGGCATCAACGCCATGGTGCTCAGCCTGCTGTACAAGGCGCTGCCCGAGCACGTGCGCATGATCATGATCGATCCGAAGATGCTGGAACTGTCGGTGTACGAGGGCATCCCGCACCTGCTCTCGCCGGTGGTGACCGACATGAAGCAGGCCGCCAACGCGCTGCGCTGGTGCGTGGCGGAGATGGAGCGCCGCTATCAGCTGATGTCCCTGCTCGGGGTCCGCAACATCGGGGGTTTCAACCGCAAGGTCAAGGATGCCATTGACGCGGGCTCGCCCATCAAGGACCCGGTCCGGCTGCAGAAGATCGCGCAGGGCGTGCCGGGCGTGGCGCTCGAGGACGTGCCGGACCTGACCACCATCCCGTTCATCGTGGTGGTCATCGACGAACTGGCCGATCTGATGATGATCGTCGGCAAGAAGGTCGAGGAGTTGATCGCGCGGTTGGCGCAGAAGGCCCGGGCCGCGGGCATCCACCTGATCCTGGCGACCCAGCGGCCGTCGGTGGACGTGATCACGGGCCTCATCAAGGCCAACATTCCGACGCGGATCGCCTTCCAGGTCTCCGCCAAGGTGGATTCTCGCACCATTCTCGATCAGAGCGGCGCGGAGTCGCTGCTGGGCCACGGCGACATGCTGTATCTGCCGCCGGGCACCTCCATTCCCACCCGCGTGCACGGCGCCTTCGTCTCCGACCAGGAGGTGCACCGGGTGGTGGCCGCGCTCAAGGGCGCGTCGGCCCCGGTGTACATCGACGAGATCCTCGAGGGTCCGCGCACCGCCATCCCGGGATTTCCGGGCGACGACGACGACGCGGGCGAGGGCGGCGATGCCGAGTCCGATCCGTTGTACGACGAAGCCGTGCGCATCGTGACCGAGACCCGCAAGGCATCGATTTCCGGCGTGCAGCGCCGGCTGAAGATCGGCTACAACCGGGCCGCACGGCTGGTCGAGGCCATGGAAGCCGCCGGCCTGGTCGGTCCCCTGCAATCGAACGGCGCCCGCGAGATCTTCGGCGCGCCGCCGCCCGAGGAATAGCGCGTGGCAGGACTCGAGAGGCGGGCACAGATCGTGCGGTGCGCGTCCGGCACCCGCCGCGGGGTTGCCGCGCGGGTCGCGCTGCTGGCGAGTGAGTTGCGCAATGCGCGGCCGCTGACGTCTTCGTTCGTGAAATACAGCGATGAGACGCTGGGCGAACTCGCGGTGTTCCATGCCGCCGCCGAGGCCCATGCCAAATTCGGCGCCGACGTCATTCCCCAATGCATCATCTCGATGTGCCAGGGCATGTCGGACATGCTGGAGGTGGCCCTGCTGTTGAAGGAGGCGGGCCTGGTCGATCCCTCCGGCCGCAGCGCGATCAAT
>CAZZWZ010000085.1:0-9564 GCA_964657955.1 uncultured Steroidobacteraceae bacterium
CGATGCGATGAGCGCGGCCGATGCGATGAACCCCCGGAGCAGGCGCACGGCGCCCGGGGGGATGGAATTCTGAAGGGGGTCCATCGGAAGATAGTCCATCCAAAAAGTTAATCGATCATGAATGCAGTGGTCACTCTGCCCAACTTTACTATCTTTATCTGCGGCCCATACCTGCGGCCCAAGCGCCTCCGCCGGCCGACGGGATACCCGGTCAGTCTCAGCCTATCCCGGCGTGGCCACCATCAACACCGCCAACGTCAACACGGTCACCCCCGTCCGGATCGTCGGCTCCGGCACCGGGGCGAAGAACGGTGAATGATTCACCGGCACCGGTTTACCCTGGGCCTTGTACTCCGCCAGCATGGCAGGATCGTCGCCGCCGAGCCCGAAATACACGCCCGGTACGCCCGCGTCGATGAACTCGGAGAAATCCTCGCTGGCCGTGAAACCCGGCGCGGTGGCCGGGATGAACGTGACCTGGTCGCCGAGCGCCGCCTTCAGCACCAGGGACGCCCGCGCGGCCAATGCGCCGTCGTTCTTCACCGAGGCGGCCCCCTCGGTGTGAGTGACCGTGGGTTCCGGCGCGCCGGCCATGGCCGACACCGCCTTGGCGGTGCTCGACACCCCGTCGAGCAGCACGTGACGCACCTCGGGACTGTAGGATCTCAGCGTGAGCTTGAGCTCCGCCTTGTCGGGAATGATGTTCGCGACGGTGCCCGACTGGAAACTCCCCACGGTGATGACGCCGAACGCCTGCGGATCCTTCTGGCGGCTGACGACGGCCTGCACGTCCGATACGAAATGCGCCCCCATCACGATGGGATCGATGCCCTTGTCGGGCATGGAGCCGTGCGCGCCGCGGCCGTTGAAGGTCACGTGCACCGTATCGGAATTCGACGACACCACGCCGTCCTTGATGGTCACCGTGCCGAAGGCCGTGGGCCCCACGTGCGCCGCGAAGGCATAGTCCGGCTTGGGGAAGCGCGTGAACAGGCCGTCCGCCAGCATGGCCTTCGCGCCGCCGATCGCCTCCTCGGCGGGTTGCCCGACGAACATCAGGGTGCCGTGCCACTGCGCCTTGAGGGCCATCAGTGCCTGGGCCGTGCCCAGCCATGACGTCATGTGCGTATCGTGCCCGCAGGCATGGTCGACATAGGTGAGTTTGCCGTCGACGGGTTGTTGCGCATGACTGGCGTACGGCAGCCCGGTCTTCTCCTCCAACGGCAGCGCATCCAGTTCGGTGCGCACCAGCACGGTGGGACCCGCCCCGTTCTGATAGATGGCGACGATGCCGGTGCGGCCCACGTGTTCGGTCACCCGAAAACCGAGCTTGCGCATGTCGGCCGCCAGGAGCGCGGCGGTGCGGGTCTCCTGGAACGCCAGTTCCGGGTGGCCGTGGATGTCCTTGTACAGCGTGTCCAGCTTCGGGTACTCCCGGTCGAGCACCGCATCGATGGTGTGCTTGGCCGCCGCGACATCGAAGGGGGCCTGCGGCGCACCTGCCGCGTCCGCCGCGGGAGCCGCCCGGGCGAAACACGCCGCCGCGATCGAGGCGGCCACGAAGACGGAGGGGACCTTGGACATCGGATGCTCCCTTGCGTGATGGATGGGGACGCACGTGCCAACGGCACGACGACTCGCCCCCAACATACCACGCACTTTTCCGGTAGGCGTCGGCGATGGGATCGCGATGCGGCGTGCTGATCCGGACGACCCGATGGCCCCCGCATCGCGGAATCGGTGGTGCCCAGGAGAGGACTCGAACCTCCACGAATTGCTCCACTGGTACCTGAAACCAGCGCGTCTACCAGTTCCGCCACCTGGGCAAGATGGTCGCTCGATCGCGAGGCGCAGGAATCTACGCACTGGCCCTTGGCTTGTCAATGAATTCGCCGCTCTGCGTCCGGGCCCTTCCGTGAGAGATGGAGGCCGCCCGCGCCGGGGTGCGCGCCACGTCCTAATCGGCTGGCCAGGCTCAAAAGCTGTTAACCTCTGGCGCCGAATCATCAGCCCAAGGCTTTCTTATCCCATGACACGACGTGGTCCCAAAGGTTCGCATCGACCTCCGGCGAGCGATGCGGGCGCAAGCCCCGCCTGGCGCGGCGAGGACCCCAATCTGGAGTTCGAGAAATCCCGCTACGCGGACCCCATCGCCAGCCGCGAACTGCTGCTCAAGACGCTGTCCGATGCCGGGGAACCGTTGACGGCCGCGCGCCTGGCCAAACGACTGGGTCTCGAATCCGACAAGCAGCGCGACGCCCTGGCAAAGCGGCTGGCGGCCATGGTCAGGGACGGACAGGCCATCGAAGGTCCCAACGGATTCGCGACGGCCGGCGACGGCGAGCGGGTGGCGGGGCGCGTGCGCGGCCGGGCGAACGGCGACGTGCTGGTGTTGCCCGACGACGGAACGGCGCCGCTGGTGATGGCGCGGGCGGACACCGCCACCCTGATGCACAACGACCGGGTGGAGGTGCTGGCCGTGGGCATGAACGAGCGGGGACGCCGCATCGCGCGTCTGATCCGCCGCACCAGCGACGGACCCAAGTACCTGGGCGGCGTCTTCCATGCCGGACAGGGGGGCGGCCGGGTCGAGCCGGAGGACCCCGGCCACTGGTATGCCGTGGAGATCGGCGCGCGCGAGCGGCACCGCGCCGCCGACGGCGACAACGTCGTGGTGGAAGTGACCAAGCGGCCGCAGGGCGAGCTGGGGGCGCACGGCCGCATCGTCGAGGTGCTGCACGATTCGCGCCCCTCCGACCTGGCGGCCCGGTTCGCCATCCTGCGCCACGATCTGCCCCAGGAGTTTCCCGACGAAGTGCTGCACGAGGCGAATTTGTTCGCCCCCGTGGTCGCGGCGGAAGATCGCGAGGGACGGGTGGACCTGCGCGAATTGCCGCTGGTCACCATCGACGGCGCGGACGCCAAGGATTTCGACGATGCGGTATACGCCGAGCCGCTGCGCGGCGGCGGGTGGCGTCTGGTGGTGGCCATCGCCGACGTGAGTTATTACGTGCGCTACGGCAGCAAGCTGGACCTGGAGGCGCGCGCGCGAGCGACCTCGGTGTACTTCCCGGACCGCGTGCTCGCCATGCTCCCCGAACATCTGTCCAACCACCTGTGTTCATTGATGCCCAACGTGGAACGCCTCGCCTTCGTCTGCGAGATGCGGGTGGCCAAGACCGGCAAGCTGTCGGCGGGGAAGTTTTATCAGGCGGTGATCCGCTCGCACGCGCGTCTCACCTACGATCAGGCCTGGGCCTATCTGGAGGATCCGCACGGCGTCGCGGGCGCGCAGCTCGCACCCGAGATCCGCGACTCGCTGGACAGCCTCTATGCCGTGTACGGCGCGCTGAAAAAGGCCCGCGATGCCCGCGGTGCGCTGGATTTTCGCGGCGGCGAGACCAAGGCGCGCATCGGTGACGACGGCCGGATCGAGGGGTTTTACGCGGTGGTGCGCAACGATGCGCATCGCATGATCGAGGAGTGCATGATCGCGGCCAACGTCGAGGCGGCGGTGGCGTTGCGCATGGCCAAGGCCGGCAGCCTGTTCCGGGTCCATGGTCAACCCGAGGACAAGCGGGTGACGGAACTGCAAAAGGTGCTGACCGCGCTGCAGGTCGGCGCCGTGTTCTCCGAAAAGCCGACGCCGCGCGAGTTCCGCCAGTTGACGGACAAGCTCGCGGCGCGGCCGGATGGACTGCTGCTCGAGGGCCTGGTGATCCGTTCCCTGGCGCAGGCGGTGTACCAGCAGACCAACATCGGACACTTCGGTCTGGCGCTCGAGGAGTACGCCCACTTCACCTCGCCCATCCGCCGCTATCCCGACCTTCTGGTGCATCGGGCGCTCAAGGCGGCCGTGTTGCACGACACGGTGTCGGGCCGCAAGTACGGTGCGGCCGAATTGCAGACGCTGGGCACCGAGAGCTCGCAGCGCGAACGACGCGCCGACGAAGCAGCGCGCGACGTCATGGGGTACTTGAAGTGCCTGTATCTGGAGCCGCGCGTGGGCGAGACCTTCGATGCCACCATTTCCAGCGCCCTGGAATTCGGTTTGTTCGTGCAGTTGAAGGAGGCTCCCATCGACGGCCTGGTGCACATCTCCCAGATTCCGGGGGACTACTGGGAACTGGAGGACGGCGGGATGGGCCTGGTGGGCCAGAGAACGGGGCGGCGCTGGCAGATGGGTGATGCGGTGCGCGTGCGCCTGGCCCGGGTGGATCTGACCCAGCGGCAGGTCGATTTCGAGCTGGTGGATCCGGGCGCGGCGGCGTCTCATGGCACGGTGCGGGCGCCGCGGCTCGGCGGCAACCGCTCGCGAGGCGGTGGGCGGAGCGGCGGATCGCGACGCGGTGGGGGTGGCGGCGGTGGCGGTGCGCGTTCCGGCCGTGGTGGTTCCCAGCGTGGCGGGCGTGGCTGATCCCAGGCGGCACCTGGTCTACGGATTGCACGCCGTGGATGCGGTGTTGGAACGGGCGCCGGAACGGCTGCTGGAACTCTGGGTGGCGGAAGTGCGGGATGGGGCCCGCATCCAGGCGTTGCAGGCGCGGGCACTCGCTGCGGGAATCCGCGTCCAGGCCGTCCATCCCGAGTCGCTGAACAAGCTGGCCGGCAACGTGGCGCACCAGGGCGTGCTTGCTGCGGTGCGCCCGCTCAAACCGTGGGACGAGAACGACCTGGCCGACCATCTGGACCGCGTCAGCCAACCGCTGTTGCTGGTCTTGGACGGCGTCACCGATCCGCACAACCTGGGAGCCTGCCTGCGCACCGCGGATGCAGCCGGGGTGCATGCCGTCATCCTCCCGAAGGATCGCTCCGCGTCGGTGGACGGTGTGGTGCGCAAGGTCGCGGCGGGAGCCGCCGAGTTCGTTCCGTTGGCGACGGTCACGAATCTGGCGCGCACCCTCGATGCGTTGAAGGCCCGCGGCATCTGGATCGTCGGAACGGACGGCGAGGCCGGCCAGACGCTCTATGCCGCCGACCTGAACCGGCCGCTGGCGCTGATCCTGGGCGCGGAAGGGGCGGGCATGCGGCGCCTGACCCGGGAACGGTGCGATTTCCTGGTGCGCATCCCCATGGCCGGGCAGGTCGAATCCCTGAATGTGTCCGTGGCGGCAGGGGTGGCGCTGTTCGAGGCGTGCAGGCAACGGGGCTGCTGAATCCGTCGTCCCGGATTCTGCTGCGCCCGCAAGAGAATGGTGCCGAAGAGGCTGGTGCGGGGCGCGTGCCGGCGCGGACGCCGGTTGACCGAACCGGCCCTCTGCGCGTATTCTTCGCGCTCTTTTTCGCCGGCCGTCCGGCACTACTCCTTGCCTCACCGCTCGCAACGGGAGGCTCTTACCGTAGGGAGCTCACAATGCGGCATTATGAAATCGTGCTCTTGGTCCATCCGGATCAGAGCGAGCAGGTTCCTGCCATGGTGGATCGTTACAAGGGCATGATCAGTGCCGGTGGCGGTCAGGTGCATCGTTTCGAGGATTGGGGCCGGCGCCAGCTCACGTTTCCCATCTCCAAGGTGCACAAGGCGCACTACATCCTGTTGAACATCGAGGTGGACCAGAAGACGCTCGATGAGCTCACCGGCTCATTCCGCTTCAGCGATGCGGTGCTGCGCAGCCTCGTGGTCAAGATGGACGCGGCGGTCACCGAGGCATCCCCGATGGCGCGCGCGCCCGATGAGAACGCCCGCCGCCACGACGACTTCGACGACGGTGACGACGACGACCTGCCCATGAGCGCCCGGAATTAAGGAGTACATCGATGGCACGTTTTTTCCGCCGCAAGAAGTTCTGCCGATTCACCGCCGATGACGTCAAGCAGATCGACTACAAGGATCTGAACACGCTCAAGAGCTACGTCACCGAAACCGGCAAGATCGTACCGAGCCGCATCACCGGCACGCGTGCGCATTATCAGCGCCAGTTGCAGCTCGCCATCCGGCGCGCACGTTTTCTGGCGCTGCTGCCGTACACCGATCAGCATTGATCCGCGAGCCCGAGACATGGACATCATTTTATTGCAGAAGGTGGCGAATCTCGGCGTGATCGGCGATCGCGTCAAGGTGAAGTCGGGCTATGCCCGCAACTTCCTGGTGCCCACGGGCAAGGCCACCATGGCGACGGCCGCCAACATCGCCAAGTTCGAGGCGCAGCGGCATGAACTCGAGGCGAAGGCGCAGGAAGAACTGACCTCGGCCCAGACGCGGGCTGCCTCGTTCGCCGACTTCAAGCTGGAGCTGAAGGCGAAAGCCGGATCGGAAGGCAAGCTGTTCGGATCCATCGGCACCTCGGACATCGCCGAGGCCGCGGTCAAGGCCGGACATCCCGTCACGCGCAGCGAAGTGCGCATGCCGAACGGCCCGATCCGCTCCACCGGTGAACACCAGATACAGCTTCACTTGCACGCCGACGTTGACGTGGCGCTGACCGTCACCATCGTCGCGGACGAGTAAGCCCGGGCAACCGCGCCGCGCGCCGCACGTGACTGCCGCCCGCGCCGGGAATCGACCGATGGGACCGGGTGGCGTCGACGGACTGCGCCTGCCGCCGCATTCGATCGAGGCCGAGCAGTCCGTGCTCGGCGGCTTGATGCTCGATTCCGCCGCGTGGGATCAGGTCGCGGATCGCGTGCTCGCCGAAGATTTCTACCGCAACGATCATCGTCTGATCTTCACCGCCGTCGCGGGCTTGATCGAGCGCAACCAGCCGTGCGACGCGGTCACGCTGTCGGGCCACCTGGAGAGCCAGGGCGTGCTCGACCAGGTGGGCGGACTGTCGTACCTGGGTTCGCTCGCCCGCGACACGCCGACGGCCGCCAACATCCGGGCCTATGCGGACATCGTGCGCGAGCGCTCCGTGCTGCGGCAGCTCATCACGGCCGGCAATGAAATCGTCACCAGCGCGCTCGAACCGGAGGGCCGCGAGGCGCGCGAGATCGTCGACGGCGCGGAACGTGCCGTGTTCGAGATCGCCGAGCGCGGGTCGCGCGGCAAGGTGGGCTTTCGCGCGGTGAAGAGCATCCTTCCCGACGTGGTCACTCGGATCGACGAGATGTACCACTCCGAGGGCAAGCTCACCGGCATCTCCACGGGCTTCAAGCTGCTCGATGAAATGACCTCGGGCCTGAACCAGGGCGATCTGATCATCATCGCCGGCCGTCCGTCCATGGGGAAAACCACGCTGGCGGTCAACATCGCGGAGAACGCCGCGCTCGGCTCGGGCAAGGCCGCCGCCATCTTCAGCATGGAAATGTCGGCGGAGTCGCTGACGTTGCGCATGATCTCCTCGCTCGGACGCATCAATCAGAGTCATCTGCGCTCGGGACGCCTGAACGAGGATGACTGGCCGCGGATCGATTCGGCCATGACGCAGCTCGGCGCGGCCCGCATCTACGTGGACGAGACCCCGGCGCTGACACCCACCGAAGTCCGCGCGCGGGCGCGCCGGCTGAAACGCGAAAGGGGACTGGATCTCATCGTGGTCGACTATCTGCAGCTCATGCAGGTGTCGGGGACGAAAGAAAATCGCGCCACCGAAATTTCCGAAATTTCGCGGTCCCTGAAGGCGCTCGCGAAGGAACTCAAGGTGCCGGTGATCGCCCTGTCGCAGCTGAATCGCGGGGTGGAGCAACGGGTGGAGAAAAAGCCCGTGATGTCCGACCTGCGTGAATGCGTCACGGGCGATACCTTGGTGTGCCTTGCGGACGGCCGCCGCATGCCGATCCGCTGCCTGGTCGGAGAGACGCCGGAAGTGTGGGCGATGGATGCCGACCAAAAGATGGTCCGCGCCCGGAGTGATCGGGTCTGGTCCAAGGGTGTGCTGCCCGTCTACCGCATCGGTCTGGCGAGCGGCCGGAGTCTGCGTGCCACGGCAAGTCACCGCGTCTACACAGGACGGGGCTGGATGACCGTGGGTGAGATGGGATCCGGCACGCGAGTCGCGGTCGCTCGGCGCTTTCCGGCGCCGCAAGCAGTCTTTGCGGCGGCCACTGCCACGGCGCTCGAAAGCGATCAGTTGCACGCGTGGCGCAACTCCGATCTCTATTGGGACCGAGTGGTTTGTGTGGAGGCGGCGGGCGAGGAGGAGGTGTTCGATCTGACGGTTCCCGGCCCTTCGAGCTGGCTGGCCGATGGCATCGTGAGCCACAATTCTGGGGCGATCGAACAGGATGCCGACGTGATCCTGCTCATCTATCGCGAGGAAGTCTACGAGGTCAACACCACCCGCAAGGGCATCGCCGACATCATCATCGCCAAGCAGCGCAACGGACCCACCGGCGAGGTGCAGATGACCTTCCTGGGGCAGTACACCAAGTTCGAGAACTACGCGCCGGAGTCCTATGCCGAAGGCGTGTTCCGCGGATGAGACCCTGTCCGCGGATGACCATGCTCCGATGACCCCCATGGTCAGTGCGACGGTGGACACCGGGGCGCTGCGCCACAATCTCGGCGTGGTGCGGGAACGCGCGCCCGGCTCGCGGGTCATGGCCGTCATCAAGGCGAATGCGTACGGGCACGGCCTGGTGGCCGTGGCGCGTGCGCTGGCGGACGGCGCGGAGGGGCCTGTCGGAGCCGGGGACGCTGACGCTCAGGCCGGTGCCGCCCAGGCCGGCGCTGCTGCAGGAGGGTCCGCCGCAGTTGCGGGGGGATCGGGCGTCGATGCCTTTGCCGTGGCGCGGGTGGACGAGGGGCTGGCGCTGCGGCGGGCGGGAATCCTGACGCGCACGGTATTGCTCGAAGGCGTGTTCGACCGGGACCAGCTCGAGGCGGCGGCGGTGGCGGGCTTCGAACTCGTGGTGCATACGGGTGAACAGATCGATTTGTTGCGCGCCGCGCCGCGCGGCGCGCGGTTCACGGTCTGGCTGAAGCTCGACACGGGGATGAACCGTCTGGGGTTCAAGGAACCGGCCTTCGTGGCGGCACACGCCGCCTTGCGGGCCTTGCCCGCGGTGCGCGGCTCGGTCAACGTCTTCACGCATCTGGCGTCGGCGGACGAGCCGCAATTGGCGACCACGGCGGATCAACTGGCCCGGTTCGCGGCCGTCACGCAGGGTCTGCCCGGCGAGCGCAGCATCGCCAATTCCGCGGGCCTTCTGGGTTTTGCGGGGGCCCGTGCGGACTGGGTCCGTCCGGGCCTCCTGCTCTACGGTGCGTCGCCGTTTTCGGGCCGAACGGGTGCCGATCATGGGCTGCGGCCGGTCATGACCTTGCGGTCGCAAATAATCGCCGTGAAGGACCTCCTGCCGGGGGAGCACGTGGGCTATGGCGGAGCGTGGGCGGCGCAGCGCCCGACCCGGCTGGCCGTGGCGGCGGTGGGATACGGCGACGGCTATCCGCGCAATCTCGGTTCGGGTTCGCCGGTGCTGGTCAACGGGCAGCGCGTGCCGTTGGCGGGACGCGTCTCCATGGACATGATCGGCATCGACGTCACCGACCTTGCCGCGGTTCCGCGAGTGGGCGATCCCGTGGTGTTGTGGGGCGAGGGTCTGCCGGTGGAGGAGATCGCCGCCTGGGCGCAGACCATTCCTTACGAACTGCTGTGCGGCATCAGCCAGCGGGTGGCCGTGACG
>CAZZWZ010000085.1:9664-11902 GCA_964657955.1 uncultured Steroidobacteraceae bacterium
CTCAGTTCTCGAAGAACCCCATCTTCACGCCGGCCAGCTGCACCACGTCGTTGTCGTTCAGACGGCACGCCTGCGGGCCGATGGGTACGCCGTTCACGTGGGGATAATCGTTCTCGCGGCCGCTGTCGACGTGAACGATGAAATATCCGTCGGCACGCCGTGTGATGGCGGCGACCTGCACCCCCGGTCGGCCGAGCGTGGTGAGCGCCTTGGTCAGTTCGAGTTCGCGGCCCGCGAATGCGCCGCTCAGCACCTGCAGCTTGGCCTTGGGCAGCGCCGCCGCCTGGTCGGGACCGCCGGCCGTGCCGGCGCGTTTCGGCGGCGCGGCGGCGGCCGCTGGATCCGGCGCAGCGACACGCCGGCTGCGCTCCTCGCGTTGCGTGCTGGAGATCACCATGGTCTTCTCGAAATCGTCCTGCTCGGCCGCGCCATCCTGGCTGTCGACGAAGCGCAGCTGGTGATGACCCACGGTGATGACGTCGCCGTGTTGCATCGCATGCTTCTTGATCAGCTTGCCGTTGACGTACGTGCCGTTGGTGCTGTTGAGGTCTTCGAGAAAGGAATCGTTCAGGATGTTGATGATCAGCGAGTGATGACCGCTCACTGCGGGATTGTCGATCCGAATGTCGTTGTCCGGCAGGCGCCCGATCGTGTAGCGCTCCTTGTTCATGTTGTATTCCGCGAGGACGGACCCGTCCAGGCTGAGCATCAGGCGTGCCATGCAGACTCCATCGTGCTAACCGAACCACCCCAGGATTTTGTCGAATATACGCCGGTGAGCCGGGAAGGGCTCGGCGACGTGCGCCATGATCACTGAGACATTGTCACGGCCACCATTGTTGTTCGACAGCTGAATCAATTGCTTGGCAACCGTATCGAGATTAGCACTAAAGGTGCTGATTGTTAAATGAATGTCCTCGTCCTCGATCATGTCGGACAGGCCGTCCGAGCACAGCACGTAGTAGTCGCTCTTCTGCACGGCCTGCTCGTGAATCTCCACCTCGACGCTTTGTTCGACACCGAGCGCGCGCGTGACGTAATTCTTGTTGGCCGCGCGCTGCGCTTCCTGCTGCGAATAAAACCCGCGGTCGACCAGCTCCTGGAGCAGCGAGTGATCCAGCGTCATCTGTTCGAAGCGGCCGTCCCGCAGGCGGTACAGCCGCGAATCGCCGACGTGCGCGATGGACATGCGGTTGTCGTGGAACAGGCAGGCCACCACCGTGGTGCCCATGCCTTCGCACTGCGGCTGGGTCTTCGAGGTGTGATAGATGATCTTGTTCGCGCGATGGATGGCATCGCGCAGGATGATGCTCGGCCGCGTCAAGCCGGACTCGGGATCGCGCACCGACAGGTCCTCGCGCATCACCGCATCGCGCACCAGATTGATGATGGTCTTCACCGCGATCCCGCTGGCCACCTCGCCGGCGTTGTAGCCGCCCATGCCGTCCGCGAGCACGAACAAGCCGATGTCGGCTTCGCTGCCGATCATGTCCTCGTTGTGTTCGCGCACCTTGCCGGTGTCGGTCAGCGCGACGCTCGCGATCTTTCCGCGAAGACTCATGGAACGCGTGCCGGAAGCAGCGATCGGGGCCGGCGGTTCACGGCGCACCGCTGGGAATGCGGCCGATGCAATCGTGCAGCGCGGCCGCCATCTGGGCGCCGGAGTCGAAGCGCGCTTCCGGCGTCTTGGCGAGCGCGCGGTCGATGACTCTTTCCACGCAAGCCGGCAGGTCGGGCCGGTAGGCGCGCAGCGGCGGGTGCGGCGCTTCGGCGATCTGCTGCATCAGCCCCGTCATGGAATCCGCGGTGAACGGCAGATGACCGGTCAGCATTTGAAACAGGCTCACGCCCAGGGAGAACAGGTCCGAGTGCCCCGTCACGCCGCGACCCTCGAGCTGTTCGGGCGACATGAAGGACGGCGTGCCGAGCACGATGCCGGTCCGGGTGCTGCCCGCGCCGGACAGCCGGGCGATGCCGAAGTCGGTGATCTTGAGCACGTCCGTGGCGGGGTCGAACATGAGATTGGCCGGTTTGATGTCGCGGTGCACGATCTGCTGCTTGTGCGCGAATCCCAGCGCGTCCGCCGTACGCGCGATCACGTCCAGCACCTTGCGCGGTTCCAGGAGATTGTTGGCACCGGCGAAGTCGCTCAGGTGTCGGCCCTTCAGGTATTCCATCGCGATGTAAGCCAGGCCGCGTTCTTCGCCCACGTCGTAGATGGTCACGATGTTCGGATGG
>CAZZWZ010000086.1:0-11811 GCA_964657955.1 uncultured Steroidobacteraceae bacterium
AGCCGGCAAACTAAGCGACAGCCGGCGAGCCTACCAGCGTCGTGGCCCGCCGCCGCCGCCACCGCCGCCGCCCGGCGGCTTCGAGCGCGGCGCGCGTTCCTGGGCCTCGTTCACGCGCAGCGGGCGCCCGCCCATTTGGAAGCCGTTGGTCTGCTGGATCGCGTTCTGAGCTTCTCCCGCGCTCATGTCGACGAAGGCGAATCCCCGGGGACGCCCGGTCTCGCGATCGTTGATGAGCTTGACGGAATCGACCTTGCCGTAGCGCTCGAACAGGCTGCGCACCTCATCCTCGGTGGCCGTGAACGGCAGGTTGCCAACGTAAATCGTCGTCATTCCACTGATCTCACTGACAATGCGCGCAAGGTGCTGTCAAGCCGCTAGCACGCGGTTTCAACACGCAGGCCGACCCGCCAATCCTCTCGCATCGCGGCCTGTACCTTCAGTCGTGCACTTTGCCAATTCAAGCTTAGGGAACGACCCTAATCTCGACTCTACGCCAGGGATTTATCGTTGGCAAACGCGGAAAAACGTGATTCGACCTGGAATACCAGGCCTATTCCACCTCCAGATAGGCATAGCCGTTGAGCTCGTTTTCATAGAAGCGTTTCACGGCCTGCGCCTCGGTGAGGGTCATCCGCCCCTCCTGCACTGCACGCTCGCAATCCCGCGCGATGCCCGGATACAACTCGTCGGTGTCGTACTCCATATATTCCAGCACCTTGTTCGCGGTATCGCCCTTGACGATCTCCTCGATCCACCAGCCGCCGCCGGCGCGCAGCCGGATGTGCACGACGTGGGTGTCGCCGAACAGATTGTGCAGATCGCCCAGCGTCTCCTGATATGCGCCAACCAAAAAAGCCGCCAGGTAGTAGGCCTCGCCCGGCGCGAGCTCGTGCACCTCGAGGGTGCGCTTGGTGACGCGCGGATGGACGAAGCGGTCGATCTTGCCGTCCGAGTCGCAGGTGATGTCGGCCAGGACGGCGTTGCGCGTGGGTTTTTCCGCCAGCCGCTGGATGGGCATGATGGGGAACAACTGGCCGATGGCCCAGCTGTCGGGCAGCGACTGGAAGATGGAGAAATTGCAAAAATAGATGTCGCTCAGCATCTCTTCGAGATTTTCGAGCTCTTCCGGCACCCGGTCGAGCTTGCGGCAGTAATCGCGGATGCGGGTGCAAGTCGCCCAGTAGAGCTGCTCCGCCAGGCCGCGGAATTGCAGGCTGAGATAACCCAGGTTGAACATCTGCAGCGCCTGCTCCCGGGCCTGCAGGGCATCGTGGTAGCACTCGACCAGCCGCCGCTCGTTCACGGATTTGTAGCTGTCGAACAGATCGCGCACGGGCTGCGGCAGTTCCTCCGTGCCGCGATAGTCCGCCTCCGGAGTGCCCGCCACCTTGAAGCGGTCCAGCCGGGACGCCCCCAGGATGTCGAACACCAGCAGGCTGTGGTGGGCGGCGATGGCGCGTCCCGATTCGCTCACGATCATGGGATGCGGCACGCTGCGCGCGTCGCAGACGCTCTTGATGCGGTACACCACGTCGCTCGCGTACTCGTTCAGCGTGTAGTTCATCGACGATTCGTAGTTGGTGCCGCTGCCGTCGTAGTCCACCCCGAGACCGCCGCCGATGTCGATGTACTCCAGGCCCGCGCCCATGATCTTCAGCTCGGCGTAGACGTGGGCCAGTTCATTGATGGCATCCTTCACCCGACGGATGTCCTGCAGCTGGCTGCCCGGATGGCAGTGCACGAGCTGCAGGCAGTCGAGCATGTCGCGCTCCTTGAGCAGGGCGAACAGGTCGAGGATCTCGCTGATGAACAGGCCGAATTTCGACTTCTCGCCGGCGGATTCGCGCCAGCGGCCGGCCCCTTCGCTGGCGAGCTTGACCCGCACGCCGATCTTCGGCCGCACCGCGTAGCGTTCCGCGTGCTTGAGGATGAGGTGGATTTCCTCGTAGTTCTCCACCACCGGAATGATGGTGCGGCCGAGCTTGGTGGCGAGGATGACCGCCTCGATGTAGCTGTCGTCCTTGAAACCGTTGCACACCACGATGCGATCCGGCGCATCCTCCGTGATGGACATGACGGCGAGCAGCTCGGGCTTCGAGCCCACTTCGAGGCCGAAGCCGAACTCCTTGCCGTACCGGTAGACCTCCTCGACCACCAGGCGCTGCTGGTTCACCTTGATCGGGAACACGGCCGCGTAGCGATTCCGATAACCGTTCTCGGCGATGGCGGAGCCGAACGCATCGGCCATGTGGCGCAGGCGGTGCGCCAATATATCCGAGAAACGTATGACCACCGGGGTGTGAAGGTCGCGGGCTTTGAGCCCCTGGACCACGTCGTACAGATCGATCTCCTCAGCCGGGTCCATGCTGGGCCGGATCACCACGTGACCTGCGGCGTTGATGGAGAAGTAGCCCTTGCCCCACGCCTCGGTTTGATAAAGGTCCAGCGAGTCGCCGATCTTCCAGGCGAGATTCGCCGCCGGGGTTTTGATGGGTGTGTTCATGAGGCGCGCACCATAACAAATTGCTGCGTCATGTAAATGACTGCAAGGCGCGGATCACCGTAGGAGCAGTGCGGTGGACGGCCGCGCGGAGCCGGTGGCCGCGGGGAAAGGGGCGTGCAACGCCGCCAGGTCGGTGGGGTGGTCGCTCATGGACGGAGCTTAGCGCGATGCCGGCCGCGCTTACCGTTACAATTGCGGAATGGCACTCACTCTGTACTGGGGCAGCGGCAGCCCGTTTTCGTGGCGGGTGCTGCTGGCGTTGGAGCACAAGGGACTGCCGTTCGAATCGCAGGTGCTGCACTTCGACAAGCAGGAGCACCAGTCGCCGCAGATGCTGCGGATGAATCCGCGGGGACGGGTTCCCGTATTGAAGGACGGCGACTACGTGGTGTTCGAGTCGGTGGCCATTCTTTATTATCTGGATGAGAAATATCCGCGGACGCCCATCTTCGGCACCAGTCCCGAGGAGGCGGGGGTCATCATGCGGGTGATCTGCGAGTTCCAGGCCTACGCCGAGCCCTACCTGCAGAAGATCATCGCCGCCGTGTTCACCGACCGGGTGAGCGGGGCCGTGGATGCGCTCACCGAGGCCATGCACGTGGTGGCGCGCGAGGCGCGCACCATCGAGGGACGCCTGAGCAAGGAGGAATGGATCGTGGGCGCCCATTATTCGGCCCTGGACATGGTGATCTTCCCGTGGATCCAGCTGCTGCGCCGGGCACTGGACAAGCCGGCCGCCAGGGAACTGGGCGCGCGCTTCCTGCCGATGGAGAGGAATTACCCCGCGCTGGCGCGGTGGATTCATCGCATCGAAGCGCTGCCCGGCTACGAGCGGACCTACCCTCCTCACTGGCGAAAATCGTCGGAAACTTGAGCAAAATACGCGCAGCCAGGTAGGCTGGCGTCGACCACCCGCCGCGGAGCAATCCCGGTGGGCGCTATGCCGTGGCGGGACCGTTCGGTGCCGCGGCGCAATCGTTCGAACCATCCAGGAATAAGTCAATTGGGAAACAAAAAATGACCAGACACGAAGTGCATGTGAATTTTGCGGGCAGGATCGTATTCGTCGGTTTCGGCAGCATCGGACAAGGGGTGTTGCCGCTGATCTTGCGTCACATCGGCACTTCGGCGGATCGCATCACCATCGTCAGTGCCGCGGATGCGGGGCGCGCGGAGGCCGAGCAGTTCGGGGTCGCGTTCGTCAAGGCCACCCTGACCCGGGAGAACCACCGGCAGGTTCTCGAGCCGCTGCTGCGCCAGGGGGATTTCCTGCTGAATCTGTCGGTGGACGTCTCCAGCGTGGCCCTGGTGGAGCTCGCGCGGGAACGCGGCGCCCTGTATCTCGACACCTGCATCGAGCCCTGGGCGGGCGGGTACGTCGATCCCGGCGCCAGCGTCGATTCGCGCAGCAACTACACCATGCGACTGGCCGCCTTGAATCTGCGCAACTGGAGCAAGACCGCGCCCACCGCGGTGCTCACGCACGGGGCGAATCCGGGTCTGGTCTCCCACCTGGTGAAGCAGGCGCTGCTCAACATCGCGAAGGACACCGGGGTGGAGGCCGGCGCACCGGCCACCCGGGACGCGTGGGCGAAGCTCGCGCAGACGCTGGGCATCAAGGTCATGCACATCGCCGAGCGCGACAGCCAGGTGGCCAACGTGCCGAAGGCGGCGGACGAATTCGTCAACACCTGGTCGGTGGACGGATTCGTGAGCGAGGGTGCGCAGCCGGCCGAACTGGGCTGGGGCACGCACGAGAAACACTTCCCGTCCGACGGCGGACGGCACACGGCCGGATCGGGCTGCGCCATCTACTTGAACCGTCCGGGCGCCAGCACACGGGTGCGCACCTGGACCCCCAAGGCCGGATGTTTCCATGGATTTCTCATCACGCATTCCGAGGCCATCTCGCTCGCCGACTATTACACCGTCAAGGAGGGGGACCGGGTGGTCTACCGGCCCACGGCCCATTACGCCTACCATCCCTGCGACGATGCCGTTTTGTCGGTGCACGAATTCGCCGGTCACAACTGGCATCTGCAGACGCGCAAACGCATCCTGTTGAACGAGATCACGTCCGGCGTCGACGAGCTGGGCGTGCTGCTGGCCGGTCATGCCAGGAACGCCTACTGGTTCGGATCGCGCCTTTCGGTGGACCAGGCGCGCGAACTCGCGCCGTTCAACAGCGCCACCAGCCTCCAGGTGACCGCCGCGGCGCTGTCGGGGATGATCTGGGCCATGGAACATCCGAATCGCGGGATCGTCGAGCCGGACGAGATGGATTTCCAGCGGCCGCTCGCCATCTGCATGCCCTATCTCGGGACGGTGGCGGGGGAATACACGGATTGGACGCCGCTGTTCCAGCGCGAGGAGCTGTTCGCGGAGGACCTCGATCGCGCGGACCCCTGGCAGTTCAAGAACGTCCGCGTGGTGTAGTCCCGGAACCGGGAGGCGGCGCGCACCCATCCGCGCCGCGCTCCGCCGGCTGGGGCCGAGGCGGCGCGGGGCCGTAGTGAATGGCCGCGACGACCAGCGTATCCGAGCCGGTGGGAAGCGCCACCGTGACTTCCTCGTCGAGCCGCCTGCCGAGCAGCGCGCGTCCCAGCGGAGAGTCCATGCTGATGTACTCGGCGGCCATGTCGAATTCGTCGGGGCCGACCACCCGGTGCCAGCGTCGTTCGTCTTCCGACTCGACCTGGACCCAGGCGCCGAAATAGACGCGATGCCGGTCGTGCGCGACGGTGTCGACCACCGTCATGCCCTCGAGGCGCTTGCGCAGGAACCGCACGCGACGGTCGATCTCGTGCAGCCGTTTCTTCCCATAGGTGTATTCGGCGTTCTCCGAGCGGTCGCCCTGTGCGGCGGCCTCGGAGACCGCGAGCGTGACGCGCGGCCGCTCTTCGCGCCACAGCCGGTCGAGTTCCTCGCGCATCCGCCGGGCGCCCTCGGGCGTGATGTACTTGGAACCGGGGATGATGGGCGGGCGATAGCGTGACATGTTGCAGAGCGGAATCTCAGGAATGGACGTGGTGCGCAGCGAATGTCCCAGGACGTGAACCGCTTCTGCCCGTACGGCCGTCGTTTGAGCGATTGCTCACAGATCCACGGGGGCGGATGTCTTTAAGCTGTCGACCCATGAGCGCCAAATACTACACGCACTTCATCGCGCAGTCGGAGGACGCCATCGAATACAGCGAGTATCGCGGAGTCGTCGAACTGCTGGGCCATTCCGCGAAGGTGCGCGGCAACCGCGACATCGCGAAGATGCTGGCGCGAAGTTTCGATCTGGAGGAGACCGACATCCAGGTGTTGCAGTGGCACCAGCTGCATTGACGTTCAAGACCAACCGGCCGTGACCCGGCCGACCGTTTCGATCCCCTAGCGGGCTTTACTTCCCTTCATTGAAGTCCGCACCTCAGCCCCGAGCTTCGCCCGGGGCTTTTTTTTGCCCGGGGCACTCTTTTCGCCGGTGATAGACTCCGGGTCATGCCGTCGGGTCCGACGCGTGACAAAGGGGATGAGCATGGGTAAATCGGCGTGGGCCTTGGTGTTGTTCGCCTGCCTCCTGGTGTCGGGCTGCGGTTACAACGCGATGCAGTCCCAGGACGAACAGGTCAAGTCGGCCTGGTCCGAAGTGTTGAACCAGTACCAGCGTCGCGCGGACCTGATCCCGAACCTGGTCAACACCGTGAAGGGCTACGCCGCGCAGGAGCAGGCGGTGCTCCTGGGCGTGACCGAGGCGCGCGCCAGGGTGGGCTCGATGCAGGCCACCCCCGAACTGGTCAACGATCCGGCGGCGTTCGCGAAGTTCACGGCGGCGCAGGGCCAGTTGTCGAGCGCGTTGTCGCGCCTGCTGGTGGTGAGCGAAAACTATCCCACGCTCAAATCCGATCAGAATTTCCGCGATCTGCAGGCGCAGCTGGAGGGGACGGAGAACCGGATCACCGTGGCCCGCAACCGCTACATTCAAGCGGTGCAGAATTACAACGTCACGGTGCGCTCGTTCCCGGGCAACCTGACCGCCAAGATGTTCGGTTACCAGCCGAAACCCAATTTCGCCGTGGAGAACGAAGCGCAGATCTCCAAGCCGCCGTCGGTGGACTTCGGCGGTCCGTCGGCCGGCGCCCTGCCGTCCGCCACGGCGCCGTCCATGAGCGGGCGCGGCGCGCCGCAGCCGGGGGCACCGCCGGGCACCGCCGCGCCGGGCACTGCCGTGCAGGGCACGACTCCGCCGCCGGCACCCGCCCACTGAGGCGGTTCGTCCTGGCACCCATCGCCGCCGTGCATTCCCCGTCGCGGCTCGGCCGTTGGGCAACGGTCGTCGTTTCATTGTCCGCCGCATGGAGCGTCCGCGCGGACGTGGCGGTGCCCGCGCTCACGGCGCGGATCACGGACTTGACCGGTACGCTCTCCGGTGAAGCGGTGAATCGCCTGGAGAGCAAGCTCGCGGCCTTCGAGGCGCAGAAGGGCAGCCAGATCGCGGTGCTCATCGTGCCCAGCACGCAGCCGGAAGACATCGAGCAATACGGCATCCGGGTGGCCGATCAATGGAAACTCGGGCGGCAGGGGGTCGACGACGGGGCCATTCTGCTGGTGGCGAAAAACGATCGGCGGGTTCGAATCGAGGTGGGACGGGGGCTCGAAGGGGCGCTTCCCGATGCCACCGCCAACCGCATCATCACCGACACCATCACCCCGCACTTCAAGACCGGTGACTACGACGGCGGGGTGACGGCCGGGGTGGATCAAATGGTGTCCGTGGTCAACGGGGAGCCCCTGCCGGAGCCGGACAAGAAATGGGAGCGTCACGGCGATCTCGGCAGCGTGCTGCCGCTGTTGCTGGTGGTGGTGTTCGTCGCCAGCGGCGTGTTGCGCAGCATTTTCGGGCGATTGTTCGGCTCGCTGGCCACGGGCGGTCTCGCGGGCGTGATCGCTTGGTTGCTGAGCCACCTGCTCCCCATCGGGGTGGGTGCCGGCGTGCTGGGCTTCCTGTTCGCCATGCTGCTCGGCTCGTCGCGCGGCTGGTCGGGCGGCGGCGGCTGGGGAGGCGGATTCGGCGGCTGGGGAGGCGGTCTGGGCGGGGGCTCGGGCGGCCGGGGAGGCGGGGGCGGCGGCGGGTTCGGCGGCGGTGGCGGCGGCTTCAGCGGCGGCGGCGCCTCGGGGAGTTGGTGATGCAACTACGGCGGTTGCTCCGGCACGTCGCGGCGCCCCACTGGCGCACGCGCATGCTGTTCCCGAGCAGCACCCTGGATGCCATCGAGCAGGCCGTGGCGCGGGCGGAGCGCACGCATGCGGGCGAAATCCGCTTCGCCATCGAGACCTCGCTGGCACCCGTGCACGTGCTCAACGAACTGACCCCGCGTGCCCGTGCCCTCGACGTGTTCTCGCGCCTCCGGGTATGGGACACCGAGCACAACAACGGCGTGCTGGTGTACGTGCAACTGGCCGATCGGGACGTGGAAATCGTCGCGGACCGGGGACTCAAGGGCCGGGTCAGCGCCGCGGAGTGGGAGGGCGTGTGCCGGCTCATGGAGGCGCATTTTCGGGCCGGGCGTTACCAGGCGGGCGCCATCGCCGGCGTGGATGCGGTGGGTACGCTGCTCGCGCGGCATTTCCCCACCGCAGCTCAGCCGGCCGGCGGGTCTGCCGAGGCACCTGTCGCTTCGCACAATCAATTGCCTGATCGGCCGACTTTGCTGTAGATAAGCGCATGGCTATGCGAAGCGAATCGTTGCGGGGGGTTCTCCCCGGCCTGGCGCTGGGATCCATGATCCTGGGACTCACCGCCGGGTGTGCGCTGCTGCACCCGGCGGCACCTCCCGCACCGGTCCCGCCACCCCCGACGCCCGTGGTGCAACTGCCCAAACCGGCCGCCACGCATCGCTTCGACATCGAGGCGGACACCGAGATCGTGGGCTACGTCCAGAAGACCGTGGTGGGCAAGGACGACACCCTCCCGGACATCGCCAGACGTTTCGACGTGGGTTACGAGGAGATGCTGCTGGCCAACCCCGGGGTGGATCCGTGGCTGCCGGGGGTGGGCCGCGAGGTGATCGTTCCCACGCAGTTCATCCTGCCGGCGGCGCCCCACGAGGGCGTGGTGGTGGATGTCGCCGCCATGCGCATCTACTACTACCCGCCGCACAAGAAGAGCCCGCGGCAGGTGGTGTACACCCATCCCATCGGCATCGGGCGGGTGGGCTGGCGCACGCCGGAGGGCACGACCAAGATCGTCAGCCGCACCAAGGACCCCGTGTGGGTGGTGCCCAAATCGGTGCGCGACGAGCATGCCGAGAACGGCGACGTCCTGCCGGCCACCGTGCCGGCGGGGCCGGACAATCCCCTGGGTCAGCACATGTTCCGCCTGAGCTGGCCGAGCTACCTCATTCACGGCACCAACAAGCCCTACGGGGTCGGCATGCGTTCCAGCCACGGCTGCATGCGGCTGTATCCCGAGGACATCGCCGTGTTCTTCGATCTCATCCCCATCGGCACCAAGGTCACGGTGGTCAACCAGCCCTACCTGTTCGGCCGGCGCGACGGCGTCACGTATTTCCAGGCATATGCGGTGATGGAGGACGATTCGCGGGACTGGAGCAAGAACCGGCAGCGGCTGCTCACGCGTTTATTGAACCCCAAGGCGCGCCGCGAGATCTCCGTACAGGACGACATCGACTGGCAGCTGGTGGGCGATCTAGCCCACACGCCGCGGGCGCTGGCGGTGCCGGTCAACGGCGAGAGCACCGGGGTGGACGCGACGCTCTCGCAATCCCTGCTGGTGGAGAACGCGCTGCCGTCGGGCTCCAACTGGGACGGCAAATCGGGACTGTTGGTCGATGAAAAAACCTTCGACGAACTGGTGGGCGGACAGTCCAAGGCGCCGCCCGTGAGCGGGTCGCCGTCCACGCAATAAGCGTCCGGAACCCTCCGTGAGCATTCATCGGCAACGTCGCGCGGCTTTGTTGCTCGCGGCCCTCGCGTGGGGAACGGCGCGACCGGCGGCGGACCTCACGCCCCTGCAGCCGGGGCTGGACTACCATTCGTTCGCCAACGTCGAACAGTTCCGGGTGACGCGGCTGGAACTGGACCTGCGCGTCGATCCTTTCTTCAAGCAACTGCGCGGCACGGCGGGTCTTCGGATCGAGCGTCTCGATCCCACGGCCACGCAGCTGGTGCTCGATTCGCGGGATCTGAACGTCACGGACGTCACGGTCAAAGCTCAGGACGTGCTGGGGGCCACGGCCAAGACCGAGACCACCTGGGTGAGCCGGCCCTTCCACTTCGAGAGACGCGATCCCGTTCTCGGCCAGGCGTTGGTGATCGACCTGCCGCCGTCGCGCAAGCCGGCGTTCGTGCGCATCGACTACGAAACCTCGCCCACGGCGCCGGCGTTGCAATGGCTGACGGCCAGACAGAACGGCGGGAAGCGCACGGGATTCTTCTTCACGCAATCCGAGCCCATCGGCGCGCGCAGCTGGATTCCCCTGCAGGATACGCCGCAGGTGCGCATGACCTATTCGGCCACGATTCACACGCCGGCCGACGTGGTCGCGGTGATGAGCGCGAAACACGACCCGGCCTCCGGTCGCAACGGCGTCTATACCTTCGACATGCCGGAGGCCGTCCCCTCGTATCTGATCGCGCTCGCGGTGGGAGACCTGGAATTCAAGCCCACGGGCCCGCGCACGGGGGTGTACGCCGAGAAGTCGGTGATCAAGGCCGCGGCCAGGGAGTTCGCCGATACCGAGTCGATGATGGAGACGGCGGAGAAACTCTTCGGACCGTACCGCTGGGGGCGTTACGACATCCTGGTCATGCCGGCGAGCTTCCCGGTGGGCGGCATGGAAAATCCACGCCTGTCCTTCATCACGCCGACGGTGATCGCGGGCGACAAGAGCCTGGTGTCCGTGATCGCGCACGAGCTGGCGCATTCCTGGTCGGGCAATCTGGTGACCAACGCGACGTGGCGCGATCTTTGGCTCAATGAAGGTTTCACGGATTACCTGGAGAGCCGCATCGTCGACGCGGTGTACGGCGAGCCGCGCGATCGGATGGAGCGGGTGCTCGGCCTGCGCGCGTTGCGCGATGAACTGGTGAAGCTCAAACCGGCGGATCAGGCCCTCGCCGTCGATCTGCGGGGGCGGGACCCGGCGGCGGCGTTCAACGACGTGCCGTACGAAAAGGGCCGCTTGTTCCTGACGTATCTGGACGCCAGGTTCGGTCGCGAACGGTTCGACGAATTTCTGCGTGGCTACTTCGAGCACTTCGCCTTCCAGAGCATCACCACCGAACAGTTCCTCGGGTATGTACAGCAGCATTTGTTGGATCCCAACCCGGGCATCGTGTCGCGCGACGAGGTGATGCAGTGGGTGAGCGGGCCGGGGGTTCCCGCGGATGCGGTGCTGCCCACGTCGGACCAATTTGCCCCGGTGGACGACACGCGCGAGGCCTGGCTCGGCGGACGGATCGCCGTCAAACAACTGCAGGCGGTTACGGCCGGCTGGACGGCCCAGCAATGGCTGTATTTCTTGGACAACATGCCGCCCGGCCTGGCCACGGCCCGGATGACCGAGCTCGACAAGGCGTTCGGGTTGACGCGCTCGGCCAATGCGGAAATCGGCCGCAGCTGGTTCCTGCTGGTGATCCGCCATCAGTATCAACCGGGTTACGTCCGGCTCGAGGAATATCTGCAACGGATCGGCCGCCAGAAGCTCGTCGTTCCCCTGTACGAAGCCATGATGAAGACGCCCGCGGGCGCGGCGCAGGCGAAGCGGGTCTACGCGCTGGCCCGGCCCGGGTATCATCCCGAAACCGCCGCCGCGCTCGACCCGGTGGTGAATCCAGCGTCCGATGAGTCCGATGAATAACCGGGAATCGCAATGAACAGCCCAGACGACGAGGAGCGCATGCGCCGCGTAGCGCCGGCCGGGCACGAGCGTGGTGGTTATGACGAGCATCGTGGGGCACCACAGCCGTCCGGCGGCGCGGCGCCCACCAGCGAGTGGATGAAGGTGATGCTGGAGGAGATCGCGCGCAAGAAGGCACAGGCCGAACAGGACCGACTGGAAGTCGAACGGCGCCTCGCCGAGAGCGGCCGCGCCGACCGCGGGTGAGCCGGCGCGCCGATTCGGCCGCGGGCGCTGACGACGCGCATGCCTTCAAGGCCCGTTCGCACCGATGGCAGGTGAGCCCCGCGCGGGTGCCGGAGCGCTGGAGGCGGCTGGCGAGCCGCTGCCGGCGGCGTTGTGGGGGCCGTCCGAATGATGTTTGATATTTGATTTGTGACGTTTTGGCGTCTGACGTCA
>CAZZWZ010000087.1:0-11806 GCA_964657955.1 uncultured Steroidobacteraceae bacterium
GGCGTGTCCGTGGCGGAGTCCGCCCAGTCGTTGTTTACGCTGTGCGTGAGGGTCATGTAACGCGCGCCCAGCACGTACATCTGCCGGAGAACGGCCAGCGAATCGTTGATCTGGTGTCCGCCTTCGATGCCGATCAAGGAGGCGATGCGGCCGGCCTGGTGAATGCGGCGGATGTCCGCCGCTGAATAGGCCATTTCGAAATCCTTGGGATAGCGCGCGACCATGTTTCGCACGATGTCGATCTGCTCCAGCGTGAGCTGGACGGCGGCCGGACCCTGCACCTCGGTCGGTATCCACACCGACCAGAATTGGCCGCCGACGCCGCCGCGGCGCAGCCTTGGAATATCCGTCATCAGGCCGATGGCATCCCCCGACGCGAGGGCGGCGGTGTTGCCGAGCAGATCGATGCCCGAGAGTTTCCCCGCGAACCGGTCATGAATCTCCCACGGCAGATCATTGTGCCCGTCGATCACTGGTGTCTTCGCCAGCACGCGGGTCACGCGCGCGCTGTCGCTGGTTGGAGATGCGGCGCCGGCCATTCGATCGCCGAGAATCGGCAGCAGCAGGATGATCAGCGCAAAAAGACTCGTTCGTCGTGACATGGGAAAAACCTTCGACTGGATTTGAATGCGAATCGGGCGCGCCATGCTAGCGCTTACGGCTCTTGGCGGGCCGCGGCGGCGGACGGGTTGCGGGAGGGGAGCGCACCGATTTCGCGACGGCGGGGTCGCCATGCAGGGACATCAACGCCTCCATGTGGCTCTCGTCCGTACTCGAGCAGATACCGAGCACCGTGGCTTCCTCACAGCCATCGGCGGTCACGTAGGCGTGCCCCATGTTGCTGTCCAGGTAAATTGACTCGCCCGGCTTGAGCACCACGGGATCATAGAACTCGGTATGGACCTTGATCTGGCCTTCCAGCACGTAGATGTATTCTTCGCCGGAATGGCGTACCAGTTCGCCGAATTCCTCGGCGCTCTTGGCGCGGATTCGCGTCAAGATGGGAATCATGCGTTTCCTGCGCAGTTCTGGGCAGAGGTAGTGATAGTCGTAGTTCTTGGTGTTGACCCGCACCGCATCCTGCAGGTGACCGATGCTGCGCCTTGCAGTGACGGCCGGCTCGGCGGTGTCGGGCGAATCGGCGAACAATTCCGAGATGCGGATGTTGAGCTTCTGGCTGAGCTGCACCAGCTTGTCGTAGCTCAGGGTGAGACTGTCATGTTCCACCTTCGACAGCGTCGACACCGGAATGCTCGTGCGCTCACTCATCTCCTTCAGCGTCCAGCCGTTTCGCAGCCGCAGTGAACGCAGCAGGCTGCCGAGGGTCGAGTGCCGGGTTTTCATATCCATAAGACTGGTTCGCAGGTTCGGTCGACGGGTGCATCAGCCCCCGGCGCAGCATACCCGTGACGCCCGGCGGGTCAACACGCCATGGAATCGGCGAAGTGTAGCAACTCTCATGTTGTACCTGTATGGAAAAAAATATTGAGCAATTCTCCATACAGGACTATTATTTCTGGGTAGAGATATGTCCGACGTCATCGAAGGGATAACGCGCATGCAACGTACGCTCAGAGTGAGAGTCCTGGCCACACTCGGCCTGTTGAGTCCCTTCATCCTGCGCAACGCCGCCGCGGTGGACGCGGCGCAGCCGGTGGACGGCGGCGACAATTCACTGGCAACCGTCATCGTCACCGCGGAGAAGCGGGCAGAGCCGCTCGCCGTGGTGCCCATGAGCGTCACCGCGATCAGCGGGCAGACGTTGGACGACCTGCAGGACCGCTCGTTCGCGGACTACGCGGCGCTCGTGCCCGGGTTGTCGTTGGCGAGTTCTCAGCCCGGACTCACGCGGCTCACGCTGCGCGGCCAGAATGCGGGCGGCGTCGGATCCACCGTGGGGGTCTATGTCGACGAGACGCCGTTCGGCTCGAGCACGGCGTTGCTCAACGGCTCGACCAACACCGGCGATCTCGACACCTGGGACATGCAGCGCATCGAGGTGTTGCGCGGCCCGCAAGGCACGCTGTACGGCGCCAACACCGAGGGCGGCCTGCTGAAGTTCGTCACCAATGCACCGGTGCTCGGCAGCTTCTCGGGAGCCGGCGAAATCTCGGGTGAGAGTGTCGCGCACGGCGGTGACGGCGGCGCAGTGCACGCCACCTTGAACCTGCCGCTCGGCGATAAAATGGCATTCCGGATCAGCGGTTTCGATGAAGACGTGCCCGGCTATGTCGATGATCCGGCGCGGGGCGTGGCCCGTCTGAATGACGGTCACAAGTCAGGCGGTCGCGCGTCGCTGCTGGCCGCGCCAACCGACGATTTGACGATCCGCCTGACCGCCACCTCGCAGCAATCCAGCTACCGCGGCACGAACGTGGTCGACATCAACCCCGTCACGCTGCGGCCGCTGTACGGCAACCTGACCCAGGAACGCTCGCTCCCGGAGCCCAGCAATTTCAAGTATGAGAACTACAATGCAACCATCGATTGGAACGCGGGACCGTTGCGCGTTCTCTCGAGCACGAGCTACGGCGTTCTCAACGCGGACACGGACAGCGATGAAACCCCGTTGTACGGCGGCCTGGCCGGCGGGCTTTTCGGCGGTGCCCCCGGCGCGTCGCTCGACGACAACGTCGGCCTGAAGAAATTCACCCAGGAGATCCGCCTCACCTCGGCGGCATCGGATCGGCTCGAATGGCAGGTGGGCGGCTATTACACCCGCGAAACCGGCGAGCTCAATGAACATCTGAACGCCGTCACACTCCCCGCAACGACGCTGCTCGGGCTCATCGAGCAGCCGGTGATCGATTCGATCTACAAGGAGGAGGCGGGATTCGGCGATCTCACGTATCACTTCAACCAGCAATTCGACGTCCAGGTGGGCGGCCGCTATTCGCACAACCAGCAGACCGCGTTGCAGACGACGAATTTCAATGCGGCGTTGTCTCCCGCTCCCGAAGTCGTCAACGGCACTTCGAGCGGCAACGTGGTCACCTATTCGGTGGCGCCGCGCTGGCAGATGGATGCGAACACGATGCTGTATGCGCGCGTCTCCAGCGGCTATCGGCCGGGGGGCCCCAATGTCATCCCACCGGGCGCCCCGGCCACCGTCGAGCACCAGTACGGCGCGGACAAAACCACCAACGTCGAACTCGGTGTACGCTCCACGCTGCTCGACCGGACGTTGTCGCTCGATATTGCGGCGTTCCACGTCGACTGGAAGAACATTCAACTGTTCGAGGAAGTGGCCGGCTTCGGCATCAACGGCAACGGCGGCACGGCGCGCAGCGACGGCCTCGAGTGGACCGTGGGCTACGTTCCGCTGCATGGTCTGACATTCCAGTGGAGCGGCGCCTACACGGATGCAAAACTCACGTCCGATGCGCCCGCACTGAACGCGGCCTCAGGGGCGGAGCTTCCGTACGCGCCGAAGTGGGGGACATCGCTCGACGGCGTCTATGAGTGGCCCGCGTTTGCCACCTTCAAGGGTTTCGTCGGCGCGACCTGGAGCTTCGTCGGCAAGAGGACCTCCGATTTCGCGAGTTCTGCCGCCGCGACTCCCGGCCAGGTCGATCTGCCGAGCTACAACACGACTGCCGTGCGGTTCGGGCTGGAGAATGATCATTATCGCGTCTCGCTGTACGGCAAGAACCTGAGCGACGCCCGCGGCATCACCAATTACGCGAGCAGCGGCGCACCCTATTCCGAAGTGACCGTCATCCAGCCGCGCACGGTCGGTATTGTGTTGTCGGCGAAATTCTGAGGTGGACGCAGTGAACGCCGGACGAGAATCGCGCATGGCCGCCGCGTCGGCTGTGACGGATCTGCCGTCTCCTTATCTGCTGTTTCTGGGCGACGTGACGGTCAAGGCCTTTGCGAAAACGGCCTTCGGTCTGCGTGACTGGGCCGCCGAGCGCTGTGTCGGCGAGTGGGCCTGCGACGGCAACACCCTGACCACCGGCCTGCCACGCCTGACCCCCGGGGCGGCCCGCGGTCGGGGCGCCCGTGCGCTGGTCATCGGCGTTGCCAATACCGGCGGCGTCATCGCCGAGAAATGGATTCCCTGCCTCGTCGAAGCGCTCGAGTCGGGACTCGACCTCATCAGCGGCATGCACGCGCGGCTTGGCGACGTGGCGCCGCTTCGCGACACGGCGGCGCGCCTGGGCCGCCGCCTGATCGACGTGCGCACGCCGCCGCCGAATATTCCGATTGCGACCGGCCGCAAGCGGACGGGCCAGCGACTATTGACCGTGGGCACCGATTGCGCGGTTGGCAAGAAATATGCGGCTTTGGCGCTGGCGCGTGCCTTTGCGGCGCGCGGTGTGCCGTCGCATTTCCGTGCCACCGGCCAGACCGGAATGCTGATCGCCGGCGGCGGGATGCCGATGGATGCAGTGGTTGCCGATTTCGAGGCGGGCGCCGCCGAATCGTTGAGCCCGGACGCGCCGGGCGCGCATTGGGACGTCATCGAAGGGCAGGGTTCGTTGTTCCATCCGGCGTACGCCGCGGTATCGCTCGGGCTGCTGCACGGCAGCCAGCCGGACGTGATCGTCGTGTGCCATGAGCCGGGGCGCGAATACCTGCTCGGCTATCCGAGCTATCGGGTGCCGGGCCTCGCCGAGACCATCGAGTTGAATCTGATCCTCGCCCGGCGTGTCAATCCGGCGGTTCGTTGCGCCGGGGTCAATCTGAACACGTCCTCACTGGACGCTCAGACGGCGAACCGCATGCTCCGCGAGGAGGGCGAGCGGCTGGGCCTGCCGGTCGCCGACGTGATGCGTGGCGGCGAGCCGTTCGAGGGGCTGGTCGATGCCTGTCTACGCGCCCATGCGTAAGGCCTCCTCCGGGTTTTGGCTCGTTCTGGCGGTGGCCTGGCTGCCGGGTGTGCTCATCGCCGCCGGGGTCAGCCCCGCACCTGTATCGGTACCCGCGCCCGGACCTGCGGTGCCAGTGCCGGTCCCGTTGACGGCCGACGATCTGAACACGTGGCTGGACGGCTACATGCCTCACGCGCTGAAAATCGCGGATATCGCCGGCGCCGTGGTCGTGGTGGTCAAGGATGGCGAAATCTTGAGCGAGCGGGGGTTCGGATTTGCGGATGTCGCCAAGCACACACCGGTGGATCCGCGCCTGACCCTGTTCAGACCGGGTTCGGTGTCGAAGCTGTTCACGTGGACCGCGGTGATGCAGCTGGTCGAACAGGGGAAAATCGATCTCGATGTGGACGTGAACCGCTATCTCGACTTCACGATCCCGCCGCGTGAGGGCAAACCGGTCACCATGCGCAATCTCATGCAGCACACGGCCGGATTCGAGGAACAGGCCAAGGGCATCATTTCCGAGGATCCCCATTCGCCTGATTTCGTGACGCTGCTCAAGCAATGGGTGCCGACCCGCGTGTTCGCGCCCGGTACCACGCCGGCGTACTCGAATTACGGCGCGTCGCTCGCCGGCTACATCGTGCAGCGTCTCTCGGGCGAGACATTCGACGACTATATCGAAAAGCATATATTCCAGCCGTTGCAGATGCAGCATTCGAGCTTTCGCCAGCCGCTGCCCGCGGCGCTCGCGCCGCTGATGTCCCACGGGTATCGGGTGGGATCCGGCGAGGCGTATCCCTTCGAGATCATCGGCCCCGCGCCCGCCGGCTCCATGTCCTCTCCCGGCGAGGACATGGCGCATTTCATGATCGCCCAGCTGCAGGGCGGCGAATATCACGGCAACCGTATCCTGCGCGCCGACACGGCGGCGGCGATGCACGACAGTCCGCTCACCTTGCTGCCGCCGCTCAATCGAATGGAGCTGGGATTCTTCGAAACCAATGTGAACGACCGCGAGGTAATCGGACACCTCGGCGACACCGACTACTTCCACACCTCGTTGCACCTGTTTCTCGAGGAGAACGTGGGTTTGTACGTGTCGTTCAACAGCCTCGGCCAGGATGGCGCCGTGGGAAGTCTGCGGACTGCGTTGTTCGACGATTTCGCCGACCGCTATTATCCGGCCTCACGACCCGGCGAGCGGGTCGACACCGCAACCGCCGCGCGACATGCCGCGATGCTCAAGGGCCGGTGGGGCAACTCGCGCGCCTCGCAATCGAACTTCCTGGCGGCCGTCGGCCTCGTCGACCAGGTCAAGGTGGGCGTGGATGAGAAGGGACGCCTGGTGCTGCCATTCCTCGGCGTGAACGGCAAGCCGCGGCAATGGACCGAGGTCAGCCCGTTCCTCTGGTACGACATGGAGGATCACGAGCGGTTGGCCGCCCAGATCGTCGACGGCAAGGTGGCGCGTTTCAGCATCGATCTGCTGTCGCCGTTCATGGTTTTCCAGCGTGTGCCCTGGTATCGGGACGCGGCGTGGCTGCTGCCGCTGTTTGCCGCGAGCGTCGCCGTGCTGCTCATCACGGCCCTGCAATGGCCCATTGCCGCGATCGTCAGACGCCGCTTTGGCGCGCGGCTGCCGCTCGAGCGTACGGCGCTGCGGGCCATGCGTGCCGGCAAGATCGGGGCGATACTCCTCGTCACGGCGGTCGGCCTTTGGGTGGCGCTCATCGCCTGGTTGATGAAAGGGGTCGGGAATCTCACGTCCAAGTCCGACGCCTGGCTGTATGCCGTGGAACTGTTCGGCATCGCCGCCTTCATCGGTGGCACGCTGTTGATCCTGTGGAACCTACGCAGCGTATTCGGCGCCCGGCGCCGCTGGCCGGCCAGGCTGTGGAGCGTCGTGCTCACCGTTGCCGCCTGCGTCGTGCTGTGGGTGGGCTGCGCGTTCCATCTGATCGGCGTGGGGTCGAACTACTGATGGCGGCGCTCACGCTTCAGGTCGAGGTGCAGACGCTCCATCTGGCGGCGCCGTTTCGCATCTCCGGGCATGTCTTCGAGGTGTTGGAGGTGGTCGTGGTCACGCTCGACGACGGCGTGTATCGCGGTCGCGGTGAAGCCGCCGGCGTGTACTACCTCGACGACACGGCGGCGCACATGGTTGCCACGATTGCCGAAGTCCGCCCGGTCATCGAACGCGGTATCGATCGCGACAGCTTGCAGGCACTCCTGCCACCCGGCGGCGCACGCAATGCAGTCGATTGCGCCCTGTGGGAGCTGGAGGCGCGGCGTGCCGGCCCGGCGGTCTGGCAGCTGGCGGGCCTGCCGCCACCCAAGCCGCTGCTCACCACGTTCACCCTGGGCGCGGAGGCCCCGGCGATCATGGCCGCGGGTGCGCGTCGCTGGGCGCAGGGCCGCGCGCTCAAGTTGAAATTGACGGGCCAGCTGGACCTCGATATCGCCCGCGTGCAGGCGGTTCGCGAGGCGCGGCCGGATGTATGGATGGGCGTCGATGCCAATCAAGGCTATTCGATCGGTTCGCTCGCCGCGCTGCTCGACGCACTGGTTGCGTACCGGGTGTCGTTGCTCGAGCAGCCGCTGCGGCGGGGCCGCGAAGCGGACCTCGACGGCGTGCACTCGACGGTGCCGATCGCGGCCGATGAAAGCGCACTCACCATCGAGGATCTTCCGGGCCTTGTGGGGCGCTTCCAGGTGGTCAACATCAAGCTCGACAAGTGCGGCGGCCTGACCGAGGGACTGGCGATGGCGCGCGAGGCGCAGCGGCGTGGTTTCAAGGTCATGGTCGGCAACATGGTGGGTACCAGTCTGGCGATGGCGCCGGCCTTCGTGCTCGGGCAGCTTTGCGATGTGGTGGACCTCGATGGACCGACGTTTCTGTCCCGGGACCGCACACCGAGCATCGTCTACGCCGATGGCGAGATCTGGAGCGGGCCGGAGGTGTGGGGAGGACCATCGTCCGGGAACGAACCGTGAGAGCGATTCTGCTCGCGGCATTTGCAATGCTATGCGGCACGGCCATGGCTGCGCCGCCCGCCGGCTTCGAGGATCGGGTGGAGGGTTTGCGGCAGCAAACCGGCGTGCCGGGCATGTCCATCGCCATCGTGGAGGACGGCAAGGTGACGCTTGCCCGCGGTTTCGGCGTGCGTGGCCTGAACTCGCCGCAGCCGGTCGATGCGGACACGATTTTCCCCAACGGCTCCACCGGCAAGGCATTCACGGTGGCGGCTCTCGGCATCCTGGTCGATCGGAAAAAAATCGGCTGGGACGACAAGGTGACCGACCGGTTGCCGGGCTTCCAGATGTACGACCCCTGGGTCACGCGCGAGATGACCATCCGTGATCTGCTCGTGCATCGCAGCGGACTGGGGCTGGGCGAGGGCGACCTGCTGTTCGTGCCCCGAACGCGCTTGAGCCGCGCCGAGTCGGTCGAACGCCTGCGCCATCTCAAGCCGGCCACGAGCTTCCGCAGCGGTTTCGCCTACGACAATGTCCTGTACATGGTTGCCGGGCAGCTGATCGAAGCGGTCACCGGCGACAGCTGGGAGAAGTTCACCCGCGAGCAGGTGTTGCAGGCCGCCGGGATGCTGCATTCGACCACGGATGACGACAGCCGATTCGCCACCGCGAACCGCGCACAGCCACATGCACGGATCCATGGCGCGTTTCGCGGTGTCGGCGCGCAGGTGCCACTGGACGAGCGTGACGATCTGGGACGCAATGCCGCGCCGGCCGGCGGTCTTGCGGTCAGTGCCAACGACCTCGCGCGCTGGATGCGGATCCAGCTCGATGCCGGCGCACTGCCGGATGGAGGCGGTCGCCTGTTCAGCGCCGCCGCGCACGAGCAGATGTGGACGCCGGTGACGTTGCAGCCGATCGATGCGCTGTCCCCGGCGCTCAAGGATACGGAGCCGTTGTTCAACACCTATGCGCTGGGTTGGGATGTCCGTGATTATCACGGCGTCAAAATGGTCTGGCACGGCGGCGCCGTCTTTGGTTTCAAGGCGGCCGTGGTGTTGATCCCGGAAAAACATGTCGGTTTTTCGATTCTCATCAACAGCGAGGACGGTGAGTTGATCGCCGGTCTGATGTACGAGCTGCTCGATCATTACCTGGGATTGCCGGCGAGACACTGGCCGGAGGAATACCGGGAGTACAAGAAGCTCAAGATCGACGAGGCGCTGAAAACATTCCGTGCGACGGCGGCAAATCCCGCGAAGGTGGGACCCTCGCTGCCGCCGGCACGATATGCCGGGACCTACCGCGATCCGTGGTACGGCCCGCTGGAGATCACGCAGGGGCCGCAGGGACTCAAGGTCGACTTTGGTTCGACGCCGCGAATGAGCGGTGCCCTCACGCACTGGCAGTACGATACCTTCATCACCCGGTTCGATGACAAGAGCATCGAGCCGGCGTACGTCACGTTTGGCCTGGGCGCCGAGGGAACGGTCGAGCGCATCACGCTCAAGGCCGTCTCACCGCTGGCCGATTTCAGCTATGACTACCAGGACCTGTTGTTCACGCCGGTGGCGGCACATTGAGACGCCCGCCGTTGCGCGGCTTCAGACGCTGGTCCGTGCCTTGAACAAACGCGCCTGCCGACGCGAAATTTCCACCTCGGGTCCGTCTTTCATCTGAGCGTGCAGCCGGCCGTTGCTGCCGAGCTCGACGCTCTCGATGAAGTCGAGGTTGATGATCTGCCGGCGGTTGGCACGGAAGAACCGCGCCGGATCGAGCCGCAGTTCGAGCGCGGCCAGGGCCCGGCCGAGAACCGGCCGGGCCTGACCCCACCAGAGACGTACGTAATTGCCCTCGGCACCGATCAATCGCACTTCGCGCAGCGGCACGAACCAGCAGCGCTGGCCGTCACGGACGAAGAGCTGCTCGAGCCTTGCGCCGGACGAAGGTTCGGGCTGCCGCTCGCCGGTGGATGGCCCGGGAAGGACCCGGGCAAGAGCCACCGCGAGACGCGCGGGATCGATGGGTTTCAACAAATAGTCGAGCGCATTGACCTCGAAGGCGCGAATCGCATGCTCATCGTGGGCGGTGGTGAAGATCACGTCCGGCACGTGCTCGAGCCGGCCCAGGAGTTCGAAGCCGGATCCCCCCGGCATTTGAATGTCGAGGAAGATCAATGCCGGCGCAAGTGCCTCGATCAAGGAGGCGGCCTGGTCGATGTTACCGGCTTCGGCGATGACCTCGATCCAGGCGTAATCCGCGAGCAGACGGCGCAGTTCGCGGCGTGCCGGCGGTTCGTCGTCCACGATGATCACCTTCATGGCGGAAGCGGGATGACGATGTGCGTGCTGGCAATCGCGGTGTCGGACAGATCGAGCCGCACGCCCGCGCGTGCACCGAACAGCAGCTTGAGCCGCTCATCGGCGTTGCGCAGTCCGATACCGTCATGGCGGTTGCCGGTGCCGGCGGCAGGCCGCGGATTGTCAACCTGCATGAAGAACAGCTCGTTCGCGACATGGGTCGAGATGCGGATGGTACCGCCTTCGGGGAGCGCGGCGATGCCGTGTTTGACGGCATTTTCCACCACGGTCTGCAACAACATCACCGGGATTTTGATCTCCTCGGTCTCTGCGGCGATCGCGACGTCGACCGACAGTCGATCCTCGAATCGCAGATGTTCGAGCGCCAGATAATCCCGGACGATGTCCATTTCCTGGGCCAGGGTCACCAATTCGTCGCGCCCGGCGTTCAAGGTATAGCGCAGCGTGTTGGCGAGATGGGTCACCGCCCGCTGCGCGCCGGCGGGATCGTCCGCGATGAGCGAGCGTACGGTATTGAGCGCGTTGAACAGGAAGTGTGGATTGAGCTGGCTCTTGAGCACGCGCAGTTCCGCAAGCTGCAAGGCGCGCGCGAGTTCGGATTCGCGCAGCCTGGCAAGACCCCGCGACCGAATCCCGCTCGCGATGAAGTAGAGGGTGAGCCAGAGCACGAACACCAGGGCCCAGTTCACCACCTGCAGCGCGAACAGCAGGGGCTGTGCCAGCCGGCCGGGAGGACCGCCATCCTGCAGCGCGGACACATCGGTGCTCAATGTCATCGCACCCAACGGCACCGCCAACAGACAGCTGATGCCGAGGATCCGGACCGCCAGGCGCCCCAACTCGAGCGAACTCCAGCCCTGGCGCCGCACGAGGCCCCGCAGCCAGTGGGAGAGCGCGAGCGCGCTGCCATCCAGCAGCAGCAGCTCTGCGGCGGCCCGCACCCAGGGGAGGTGCAGCATGGTCACTGATCCGTAGAGTCTCGCCGCCGTGAAGAGACCCCAGCCGCCGAGCTGACAGATCCAATACGACGCAGACGCGCCGGATTGCCGCGATGAGTCCGGCATCAACCGGCCGGCCTCGCGGCGATGGGCCGTAGCGCCATGCGCCGCCGTAGCGCGACGTACGTTCAAAATCCCTCGCGCATGGAAATGAAGTGAAACGCCAGCGCGGCCCACAGCAGTACCAACAAAGAGGCGGCGATGAGGACCGCCCACAGTTTGGCGAGCCAGGATCGGCGACTGCGCAGCACCGCCCAACCATTCCACAATCCCAGCGCGGTGCCGGAGCCAAAGACCAGGGGTGACAGGATGTGCAAGGGCTTGACCAAGCCCTGCAGCTTGGCGATCAGTTCGAGATCGGACGTCATCGAGAGCATCAGCAGGATCCAGGCGAGAAATCCGGCGGCGCCGGCCACGCAGGCGAATCGCACCAGACGCAAGGCCCGGGCGTCCGTTGCGTTCAACCGGGAGACCACGCCATGGTGGCGGCGGGTGAGGGCACTGATGGGCCATGCCAGACTGGTGAGGACCAGGACACCCAGGCTTGCCGCCAGCAGCGGCGTCCAGACGCCGGCGGAGTGCCACCAGGGGACCCGGTCGAACATCTGGATGGCGGAATTCTCGCCGAAGCTCAGGCGCATCACCCGGCCGTCCGCCGCCCGCGCGGCGTGGTAGTCCACCGTGGCCAGCA
>CAZZWZ010000088.1:0-11651 GCA_964657955.1 uncultured Steroidobacteraceae bacterium
AGTCGAGTCTGCTGTTATCGGCATTGCCGTTCGTCGTGGCCATCTTCTCGAACCTGGCCGGGGGTGCGGCGAGCGACGCGCTGGTGCGCCGCCTGGGACGCAAGCGCGGCCGTCGAACGCTGGGCGTGACGGCCTTGAGCGTGGCGGGCACGTTCACGCTCGCGGCCATGCTGTGCCGGGGGCAGATGCTGACCGTGGTATTTCTCGCCGTGGTATACGGCGCCATCACCTTCCAGCAAGCCTCCGTGTTCGGCGTGTGCCTGGACATCGGTGAACGGCACGTGGGCGCCATGGTGGGACTCATGAACTCGGGCGCGCAGCTCGGCGGCTTCGTGGGGTCGGTGGCCTACGGCTACCTGGTCGAGCGTTTCGGCAGTTACGATGCGCCGTTCGTGCCCATGGCCGCCTTGTTGTTCGCGGGCGCCTTCCTGTGGCTCGAGGTGGATGCGTCGCAGGCGCTGCAGATCGAGCCGCAGCGGACGCCGGGGTGGGTGGGTGCGTGAGCGGCGCCGCGATCAGTTCCCGTGGGAGAAGACCGGGCTTTCGATGGTGCCGCCGAGGTGGAACGGGAACGACAGCTTGCCGTCCTTGAGCGTGCCGCCGGCGAGGCGCGCGAACAAATTCGTGACCACGCCTTGCTTCGAGGTGATCGCGGCGATGCCCCGATAGTCGATCTGGTCGGAGCCCGACACGCTGATGGTGCCCGACCCGTCGATGTCGACCCCGTAGCCGTCGATGTCGATGAGCTTGCTGAAGATCTGCTCGTGGCTCAACGCGAAGTCGGCGGAGATGAGATTGAACGACGAGGGGTCGTTCTTGGCGGGTCCCAGGTCGTTGTAATGCGCGAGCGACATGAGATTCGCATTGAGCCGCAGGCTCGGCACCTGGCCGTCGTGCACGGTCAGGTGGCCGCTGCCGTCCAGCCCTTCGAAGGGCCGGGGGTTGTGCGCGATCTGTCCGGCGATCTCCAACCGACCTTCCATGGTGCCCGTCATCTTGCCGCGCGCGTTGTCGAACGCGTCCAACAGGCGTGCCATGTCGATGTGTTGCATCGTCGCCGCGCTCGTGAACGTGGTTCGTCTGCCTGAAAATTTCATTGAAAAGAAACCGTTCAAAGAGCCTCCGTAGGTCTTTGCATGCACGCCGGCGAACTCCACGCGCCGCGCTTCCAGCCGGATCGACGAGGTCAGATCGGTGGCCTCGATGGAACCGAGACGCAGCGTCGCCGCCTCGAGGGTTCCCTGACCGTCGAGCGAGGTGGACCTGGGGTCGACGATGGCGGCGGGATTGACGTCTTCCAGTTCGGTGGACAGTCCCCGGGCCTCGAAGAACACCGGACCCGCGGCATCGGTGGGCAGGAGGTTGGCGATGAGCACGTGCGCGCGGTCGATCCTGACGTGGCGGATCATGCCGATGCGGATCGCGCTCGAGCGCTCGCCCACCTTGGGGTTCTCGAAATTCCAGGGGCCGTCGGGATCGGAGACGAGATTGATCAGGGGCTGTTGCAGCGTCAGGGACTGGATGGCCACCTGCCGGCGCAGCAGGGCCCAGGGGTCGATGCGCGCTTCGATCCGCGCCACCCGGAGGATGTCGCTCGGGGGAAACAGCGGCGGGCTCTCGATCGCCAGATCGTCGATGCGGATCGTGACCGTGGGGAAGAAACTCAGCTGCAGGCGTCCCATGGTGACCTTCTTGCCGGTGCTCGCTTCCAGGTAGGCGACGGCCCGGGGCCGCCAACGATCGGCTTCGAGCAGGCGGGGCGCCAGAATCAGCGTCCCGATAAGCAGCAGGAGGGCCCCCGCCGCCATCAATCGCCGGATCTTGCGTGGGGAGGTGGGCGGCGACATGGCGTGCCCATCTTACCCTGCCCCGCCCGGATGTCAGCGTGTGTGCGCGCGTGACACCCGGCGGCAAATCAGCGCCACGTGGGTGACTTAACGTGCGTCTCACGTCGTCAACCCACGGAAGCCACCATGAATCGATCCCATTCGGATGAGTCTGCGGCCGGCCGCCACCCGCCCGCCCTGCGCGACGACCTGCGAACCGTGGCCCTGCGCCAGCGCGAACGGCGGCGGCTGCTGCATGGATTCGTGGGCAGCGCCGCGCTGTTGACGGGTCTGCGCGCCATGGCGAAACGCACGGCGGCATTCGACGACGAGTCCGTCCGGGTCTGCGCCCCGGCGCCCGAGGAGACCGGCGGTCCCTTTCCCGCGGATGGTTCGGGCTGGGGCGGCACCGGCGCGCCCAACGTGCTGCCGTCGAGCGGGATCGTGCGCAGCGACATCCGGCGCAGCTTCGGGTCGTCCTCGACGACGGCGCCGGGCGTGCCGTTGCGGCTCTCGATCCGCCTGCGCGGCGTGGACCGGTCCTGCGCGCCGCTGGCGGGCCACGCGGTGTACGTCTGGCACTGCGATCGAGAGGGGCGATATTCCCTGTATTCGCGCGGCATCGAACACGAGAATTACTTGCGCGGCGTACAGCTCACCGACTCGAGGGGACAGGTCGACTTTCAAACCATCGTTCCGGCCTGCTACGCCGGCCGTTATCCCCACGTGCACATCGAGGCATACGCCGAAGCCCGCGCCGCGCGCCCGTTCACGGGCGGCTACCGCAACAGTTTGTTGACGTCGCAGCTGGTGCTGCCGCGCAGTCTATGCGAGGCGGTCTACACGCAGGTGCCGGGGTATGCGGCCAGCGCCGAGAATTTCAGCCGGATGGACTCGTCCTCCGACCTGGTCTTCCAGCGCAGCACGCCGGCGCAGCTGGCCGCACAGACGCCGTCCATCTCGGGCGACAGCGCGCGGGGTTACGCCGCGGTCGTCACCCTCGGCGTGGCGGCCGCGCGCCGCGGGGAGGCGTGAGATGGCGCGCACGACGGCACGGACCGTGAGGCGTGCGGCGCTGGGTGCCGCCTGTCTCGCGTTGGGCGCCTGCCACGCCACGGCGTTCGTCACGCCGACCGCCGCAGCGGCCCGGCGGTTCGACGTGTCCGCCGGATCGTGGGTGGCCTACGGTGCCGGGTCGGAGCGCCCGGGCATGACGCTGGCACGCAGCAGCGAGGTCACCATCGCGAGTTACAGCGGCGGCGCGGACGGCGCGAGCGAGCCGGCGGGGGACGGTGACGGGGACGCACCGGGTACGGGCGAGGGGGCGGGCGTCAGTCTGGAAGACGGTGTCGATGTGGAAGACGGCGCGAGCGAAGCGGTGGGCGCGGTCAATCTCGACGGCTTCCCCGAAGCGGCCGGCGCGCGCGGTCCCGGCGGCGCGGCCGGCCCGGATGCCGCGGACAAGCCGCAGGCCGTGCCCGCGATCCTGGTGCTATCGGAACGGCCGGTCCCGCTGTTCGACCAGGCGCTGCCGCTGGTCGGCGGTGAGTAGCCCGTAGATGTCGTGGTCCATCCGGGCGTGCAGCAACGTGAGCTTGCTCTCGGCAGCCGCCTGGATCTGCGCCAGCGAGGCGGCCTTCGCCGCGTCGTAGTCGGGCGACAAGCCGAGATCGCGCAGCGCATCGCGGTTCTTTCGGGCGGTCTTCTCCTGTTCGCGCAACTGCGGTGCCGCCGCGTGCACGATGGCGAACACCTTGTCCTGTTGTTCCTCGCTGAGCGCCAGATCGCGCAGGTACGGCGGACCCTCGTGAAAATCGGGTCCGAAGTGCGGCGGTCCGAAACCGCCGAATGCCCCCGGGGGTCCCGGCGGCCCTCGAAATTCCGGTCCGCAGGCACCCTCGCCGCGCGGGCCGCCGGGCGGAGGTGCCGCGGCGACGGCGAGAGAAATCATTCCCAGCAAACATCCGGCTGCGAGCCGGCCGTGAGCGAACAGCGATATCGCGCGCATGAACATCCCCATCCCGTTGAACGGCCGTCGTTCGAGCGACGTGCCACAGGTCGAGCACGTTGCCCGAAAGCGGCCGATTTTTCCAGGCGCGGGACGGCAACGGCGCGTTAAGTTTCGTGTCAGCGCGTGACAAGGAACGACATACGCCGGCACCGGCGCGGCGCGGTCAGGTCGGCGCGGTCCGCAGCGACATCGTGATGCGCAGCCCGCCGTTCTTGCGATTGCCCAGGGCGATCTCGCCCCCGTGATCGAGCACGATGGCGCGGACCGTGGCGAGTCCCAGACCGATGCCGCCCGTGTCGCGATTGCGGGAGGCTTCGATGCGGAAGAACGGCTCGAACACGTGCTCCTGCAGCGGCTCGGGAATGCCCGGGCCGTCGTCATCGATCTCCAGCACGCAGCGCGCGGCATCCGCGCGCAGCCGCAACCGCGCACGCTGGCCGTACTTCAACGCGTTGTCCACGAGATTGACCACCATCCGCCGCAGTGCCAGCGGCGTGCCTTCGATGGTCACCGGCGCGCCGGCTTCGAGCGTGACGTCGTGTCCCAGATCGCTCTGGTCGTTGACGACGCGCTCCAGCAGCAGCCTGAAATCGAGGCGTTCGTGCTGGCCGCCCAATGAACGATCTTTGATGAAATCGAGCGCGGCCGAGATCATCTCCTTCATCTCCTGGATGTCCGCATTCACCTTGTCGCCGAGCGGCGGCGGCAGGTCATCGACCCGGAAGGCGAGCCGTGTGAGCGGCGTGCGCAGATCGTGTGCGATGGCCCCGACCATCTGCGTACGTTCCTGGATCAGCCGCTTGATCCGTGCCTGCATGGCGTTGAAGGAATCGACCGCGGCCAGCATCTCGGCGGGCCCCTCGCGGGCGAGCAGGGGGGCGTTCGGATCGCGCCCCAGCCGCCGGGCCGCATCCGAGAACCGGCGGATGGGCGCCGACAACTCCCGGGCGAACAGCCAGGAGAAGGCGAACAGCGCGGCCACCGCGAGCGCCAGGAGTCCCAGACTCTCCGCCTGCAGCGTGGTGGGAAAGCGCTGGCCGAGGCGCTTCGCGACGCGCCACGTCGAGTCCGGCAGCTGGCGCGCGACCAGGAAGCTGCCGGTGAGCATCACCGGACGGTGCAGGTTCGGCGAGGCCTTGGTGTAAACCAACACCTGCGAGGGTCGGATGCCGAGCAATTGCGCCAGCTCGGTGCGCAGCGGATCGGAGAGCGCGAGCCCGGTGCCCGCGGGAACGGGCGGCGCGGTGGGCGAGTCGGTGACCAGCAGGGTGGAGACCGGCGCCACGCCGGGTCCCGCCGCGCCGGGACCCATCGCGTTGAACCGCTCGCCAGGGGGCGGCATGTCGAAACGTCCTCCCGGCAGCGGGCCCATGGATCCACCGAATCGATCGGGCAGTCCTTCCGGAACCCCCGGCGGACCGGAGAACGGTCCATCGGTGGGCACGCGCAGCTGCCATGCCGCGGCCACCAAGGGCATGTCCTCATCGCCGGCCGGCAACCGGTGGACCAGCGCCACGGCCGCGGTGCCGGTGACCGCGAGCGCCGCGAGCATCAAGAGGAAGGTGCGTCCGAAGATGGACAGCCTGCGCCAGCGCCAGGCCGTCTTCACAGCCGTGAGACCTTGGGCACCAGCATGTAGCCCTCGTTGCGCACGGTGCGGATCAGTTCGACATCGGCCCGCTCGTTCAGCTTGCGCCGCAGGCGGCTGATCTGGCTGTCGACCGCCCGGTCGAACACCTCGCGCTCGCTGCCGTGCGCATAGTCGAGCAGCTGGTCGCGGCTGAGCACGCGCTGCGGATGTTCGGCGAAACTGCGCAGCAGCGCGAATTCCGCATCGGACAGCTCGATGAAGATGCCGGTCGGATCGCGCAGATCGCGCCGCAGGACATCGAGCCGCCAGCCGGCGAATTCGTAGACCTTGCCGGTTGCCTCCGGTTCGACCGCGTCGGCCCGGCGCCGCCGCAACACGGCGCGCACCCGCGCCAGCAACTCGCGGGGATTGCAGGGCTTGGCCAGATAATCGTCGGCGCCCACCTCGAGGCCGATGATGCGATCCGTGTCGCTGCCGAGCGCGCTCAACATGATCACCGGCGGTCCGCGCTCCGCGGCCAGGCGCCGTGCCGCGCTCAGCCCGTCCTCGCCCGGCATCATGGCATCGAGAATGATCAGATCCGGACGCTGCGCCTCGACGGACCGGCGCATGGCGGGGACGTCTTCGGCGGACGCCACGCGATAGCCGTGACCGGACAGGAAATCCGAGATGAGCTTGCGCAGATCCGGATCGTCGTCCACGACCAATATCAGGGATTGCAGGTCCATCACCGGTCCGGGCGTGTTCATACGCGAAAAGATAGCACTCGAATTATGCGCCATTTGTCATCGCCGGCAACACGCTGACAAACGCACACCACGGGCGCTCCGTAGTCTCCACCACGCACGACTGGTGCGGTCACAGAGCCGGAACCATGCATCTCTTCGATCGAGTGGCGCGGGTACGCGCGCCCATGCAGGTCGCGTTGCGGACCGATCCGACGACGCCGTTCGAGGTGACGGGAGCGAGCGCCTTCGCGTCCCAGGTCGAACGATGTCCATTGCGGTTCGTGCTCGGCGACGACCTGACGCGTGCCAGCGCCGAACTCGCCTTCGCGGACGGCGCGCGCCTGGCAGGATGCCTCGACCTGCTGCGCATGCCGGCCACGTCCCTGTGGATCGAGTGGAACGACGAGGTCCACAAGCGCGTCATCTGGGAAACCCAATCGTCCGCGGACTACGATGCGGAGGCCACCGGCCGCCGGGTGGGCGTGCTGCTGCGCGGCTCGGTCGACGGCTGCACGGCGCTGGCACGCACGTTTTGGTTGGATGCCAACGCCGCCGACGACGCCGAGCCCGTGCTCTCGCCGGTGGAGACTCATATCGACCTGAACGGCCATCTGCCCCCGGGCGCGCCGATCGACGGCATCCTCGCGGGCGGCTTCGCGCGGGTCACCGACGGACCGGGTGAAGCCATGACCCATCTGCTCGATCACGTCCGGTTCCGCATCGACGATTCGTGGGCGGCGTATTATCGCGCGGCTGCGCCGAGCGCGGCCCTGCGGCAGGCCGTGATCAATGCCTCGCTCGGGTCGGTGGCGCGAGACCCGCCGCTGCTGCTGGCATTTTTCCTGCTGCTGTCCGCGAAGAACGCGGTGCGTTCACTTCCCGTGTCGCGGGCGGCCATCAACCACAAGCGTGCCGCCAAGGGCCGGGCGCCGTTGCTCGATCACATCGAGGTGCGCGCCTCGCTCGATCTTTGTTCCTCAGCCGACGCGGGCGGCGTCGACCGGATGAACCGGCGGGGACCGCGGCTGCACCACGTGCGGGGGCATCTCGTGAGGCGCAACAGCCGCGTGTTCTGGCGCGTGCCGCACCTGCGCGGCAGCGCCGCCCGCGGCGCGGTGCGCTCACGTACCGTGTGCCTGTCGTTCGGTCAGCGGCAGGAGCAGAATGCCGGGATGCGCCTCTGAGCCGACGCAGGGCGCCTGCCAGGGCGTCACGTCGCCGTGGAGGTCCTCGTCGACTGGGCGCATCATCGCAACCGGAGCGTGCCCTGAACCCGAAGCGTCAACTCGAACCCGGGCGCCCGAAACCGAGGCGTCATCTCAGAGCCGCGCCGTGCCTGCTGTTCGTCGCGTGTGCCGGACCGCTCGCCGTGCCCGCGCGCCCCGGAGAGGCCGCGCCCGCTGCGGCGGCTGCGCCCATGCCCCGTGCCCCGGCCGACACCGGCGCCGCCCCCGTGGCCGACACCGCCGCCGCCGTGAGCCGGCAGCGCCTCATCGGAACCTGGCGGCTGGTGAGCATCGAGGTGGTGGGAGCGCACGGACCGCTGCGGGATCCTTTCTACCAGCGCGACTCGGTGGGACTCATCGTCTACGACGCCTCGGGTTGGATGAGTGTGCAGATCGGCGCGCCTGACCGAGGCCGCACTCCGGTGCCCGCCGACCGGTCGGCACGGCCGGGTGGGGCCGCAGCCCGGGCCGCGGCGGCGGCCTTCGATTCGTACTACGCCTACTTCGGCACCTGGACTCTCGATGCGGCACATTCGACGGTCACGCACCACGTGAACGCATCGCTGATTCCGGCCGAGACCGGCCTCGACTACACGCAGTCCATCGCGTTCGAGGGCAGGCGTCTCATCTTCACGGGACGGGACGTGATCGACGGACAGGATGCCGTGCGCACCAAGGTGTGGGAACGCGTCGATTGACGGATCAGCGGCCGGCCGCAGGCGTCTCGATGGCGCGCACCGCCGGCGTGTTCCAGCCGCTCGCGACGCCCCAGCGAAAGAACACCAGGGCCGCCACCGCGACACAGAGCTGGTCCCAGCCGTAGCCAATGTAGTCCCGTCCGTTGAAATCGGTGCTCCCCGCCCACGACAGCACGCACAGCGTGACAAGGTACGCGATCAGCCACCAGCACCCGCGCAGATTCGGTGCGAAATCCGGCCACCCCTGGCGCCCCTGATAGTACAAATAGAACGGGATGGGCAGGATCAACAGCAGCATGATCTGCGCGGTGTGCGGCCAGCGCGCCCAGTACAGCATCAACGTCGCCAGCATGAAGGCGAAGGGTGCCAGGAATGCCAGCCCCGGAACGCGCAGCGGCCGGTGCAGATGAGGGGCCGTCCGCCGCAGAACCATGACGCTGATGGGCACCACCAGGTACGTGATGATGGTGGCCACCGAGATGACCGCCGCCAATTTGCCCCACCCGCGGAAGAAAAATAGAAAAATGAACGATACCAGCAAATTGAACCACATGGCGGGACGCGGGATGCCGTAGCGCGGGTGCACGCTGCCGAACACCCTGGGGATGGTGGCGCTGCGTTCCATGGCGTAGATCATGCGGGCGGTGGTGGCCGTGTAGGTCGTGCCCGTGCCGCTGGGGCTGACGAAGGCATCGGCGTAGAGCAGCAGCGCCAGCCAGTTGAGATTCATGGCGAGCGCCAGTTGCGCGAACGGGGAGCTGTATTCCAGGGCCGCCCACCCGCCACCCAGCCGGTCGGGTGCCACGGCGCCGAGAAAGGCGACCTGCAGCAGCAGGTACACCGCCGTGCTCGAGAGGATGGAGCCGAAAATCGCGATGGGCACGCTGCGCCCCGGCGTGCGCGCCTCGCCGGCGAGATTCACCGGACTCTGGAATCCGTTGTAGCTGAACACGATGCCGCTGGTGGCCACCGCCGTGAGTATGGACGCCAGATTGCCGACGTGTTCGCCGCCGTGAATGCCCACGTGGAAATTCTCCCAGTGGAAACCGGCATGCATCAGCGCGAGCGCGGTGGCGGCCGGCACGATCAGCTTGAAGAAGGTGATGGCGCTGTTGGTGCTGGCGAAGATCTTCACGCTCCAGAAATTGAGCAGGAAGTAGATGACCACCAGCACGGCGGCCAGGCTCAACCCCGGGAAGGTGAGTTCGCCCTGGCCGTTGTCCGCGTGCACGTACAAACCTCGAGCCCAGGGAAACGGCCAGGAACTCATGTATTGCACCGAGGCTTCGGCCTCCACCGGGATGACCGAGACGATGGCGATCCAGGCCGCCCACGCCGCCACGAAGCCCACCAGCGCGCCGTGCGAGTAGTGACCGTAGCGCGCCGCACCGCCCGACTCCGGAAACATCGCGCCCAGTTCCGCATAGGTCATCGCGACGAACAGGATGACCACGGCGCCGATGATCCAGGCATAGATGGCCCCCGGACCGGCGAGCTGGGCGGCTCGCCAGGCACCGAACAACCAGCCCGAGCCGATGATGGAACCCAAACCGGTGAACATCAAAGCGATCGTGCCGACTTCGCGGCGAATCGCGTTCTCATTGGACATGCGTTGATCCCTGTGGCAGCGGTGAGTGGCGAGGCTGACGCGATCTTCACTGCTCGCGCCGCAAAAAGCCACCCGCGCCGGGATTCGGGGTCGGCGCCGCGGGGTCGGCGCTCGATCGGTCAGGGGCCGCGGGTCAGGCCCCCAGCGCTTCGCTGAGCGCACGCACCTCGGCGGCGCAATCCTGCAGGATGCCGTGGGTCCGCGCCTCGTCCAGCCGCAGCCTTCCGGCGGCCGGCAGATCGCGCAGCGCCACGTCGAGACCGGCCGGGTCGGAGGCGAAGGAGGCCATGAGGATGGCGACGGCGACCACGTCGCGCAAATCCGGTTCGGTCTCATCGCCGAGGCCGTGATCGTCCTGGTTGCCGACGGCCTGCGACATCACGTCGGCGAAGTCCCAATTCTCCAGGATGGCCTGGCCCACGGCGGCATGCCAGTCGTCGATGATGGCGTCGAGCACGGCGTCGTCCGTGAAGAGCGCCGGATGATGGGCGGCCCGGGTCATGATGTACAGCTTGCCGATCCCGTGCAACATGCCGGTGAGCATGGCCTCGTCCGGATTCACCGGGGCGCACGTGCGGGCGAGCACGTAGGCGAACGCCGCGACCAGGGTGCTGCGCTCCCACAGGGCGTTCATTCGCGGCGCCAGCTGCTCGATGCGATTGTTTCGCCGCATCTGCGACATGGCGAAGGCGATGGCGGCGCTGCGCACCATGTTGTAACCGATGCGATTGATGGCCGTGCGCAGGTCGGTGAGGGGTCGGCCGCTGCGATTGAAGGACGACGAATTGGCGACGCGCATCAGGCGCGCGGACAGTGCCGGTTCCGAGCCCACCACCCGCACCACCTGCTCGATGGAGGATTCCGGGTCCGAAAGAACACGGCGCACCCGGACGGCGATTTCCGGGAAGGAGGGCAGGTCGATTTTGCCGTTCGACAGTTCTGCGGCGAGAGAACGAACGAATTCGAACGCGACGTCCGGTGATTTTTTTTGCGGGGTGCTCTTCAAGTGGTCGCTCGCAATTTGGACTCAGTGTGGCGGATCGGCCGTCCGCTCGCGACCACGCGCATCACAGAATTGACCGGCGCGGCCCGGCGCTGTGCGGCGCTGCGCGGCGGTGCCGTCCGGCGTCTCGCCAGGGACGGTGCCGTTGAGGTATGGTGGAGCGTCATGAAACGTGATTCAGCATGAATTCCGGCAAGCGGCGGGTACTCGCCATCGACATCGGCGGCAGCCACGTGAAGATGCGTGTTTCGGGCGGACGCGACGTGCGCCAGTTCGAGTCGGGTCCGAAGCTCACGCCGGACCGGATGGTGCACGGGGTGCACGAATTGGCGGGCAATTGGACTTATGGCGCCGTGTCGGTGGGTTACCCCGGCGTGGTGGTCCACGGCAAGATCGTCACCGAGCCCCACAACCTGGCCGCGGGCTGGGTGGGCTTCGATTTCCGTGCCGCCTTCGGCCGCCCCACGCGGGTGATCAACGACGCGGCCATGCAGGCCATGGGCAGCTACGAAGGCGGGCGCATGTTGTTCCTCGGTCTCGGCACGGGCTTGGGTTCGGCGCTCATCGTCGACGGCGTGGTGGAGTCGATGGAACTCGCCCATTTGATCTACAAGAAGGGCAGGACCTACGAGGACTACGCCGGCAACGAGGGGCGCCGGCGACTGGGTCCGAAGAAGTGGGGACGCGTGGTTCACGACATCGTGGACCAATTGAGCGCGGCGCTGGAGGCCGATTACGTGGTCCTGGGCGGCGGCAATGCCCGCAAGCTGAAGAAATTACCCAAGGGCGCCCGCCTCGGCAGCAACGACTTTGCATTCCTCGGCGGCTTTCGCCTGTGGCGCGCCGGGAGGCTCGACGGCGCCCGCGAGGGTGCGGCCGGCGGCGCGGCCCGCAAGGGCGCGGCCGGCGGGAAGTCTGCCGCCCCCGCTCGCAGCCGGCGCTAGCGCGCGGACTCGCGG
>CAZZWZ010000089.1:0-11612 GCA_964657955.1 uncultured Steroidobacteraceae bacterium
CGCGGGGCGGCGTCGGCGCCCCCTCGTCGAAGCCCGGGGGCGGACAATGAAACCCGTTCACGACACCCGCTCCGACAGTCCCGTGGCCTGCTGGAACACCAGCTGCCAGCGGCCCTCGCGCTTGATCCACAGGGAGCTGCGCAGCGCCGGCGGCTTCCATCCGGGTCCCGGAACGCTCTTCGAGCGATAGGTGACCAGGACCGTCCCCGGCGCCACGCGGTCGGTGCGGAAATCCTCGAAGATCATGCGCGGCCGGCCGCCGGGTATCAGCGAGTCGAGCACCGCCGACGCATCGGCATGGACCTGGCCGGATGCCCCGATCTCGCGAAATTCGGGGGCGAGCAGCGACCCGAGGCTCGCGCGCGATTCGCCGGGGCCCGGCGCGGCGAGCCGTTCTTCCAAAACCCGAAACAGTGCGTCGACCAAGCTCGACATCGCATTCCTCGCTGGCTGCGTCCCGCTGCCCACCTCTCGCCGGTCAGGGTAGTGCATGCGCTGCGCCTTGTCGGCCGACTGCTTCTCGTAAGCACGTGGGAAAAATGCGGATGGATTACCATGACGCGAGACCCGCAACATCCGTAAGGTGCGAATCCCGACGTCATGCCATCCTCCCCGGCGCCCCTGACCTGTCAGAGATCCCTGTTCTCGATTCCCGAGGGGCAGTGCTACCTGAACAGTGCCTACATGGGTCCGCTGCCGCGGCCGGTCCGGCAGGCCGGCGTGGAGGCGCTCGCGGCCCGGGCCGTGCCCATCGGGCTGACTTCACGGGAATTCTTCGAACCCGCCGAGCGCGCTCGCAAATTGTGTGCGCAGCTCGTGAACGCGGACCCGGAGCGGGTGGCGTTCGTTCCGACCGCGTCCTACGCGACGGCCATCGTCGCCAAGAACGTGCAGCCGCGGGCGGGCCAGAACGTCGTCATGCTCGGCGACTCGTTCCCGAGCAACGTCTATCCGTGGCGCAACTGGCGCGGGCGGCACGTCGACATGCGTGCGGTGGCGGCGCCGGACGTGCCGTGGACCTCGGCCGCCGGCGCGAGCCGGGCGGCGGCGTGGAACGAGGCGGTGTTGCGGGCCATCGATGCGAGCACGGCGCTCGTGGCCGTGGAACCGGCTCACTGGACCGACGGCACGCTGTTCGACCTCGAAGCCATCGGCGCCCGATGCCGGGAGGTCGGTGCCGTTTTCGTGGTCGATGCCACCCAGACGGTGGGTGCGGCGCCGTTCGACGTGGAGCGCGTCCGGCCCGATGCCCTGGTCGTGCACTGCTACAAGGCGATGCTGGCCAATTACGGCCTGGGTTTCGCGGTCTTCGGCGACCGGTTCCTGCAGGCGAGCCCGCTGGAGGAGAGCTGGCTGATGCGCTCGGGCAGTGAGAATTTCGCGCGTCTGATCGACTACGAGGATGCGTATGCGCCGGGCATGCGACGCTTCGACACCAGCCTGCGGGCCAATCCGGTGTTGATCGACATGCTGGAGGCGGCGTGCCGCCTGTTGATCGAATGGCAGCCGGGCCGGATTCGTGAATACCTGCTCGCCATCGAACGACCGGCGGTCGAGCGGCTGCGTTCATTGGGGTTCAGCGTGGCCGACGAGCACGAACGCGCGGCCAACCTGTTCGGTGTGAAATTGCCCGGAGGCTTGGATCCCGGAGCGTGCAGCCGGCATCTGCTCGCGCGTGACATCCATGTCTCGGTCCGCGGCAGTTCGGTGCGCGTCTCGCCCCACGTGTACAACGACGAGCGCGACCTCGAAATGCTGGTCCGGGCCCTGGCGGACCTCGCCCCCCGGGGCGGCTGAAGGGCGGGCCCGCCCCGCAACCCCGCCTTGCGGGCGCAAAGGCTTCGCGACGTTGCGTGGATCACGGTTTCAAGGACATGCAGGTGGTGGCCGTCAATCCCCATGGACCGCCCGCCGCCGGTGTTCGCCGGCTGCGGATGCCGGCCGGCCGACGCTGCTCGCCCGCCGCCGTCAATCGCCGGTGATGCCCCGGGTGCGCGCGAATTCCGTGAAGGTGTCGTGGGTCTCGCGGGTGGGCAGGAAGTCGACGCCCGCATCGTCGCGGGAGCGAAACTCGAGTTTCATGGTCCGGCTCGCCGCCAGGCGTTTCAGCTTCTCGGGATCGAGATCGAAATAGACGCTCTGGCCCCAGGATGCCACGCGCTTGTAGGGTCCGTTGCCGTCCGCCGGCGTGTCGTTCGCCGCCAGCACCATGGGTCCGTCGTCGAGCTGCACGGTGACCGCGCCGGGCGCACGAAGGTCGCCGACGGGGCGGTCGTTGCCGGGTGCGACGTGTACCCACAGCGCATAGGTGATCTCGCCCATCCGGTCCCACTCGACCGGGCCCACGTAGGCGAAGCTCGCGCGCTGGGAGTTCGCGAGCATCGCGCTCTGCGCATTCTCGACGAATTCGACGGGTGACTGGAGCGCGCCCACCGTCATCCCGGTCCGTTCGTCCAGAACGTCGGTGGGCTTGATGTTGGAGTGCCCCGAACAGCCGGCCATCAAACCCAACAGGGTGGCGTGCAACAACGCGAAACGCATGGGGCGAAGTATACCCAGTCCGTGAGCCACGGCTGGTATTGTCGCGTGAACTACCCGGTATAATCGGCCGCATGTTCAATCAGAAGCGACGCCGCGCGCCGGGCGTCATCTCCGCGCTCGTGGCCCTTGGGTTGCCGGCATCGACCTCGGCGTTGGTCCTGGCTCTGGCCCTCGCCTTCGCCCCACCCGCCGGCGCGGCGGAGCTCGTCACCGCCGATCACGTGGTGGTCCACAAGGCGCAGCGCAAGCTCGCGTTGTACAGCGGCAACCGGCTGATCGGTGAATACAAGGTGGCGCTGGGGTTGAACCCGATCGGCACCAAGGAGCGCGAGCGCGATTTCCGCACGCCGGAGGGGCGCTACTTCCTGTCCCGGCGCAACACGCACAGCGACTTCTTCCTGTCCATCCAGGTGTCGTACCCCGACAAGGCCGACGAATTGAGGGCCAGGCGCAATCACTGGGCTCCCGGCGGGTCCATCATGATCCACGGTTCGCCCAACACGCCGAAGCATCCCGCGGCCTATTATGCGAACAACGACTGGACCGACGGCTGCATCGCCCTGTCCAATTCCGACATGGTGGAGGTGTGGCTGCGCACGCAGGACAACATCCCCATCGACATCTATCCGTAAGCAGGTGCCCGTGGAAACCACGATCTCGTCGTCTGAACTGGTGGATGCGCGGGTGGCGCCGAAGGGCAGCCTCGAACACCTGTCGCAGCAGGAGATCGCCAAGCTGCTCGATTCCGGGCAGGGCGGGTTGTATCCGCTGTTCCGCAAGTGCGCGCTGGCCGTGCTCAATTCCGGCGGCGACTTCGACGATGCGCGGGTGATCTTCGAGAAGTACAAGGACTTCGACCTGAAGATCGTGCGCCAGGCCTGGGGCATCAAGCTGGAGATCAAGAACGCGCCGGCGGCGGCGTTCGTCGACGGCGACATGATCCGGGGCTTGAAGGATCACCTCTTTGCGGTGCTGCGCGACGTGGTGTTCATCTCGAACGAGATCATGGAGAGCGGGCGCTTCGACCTCAATTCCTCGCCGAGCATCACCAACGCCGTGTTCCACATCCTGCGCAACGCGCGGGTGCTCGAATTGCAGGTGCGGCCCAATCTCGTCGTGTGCTGGGGCGGCCACTCGATCCGGCGGGTCGAGTACGATTACTCCAAAAAGGTCGGATACGAACTCGGCCTGCGCGGCCTGGACGTTTGCACCGGCTGCGGTCCCGGCGCCATGAAAGGCCCGATGAAGGGGGCCACCATCGGCCACTCCAAACAACGCATCGTCAACGGACGATATCTGGGGATCACGGAGCCGGGCATCATCGCCGCGGAATCGCCCAATCCCATCGTGAGCCAGCTGGTGATCATGCCGGACATCGAAAAGCGGCTGGAGGCCTTCGTGCGCCTGGGCCACGGCATCGTGATCTTCCCGGGCGGTGCGGGCACCGCCGAGGAGATCCTGTACCTGCTGGGCATCCTGCTGGAACCCGCCAACCAGAACATCCCGTTCCCGGTCGTGTTCACGGGACCCGCGGACACGGCGGAATACTTCAAGCAGATCCACGATTTCATCGGTGCCTCCCTGGGACCGAAAGCGCAGTCGAAATACAAGATCATCATCGACGATCCCGCCGCGGTGGCGCGCGCGATGGTCAAGGGCCTGGTGGAGGTGCGCGAGTTCCGGCGCCGGGAGAGCGATTCGTTCGGCTTCAACTGGCTGCTCAAAATCCCTCTCGATTTTCAGCTGCCCTTCGAGGTGACGCACGCCTCGATGCGCGCGCTGCGGCTCTCCCACGATCAACCGGTGCACGAGCGGGCCGCGAACCTGCGCCGCGCCTTCTCCGGGATCGTCACCGGCAACATCAAGGAGTACGGGGTCAACGCCATCGAGCAGCACGGGCCGTTCGAGCTCACCGGCGAAGCGTCGATCATGCAGCCCCTCGATCAACTGCTGCGTTCCTTCGTGGCGCAGCGTCGGATGAAATTCGCGGGAGCCGAATACACGCCCTGTTATCAGCTGGTGGCGTGAACATTTAACCGTTGATTGTTCGGTAAAATCCCGGACCCGCATCATTTAACTCATCGTGACCATCGGTGAGATGCTGATCGCAACCCTCACGCTTGCCGGCGACGGCGATGATCCGCCGTGACACAGTATCCTGCGAGACGATGCACCGGGCCTACCGTACCGCACGTCAAAGAGGCAGGCGAAGATGAGCGACTTGAAATCCCAGACTCGTTACACCGGAGTTGACCGCCGGACCCCGCGGGTGCAACCCGGCATGGCGGCCGTGGGCGCGGCTTCCGTACGCACCGGGTACAAGCCGGCGGGCCGGCATTCCGCGATCACCAACAGTCTGTACAGCCTGCACAGCTACAAGAACTGGGCGGACAAGATTCGCGGCAGCTGGGAAGAACCGAAGTAGCAGTTGATTGCGCGGCGGGCGGCGCCGCGCCGCGCGCTGCGCGCCGTGCTACCGATCCGGCGACTGTGTGACCTTACGCACGGCGGCCACGGCACGACTCCCGTAAGATTCCCTCCCATGGAATGGATGTTACAAGTCGTGGACGAGATGGATGACGTGCTCGGCGCGGTGCGCCATCGTTGTCTCGGGGTGAACGCCGAACTGGGCGCGTTGCTGGGCAGCAGAGTCACCGCGGGCACGCTCGCCGCCGCCGTGGCGGCGGGGCGCGACGCGGTGGTGTCGACCGCGGCCGTCGTGTTGAACGTCGCGCGGCGCTGAGCGCGCGCGGGCACCGGCGCGCGGTCGCCGGCGCAAGCGATGGACGTTCGCGGCACGATGGGCGCCGGCGCAACGATGGACGTCGCTGCACGGACGAACCTTGGCGCAACGCGCGCCGCAAAATCCTCTAAGATGCCGCCCATGGCATCACGCATTCACCGATCGATGGCGGGCTTGACCCTGGTATTGCTGGCCGCGTGCGGCGGCAAACCGGCGGGCACCTCCGGACCCGCGGACGCGCCGGCAGGCGCCGGTGCCTCGGCATCCACTTCGTCGGCGACCGCGTCTGCGCCCGCACCCGATTCGTCATCCACATCCTCTCCTGCCCCGGGGGCCAATCCGATGGAAGTTCTCGACTTGAAACCCGGCACGGGCGCGGCGATCGGCGCGGGCCAGAAGGCCGTCGTGCAATACACGGGCTGGCTTTACGAGACCGCGGCTCCCGACAAGAAGGGCAAGGAATTCGACAGCTCCAAGAACGGCGGCCAGCCGTTTCGCTTCACCGTCGGAGCGGGCCAGGTCATCAAGGGCTGGGATCAGGGCGTTCTCGGCATGAAGACCGGCGGCCGCCGGCGCCTGACGATTCCCGCGGATCTGGCCTACGGCGACGTGGGTGCGGGCGGCGTCATACCGCCCGGCGCCACCCTGATCTTCGACGTCGATCTCGTCGCCATCGAATGAGCGCAGGCACCGAGCGCGTGACCGTCAGCGGTCCGGCCGGCTCGATCGAAGCGGCGGTGGACGGCGCGCCGGGCGGCGCGGGTCGTTTTGCGGTGGTGTGCCATCCGCATCCCCTGTTCGGCGGCACCATGGACAACAAGGTGGTCACGACGCTGAGCCGGGCGATGCGGGAGGCGGGCATCCCCGCGGTGCGGTTCAATTTTCGCGGCGTGGGCGGCAGCGAGGGAGCGTACGACGAGGGTCGCGGCGAAACGGCCGACGCGCTCGCCGTGGCCGCGTGGAGTGCAGAACGGTGGCCCGGTTGCCGGCCCGTGTTCGCGGGCTTTTCCTTCGGTGCCTACGTCGCGCTGCGCCTGGCGCAGCAGATCGAGCCCGACCGGTTGGTGACCGTGGCGCCGCCGGTGTCGCGCTTCGATTTCGCGCCGCTCGACGTTCCCCGGTGCCCGTGGTTGGTGGTGCAGGGCGATGCCGACGAACTGGTCGACCCGCGCGCCGTGATCGACTGGGTCGGACGCCTGAATCCCCGCCCGCAGCTCGAAGTGATGCCCGGCACGGGGCACTTCTTCCACGGCAAGCTCCCGGAGCTGCGCGCCGCCGTGGTCTCCGCGGTCCAAGGCGGCTGACGGTCCGAGTGCTCCGTTCAACCGCCCCGAAAGCTCACTCCCAAAATCGAATCCCGCTCAGTTGACGAATTCTTTCAGCGTCTTCAGTGCGGCGATGCGCACCTTCTTGCTGGCCGGCTTGGCCTTGAACATCATCTTCTCGCCGTTGAACGGATTCACGCCCTCGCGTGCCTTGGTCGCCGGCTTTTTCACCACCTTCATCTTCAACAATCCGGGCATGGTGAACATGCCGTGACCGCGCAGACTCTTCTTGATCGCGGCGGAAAGCGAGTCAAACACTGCGCCGACCTGCTTTTTAGAGAGCTCCGTTTCCTTCGAAATCGTAGCGAGAATTTCAGACTTCGTCGGTGCTGCATTCTTTTTCGCCATATGAATCTCCTGCTTAGTTTTTGCGAACGCGGACGATTTTTGCCCACTCATTCAACTCGGCGCCGAAAATAACATAGAAAAAAGCCCGTGTTTAGCGCAATTGCGAAAAAATAATCGCTGCGGATGCGCGTGCGACCCTGGTTTTTCCAGGGTTTCGCTCGAGGGGGTCGCGCGGGCGCCACGGCGACGGAGCGCGGTTTGCAGCGATTTCAAGCGGGTAACGGCACATTCAGCGCAGCAGTATCAACAGCGCGCCGATCGCGATCGACACCCAGAGCACGGACAGGTCGAGCTGTCCGATCGGCGGAATCACCCGCCGCACGGGTCTCAAGAGCGGTTCGCAGAGCTGTGCCGGCAGGCGCATGCCGGGCGCATAGCCGCCGGGCGCGAGGAAGCTGGTCAGCCAGTACAGCAGCAAGGCGAACAGATACACGTGCAACGTGAGGTCGATGAGCGCCAGGAGCGTGTAGCGGGCGAATCCCAGCGGACTGCCGAAACCGCCGCCGCTCAACGCCAGCAACGCTGCCGTGCGGGCGCAGGCCACCGCCACCAGCGCGACGACGGTGGCGGTGTCCACCTTGCCGATCGGCGGCAGCAGGCGCCGGAGCGGCCGGATCAGCCAGCTGGTCACGCGGACGATGGCGTCGGCGATGGGGTCTCGAAAATCGGCGCGCACCAGCTGGAACAACAACCGCAGCAAAAACGCGAGCGTCAGCAGCCACAGCAAGGTATCGACGATGTATCTGAGCGCTTCCATTGGGATGGGAATCCGGGTGGGTTTACGGAGTGCCGAACTCCGCCGCGAGCTCGGCGGAGCGGCGATCGGCCGCGGCGACCGCGTGGCCGACGATAGCACGAAGGCCGGCCGCGCCGAGCACCTCGAGCGCCGCCGCGGTGGTGCCGCCGGTCGACGTCACCTGCTCGCGCAACGTGCTCAGGCGCTCGCCCGACTGGCGGGCCATCTGCGCCGCGCCGAAGGCGGTCTCCAACGTGAGCTTGTGCGCGATCTCCATGGGCAGTCCGCGATCGTGGGCCGCGGCTTCGAGGGCTTCCATGAACAGGAAGAAGTAGGCGGGACCGCTGCCCGACAAGGCGGTCACCGTGTCCATCTGCGATTCATGTTCGACCCAGACGGTGGCGCTGACGGCCGCCAGGATGGCTTCCGCCAACGCTCGATGGGCGGCCCCGACGCCGGCCGGCGCGTACAGACCGGTGGCGCCGAACCCGTTGAAGGCCGGCCGGTTCGGCATGGTACGCACCACGGGCACGTCGGCGCCGAACCACCGGGCCAGCGCCGCGTGCGGGATGCCGGCGGCGATCGAGACCACCAGGGGCTTCGGGGCGGTCAGATGCGGCGCGAGCTTCAGCGCCACGGATCGCATCTGCTGCGGCTTCACGGCCAGCATGATCACCTCGGCGCCGGCCGCCGCGCTTTCGTTGTCGTCGGCCGTGCCGATGCCGAAATCGCGGACCAGCAGCTCGAGCTGGCCGCGGCTGGGGTCCGCCACGACGATGCGCTCGGCGGGCAGGCCGCGTTTGGTCAGTCCGCTGATGAGCGCGGCGGCCATGTTCCCGCCCCCGATGAATGCCAGCCTGCGTATGTCGTTCATGTGTTCCTCGTCGTTGTCGTTGTCGTTGTCGTCGGCGTCGTGCGGCTGCCGAAGATGGCGGTGCCCACCCGCACGTGCGTGGCGCCCTCGGCGATGGCCGCCTCGAAGTCTCCGCTCATGCCCATCGACAGCGTATCCAGATCATGACCCGCCCCCTTCAGGCCTTCCAGCAGTCCGCGCAATCGGGCGAACACCGCACGCTCCGCATCCGCGTCCGGTTGCGGCGGGGGCACGCACATCAGGCCGCGCAGCTTCACCCGGGGCAGCGCGACGATGCGCTCCGCCAGTTCGCCGAGCGCGCCCGGCTCGATGCCGCCCTTGGTGGGTTCGGGCACGACGGCGACCTGAATGCACAGATTGAGCGGTGGTGCGTGGAAGGGCCGCTGCTCCGACAAACGCCGCGCGATGGAAAAACGGTCGATGCTGTGCACCCACCCGAAGCGCTCCGCGACGCTGCGGGTCTTGTTCGATTGCAACCCGCCGATGAAGTGCCACTCGAGCGCCAGGTCTCCGAGCGCGTCCAGCTTCGTCCCCGCCTCCTGGACGTAGCTTTCGCCGAAATCCGTGACGCCCAGCGTGGCGGCGGCCCGCAGGGATTCGGCAGTCTTACCCTTGCTGACGGCGATGAGGGTGATGGATGCGGGATCACGACCCGCCGCTCCGGCCGCGTGAAGTATCCGGGACCGGACGTGGTTCAGATGAACCGCCAAATTCTGCGGACCAATTAACATATTGGGTGACGACACCCTCTTATATTCTGCTGGCGGACGGATCGCCTCATTTAGGAGCCGGTAATGGCGGTTGATATCGCGCAGCTTCTCGCCTTTGCGGTGAAGAACAACGCGTCGGACCTGCACCTCTCGGCGGGGGTGCCCCCGATGATCCGCGTCGACGGCGACATGAAGCGCGTCAACATGCCCGCCCTGGTGCACAAAGAGGTGCACAGCATGGTGTACGACATCATGAACGACAAGCAGCGCAAGTTGTACGAGGAGTTCTTCGAGACGGACTTCTCCTTCGAAATCCCGAAACTGGCGCGCTTCCGCGTCAACGCGTTCAACCAGAATCGCGGCGCGGGGGCGGTGTTCCGCAACATCCCCTCGCAGATTCTCTCGCTCGAGGAGCTGAACGCGCCGAAATCCTTCAAAGACTTGTGCATGCTGCCTCGCGGTCTGGTGCTGGTGACGGGGCCCACCGGTTCCGGAAAATCGACGACCCTCGCCGGCATGGTCAATCATTGTAACGATAACCGGCCGGATCACATCCACACCATCGAGGATCCCATCGAGTTCGTCCACGAGAGCAAGCGCTGCCTGGTGAACCAGCGCGAGGTGCACCGCGACACGCTGGGGTTCGCGGAGGCGCTGCGCTCGGCGCTGCGCGAGGACCCCGACGTGGTCCTGGTCGGTGAAATGCGCGATCTGGAGACCATCCGGCTGGCGTTGACCGCGGCCGAGACGGGGCATCTGGTGTTCGGCACGCTGCACACGAGTTCGGCCGCCAAGACCATCGACCGTATCGTGGACGTGTTCCCGGCGGCGGAGAAGGACATGGTGCGCGCCATGCTGTCGGAGAGTCTGCGCGCCGTGATCTCCCAGACGTTGATGAAGCGCATCGGCGGCGGCCGCATCGCCGCCCACGAAATCATGATCGGCACGCCCGCGATCCGCAATCTGATCCGCGAGGGCAAGATCGCCCAGATGTACTCCGCCATTCAAACCGGCCAGGGGATGGGCATGCAGACCCTGGACCAGTGTCTGCAGGAACTGGTGCAAAAAGGGGTGGTCAGCCGCGAAGAGGCCAAGTTCAAGGCGCAGAACAAGGACAGCATCTGATGGAACGCGAACAAGCCATACGCCTGATGCAGGACCTGCTGCGCCGGATGGTCGAGAAGAAGGGCTCGGACCTGTTCATCACGGCAGGCTTTCCCCCGGCCATCAAGATCGACGGGGAGATCAAGCCCCAGTCGGACCGCTCGCTCAGTCCCGAGCAGAGCGCGGCGCTCGTGCGTTCCATCATGAACGACCGGCAGACCCGCGAGTTCGACGCCACGAAGGAGTGCAATTTTGCCATTTCGCCGCCGGGCATCGGCCGGTTTCGCGTGAGCGCCTTCGTCCAGCAGGGACACTCCGGCGCGGTGCTGCGCACCATCAATGCCAAGATCCCGACGCTGGAGGAGCTGGAACTGCCGCCCGTGCTCAAGGACGTTGTGCTTTCGAAGCGGGGTTTCGTGATCCTCGTCGGCGGGACCGGATCGGGAAAATCCACTTCATTGGCCGCCATGGTGGGCTACCGCAACGAGAAGACCCGTGGGCACATCATGACCATCGAGGATCCGGTGGAGTACGTGCACACGCACAAGGGCTGCGTGGTCACCCATCGCGAGGTCGGCGTGGACTGCGACAGCTGGCACCTGGCCCTGAAGAACACCCTGCGGCAGGCGCCCGACGTCATCCTGATCGGCGAAATCCGCGACCGGGAGACCATGGAGTACGGCATCCAATTCGCCGAGACGGGCCATCTCGTGCTCGCCACGCTGCACGCCAACAGCTCGAATCAGGCGCTCGACCGCATCATCAATTTCTTCCCCGAGGAGCGCCGCGAGCAGTTGCTCATGGATCTGTCGCTCAACATCCGGGCGCTGATCTCGCAGCGCCTGATCCCGCGCGAGACGGGCACCGGCCGGGTCGCGGCCATGGAAATCATGCTGGCCTCGCCGTTGATCTCGGATCTGATCTTCAAGGGCGAGGTGGCCAAGATCAAGGACGTGATGGCGCGCTCCAACCGCCTCGGCATGAAGACCTTCGATCAGGCCCTGTACGAGCTGTACGAAGTGGGGATGATTTCGTACGAGGACGCGCTGCGCAACGCGGACTCGAAGAACGAACTGCGGCTGCGCGTGAAACTCGAAAGCAAGCGCCACGTCAAGAACCTGGACGACGGCGGCCAGGCGCTGCAAATCCTCGAGGAAGACGCGGGCCAGGTGTACTGAACCATGTCCGCCAACCCGGCACCGGCCCACGCAGAGCCCGAGGCCGCGACACC
>CAZZWZ010000090.1:0-11546 GCA_964657955.1 uncultured Steroidobacteraceae bacterium
CGAGGCTCAAGCTACCGCCCGCACTACGCGGGCGGCAGCTCGTCGGTCCAAACCTTGAACGACTGCAGGAAACTCAGTCCGAAAGCCGTGGTCAGCGCCACGTCCGCCGCGTCCCTGCCGCGGGCCACGAGAATGCGGCCGATGCGCCTGATCCGGTTGCGCGGATCGAAAGTGTGCCACCGGCCGCCGAGATACACCTCCGTCCATCCGGCAAAATCCATGACGGCGTCCGTCGGCGGCACGCCGATGTCCCCCAGGTAACCGGTGCAATATCGTGCCGGGATGTTCATGCATCGGCACAGCGCGATCGACAGATGGGCGAAATCGCGGCATACCCCCTGGCGTTCCGACCAGGCCTCGAAGGCCGTCTTGCTGGCCCGCGCATGCTGGTAACCGAACGCGATATGGTGGTGCACGAAATCGGCGATGGCCTGTACGCGCGTCCACCCCGGTGCAAGATGGCCGAACAGGCGCCACGCCTCGTTCATGAGCAGCTGCGTCTCGCAATAGCGACTGCCCAGCAGGTACAACAAGCACTCCGCGGGCAGCTCTTCCACCGCGTGTTCCCCCGCCGTGGCATCGATCGGCTCCGGCAGTCCCGAGTCGCCGGCCACGCCGTCGGCGCTGATGGTCGAAACGCCGGCGGGTGCCACCAGGCGCGTACAAACGTTGCCGTAGATATCCATGTAGGGCGTCAGGGGAACCGCCGGGTCGGTGGTGATCACGTCCGGAACGATCAGCCGCTTGCCTTCCCCGGGATGCGTGGACAACATCAGCACCATGGGGGTGGGCTGCGGGCAGGAATACACGAACTCGCAACCGAACTTGATCTTCATGCCGTCTCCGCGTGTGGCGAGCCTTCCGACCGGTGATCCCCCCGCTGTTGCTGCTCAGCCTGGAAACAGCGTAGCGTGAAAGGGACGTCGAGGCGAACAAATTCGTGGCGCGTCGATTCGCCCGCGGCGGGATGTGTCATCCTCCGGCAGCCCGTGCCCGCATGACCAAACCCGACGAAATCCGCCTTCTCACCGAGCGGCGCTTCGCGCCCTTGTTCGTGGCGGCGACTCTGCGCGCCTTCGGCGGCTGCCTCATGGCCGTCACCGGCCTGATCCTCGTTTGGTACAGGCCCGCCCCGTGGCTCACCCATCGGCCGGCGGCGTCCACCATGCTCGCCGCCGGCCTGTACTCTCTGCCTTTCGTATTGTTCGCCGGTCCCGCCGCGGGAATCGCGCTGCGCCACGACACGGCCCGCGTGCTCAAGTGGCTGACCGTGGTGGCACCGCTCGTCATCGCGACGGCCGTCGTCGGCGTTCTACGCCACGCCACCGGAATGCTGTTCGCCGCCGCCTTTTTCCTGGGGTTGCAGTCGACGCTGTTCGCCCCCGTGCTGACCGTTTGGCTGAAGCGACATCTGTCCGCGGCCGAGTTGATGGGAGGCAACGCGCTGTTGCAGGCCGGCCGGGCGCTCGGACTGGCGTGCGCGGCGCCGCCGGCCGCGCTGCTCACCATGCGCGGCGGCTTCGCGTCGCTCGGCGCGCTGCTGGCAGCGAGCGCCGTGGCGGCCTCGCTCGCAAGCCTGGTCCTGCCCGCGGACACCGCGGCGCCCGGATTGCCGCCGCCCCCGCTTCCCGTGGCTGCCCGGCCCGGCGCGTTGCAGGCCCTCGGCCGATCTCGCACCCTGCTGCTCTCGGTGCTGGGGCTGTCGTGGTTTCGCATCGACGCCGTGATCGTGCTGGTGCTGCTGCCGCCGTATGCGCGGCAGGTCCTGCAGGCGGACGGCTCGGTTGCCGTGGCGGGTGTCGTCGTGTTCTGTATCGGGATCGCGCTCGGCGCGCTGCTGTGCGAACGGTCATCCGGGGCCGGCGGACGGATCGAGATCGGGTTGGTCCCTCTCGGCTCGGTGGGTTTGACGGTCTTCGCCCTGGATTGGGCCTGGCGGGCGCCCATGCCTGCGGCCGACCTGGCGGGTCTGCTGATCGGCGCGGGCGGCTGGCGGGTGCTGTTCGACGTGGCGGCGCTGGGTTTCTTCGGCGGGCTGTTCGCGGTTCCGCTCGACACGCTGGTGCAACAGCGGTCGCCCGCCCGTGAGTTGCCCGGAATCGTCGGCGCCGCCGGGGCGCTATGGGTCCTGCTCGCGGCGGTCACCGCCGGTGCGGGCGCGCTCGCCGTGTCCCGCGGCATCGGCCTCAGGCGGTTGATCGGCATCACCGCCCTGGTGAACGCCGCGGTGGCCGGCTACATCTACCGTCTGGTGCCGGAGTTCCTGCTGCGGCTGATCTGCTGGCTGCTGGTCCACACGTTGTATCGCCTGCAGAAGGTCGGCCCCGGTCAATTTCCGGAAAGCGGGGCGGCGCTGATCGTGAGCAACCACGTGACCTTCGTCGACGCACTGGTGATTTCGGCCGCCTGCCGCAGGCCCATCCACTACATCATGGACGGCGCCATATTCAATGCGCCCATCATCCGCATCCTCGCGAGAGGGATGAAGGCCATCCCCATCGCGTCCGCGAAGGACGATGCGGAAATCCTCGAACGGGCCTTCGAAACCACGGCTCAAGCGCTTCGCGCGGGCGAGCTGGTCTGCATCTTTCCCGAAGGACGATTGACCCGCGACGGCGCCATCGGCACCTTCCGCCCCGGCATGATGCGCATCCTGCGCGAAACTCCGGTGCCCGTGATTCCCATCGCCATCGTGGGCTTGTGGGGCTCGATGTTCTCCAAACAGGCCGATCGGGTATGGCGGCGGCTGCCGCGAAAACTCGGCGCGCGCATCGCAGTGCACATCGGTGCCAGCGTCGACCCCGCGGACACGTATCCCGACGACTTGCGGCGGCGCGTGCAGGCGCAATTGGATCGTCCGATCTGAGCTCGCCGGGGCCCACGCCCCGCCGGGCTCCACGTCACGAGCCGCTCGAACCGGCGATGACGATCACGCGCGGAGCAGTGCGAGTATCTGCGCGGCGCGATGCGGGTGGCACACCAGCAAATCGGGCAGATAGGCATCGTCGCGATTGTAGAGCAGGGACGAGCCGTCGAGTCGCGACGTATGCAAGCCCGCCGCCCGCGCCACGGCGATGGGAGCGCAGCTGTCCCATTCGTATTGCCCTCCGGAGTGAAGGTAGATCTCGGCCTCGCCGCGCAGCACCGCCATGGCTTTTGCGCCCGCCGATCCCATGGCAACCAGTTCGGCACCCAACGCGCCGGCCACGGCGACCGCCTCCGCGGCCGGACGCGTCCGGCTCACGAGCATGCGCAACCGACTTCGCTCCGGGGACAAGGAGGGCGGCGCATCCGAGGTCATGGTGACACCCAATCCCGGCAGCGCCACGGCCCCCACGCTCGGCTGCCCGTCGATCGCGAGGGCCACGTGCACCGCCCAATCGCTGCGCGCTTCCCCGTACTCGCGCGTCCCGTCCAGGGGGTCGACGATCCACACGCGCGACCGGCCGCGGCGCCCCGCATCGTCCCGTTCCTCCTCGGACAACACCGCATCCGCGGGCCGATGCTCGGCCAGGGCTGCCATGATGAACGCGTTGGCGAGCCGATCCCCGGTCATGCCCAGGGACTTGCCGCCGAACAATCCAGAGCGCTGCATGCCGAGAAGCAGGTCGCCGGCACCGGCCGCGATCCGTCGTGCCAATGCGGCGTCGGTGATGCTCATCCGAGCAGCCGCTCCACGATGGCATCGGCTGCCTGCTCCGCCGTGACCCGGGTGGTGTCGATGTGGATTTCCGCCGCCTCGGGCGGCTCGTAGGGGCTGTCGATCCCGGTAAAATTCTTCAACTGCCCGGAACGCGCCTTTTTGTACAGCCCCTTCACGTCGCGCCCTTCCGCCACCGCCAGCGGCGTGTCGATGTGAATCTCGAGGAATTCGCCCGGCACCATCATCTCCCGGACCATCTGCCGCTCCGCGCGAAACGGCGAAATAAACGCCGTGATGACGATCAGGCCCGCGTCGGTGAGCAACCTCGCGACCTCGCCCACCCGCCGGATGTTCTCCACGCGATCGGCCTCCGTGAAGCCCAGGTCCTTGTTCAACCCGTGCCGCACGTTGTCGCCGTCCAGCAGGAAGGTGTGACGGTTCATGCGCGCCAGCCTCTTCTCGATCAGGTTTGCGATGGTCGATTTGCCGGCTCCCGAAAGCCCGGTCAACCACAGCACCGCGGGCCGCTGGTTCTTCAAATAGGCATGGAATTCGCGGGTGACGTCCATGGCCTGGCGATGGATGTTCTGACTGCGGCGCAGGGAGAAGTGCAGCATGCCGGCGGCGATGGTGGCATTGGTGAACTTGTCGATGAGGATGAAACCGCCCAGGGTGCGGTTCGAGCCGTAGGGTTCGAACACGACGGGCTTCTGCGTGGCGATGGTCGCGACGCCGATTGCGTTGAGCTCCAAGGTCTTCGCGGGCAGATGCTCCAGCGAGTTGACGTTGATCTGATACTTCGGCGCCTGAACGTTGGCCGTGACGGTTTGAGTGGCGAGCTTGAGCCAGTACGGCCGTCCCGGCAGCAGAGGCACCTCGGACAGCCACACCAACGCCGCCTCGAACTGATCGGCCACTTCCGGCGGGTCGCCGGCGGCCGCGATGACATCGCCGCGCGAGCAGTCGACTTCGTCGGCGAGGCACAGCGTCACGGATTGACCCGCCACGGCCTCGCCGAGATCGCCGCCCTGGACCACGATGCGCGAAACCGTCGATTGCCTGCCCGACGGCAGGACACGCACCCGGTCGCCGGTCCGAACCGCGCCGCCGGCGATGAGTCCGGAAAAACCGCGAAAATCCAGGTTGGGTCGATTCACCCACTGCACCGGCATCCGGAACGGCTTGGTTCGGTCGACCGCGGTCTCGACCTCCACGGTGTCCAGATGCTCCAGCAACGGGGGTCCGGGGTACCACGGCGTGTTCGCAGAGACCGCGGTGATGTTGTCGCCCTTGAATCCGGATATCGGTATGGCGACGAATCTTTCGATGCCGATCCCGGCCGCGAACGTGCCGTAGGCAGCGACGATCTCGTCGAACACGCGCTCGGCGTAATCCACCAGGTCCATCTTGTTGACGGCCAGCACCACGTTCCGGATGCCGATCAGATGCACCAGATAACTGTGCCGCCGCGTCTGCGTCAGTATCCCCTTGCGCGCATCGACGAGGATGACGGCCAGATCGGCGGTGGACGCACCGGTGATCATGTTGCGCGTGTACTGCTCGTGACCCGGCGTGTCCGCCACGATGTACTTGCGGCGGTCGGTGGCGAAGAAGCGGTAGGCCACGTCGATGGTGATGCCTTGCTCGCGTTCCGCGGCGAGACCGTCCACCAGGAGCGCGAAGTCGATGTCCTGACCCTGCGTGCCGATGCGCTTGCTGTCGGCCTCGAGCGCGGCCAGCTGGTCTTCGAAGATCATCTTGCTGTCGTAGAGCAGGCGGCCGATCAGGGTGGATTTGCCGTCGTCCACCGATCCGCACGTGATGAAGCGCAGCAAGCTCTTGTGCCGATGCCGGTGCAGGTATGCCTCGATGTCCTGCGAGACCAGATCGGGGACTTCGAACGACGACATCAGAAGTATCCTTCCCGCTTCTTCTTCTCCATGCTGGCGGATTGATCGTTGTCGATGGCGCGGCCCTGGCGCTCGGAGGTGGTGGTCGACAGCATCTCCCGGATCACCTCCGACAAGGTGGCGGCGGTGCTCTCGACGGCGCCGGTCAGCGGGTAGCACCCCAACGTGCGAAATCTGATGGAGCGCTGGGTCGGCACTTCGCCCGGCCTCAAGGGGAAGCGCTCGTCGTCGACCATGAGGATCAGGCCGTCGCGCACCACGGTGGGCCTCGACTTGGCGAAATAGAGCGGCACGATCGGAATTTCCTCCTGCTGGATGTACTGCCAGATGTCGAGTTCGGTCCAATTGGAGATCGGAAATATGCGGATGGACTGCCCCTTGCCCTTGCGCGCGTTGTACAGATTCCACAGTTCGGGCCGCTGATTCTTCGGGTCCCAGTGGTGGTTCTCGGAACGAAAGCTGAAGATGCGCTCCTTGGAACGGCTCTTCTCCTCGTCGCGCCGCGCGCCGCCGAATGCGGCGTCGAAGCCGTATCGGTCGAGGGCCTGCTTCAACCCCTCGGTTTTCCAAAGCTCCGTATGCAACGGGCCGTGTTCGAAGGGGTTGATGCCGCGCGCCAGGGCATCGGGATTCCGGTGGACGATCAATTCCATGCCGCTGTCGCGCGCCATCCGATCGCGCAAAGCGTACATCTCGCGAAACTTCCAGGTCGTGTCCACGTGCAGCAGCGGGAACGGCGGCCGGCCCGGGAAAAACGCCTTGCGGGCGAGATGCAGCAGCACCGCGGAATCCTTGCCCACGCTGTACAGCAGGACGGGCCTGTCGCTCTCCGCCGCAACCTCCCGCAGGATGTGGATGCTTTCGGCTTCCAAACGCTGCAAATGCGTCAAATCGACGAGATGACCCGGCATCGCTCTGCTGGCCTCCACCGCTGGTTGATCGAATCCGCACCGATCGCGCTTCGAGCGCAGGTGGCGAGTCCCCGGTATCCTAGTGGAGCGCGGGTCGCCGAGTCCAGGTTCGACTCCCGGCCGTCACTCGGCTTCCGCAGGGGTACGCGTCAGATGGACGCCGTCCCCACGTCCGTAACGTCGGTCGAGCCATCGTACGGCGAGGACGGCGACCAACACCGGACCGAACCACGCGAAATACGTCGCCGCCGCGGCGTGTCGAGGCATGACATCGGGCAGACCCACGTTGAGAAACGCCACGTGCATGGCGATTCCGCTGCCGACGATCTGGGTGTAATGCTGTTTCAACCACCATCGATTGCCGGTGGCGCCGTGGCGTGCGAAACGCAGCATGCGGATGCCCACGAACAGCCCGATGACGGACAACCCGATGAGCAAGGCCGAGGCCTCTCGCACTCCCAGGCCGAAGACGACGGTGCCGCAGACCACATTGGCCCAGGCCACGAATCGGAAGGGGGCGCGCAGGAACGCCGTGACCGAGCGGCGCGCGCGAATCGCCCGCCACGCCGCCCAGGAGGGTGTCGCCGTGATGACCACGAGATAGGACAGGAACACGCCGGTGACCCAGAGCCCGGCCGCGAAGGCCGCGCCCGCCAGCGGCAGCGCGGTGACCATCACCCCCACCATGGCCACGAGGTAGAACGTCCCGCACCGGCGGTGAAGGGACGTGCCCTTGCGCATCGCGGCGGTGGTCCAAAAGCTCGCCAGGGCCAGCGCGCCGCAAGCCACGTGGGTCATCAACACGAATGGGTGCCAGTTCATCGTCGTCTCCTTCCAATCGGCGGGCATGGCGGCGGGTCGGTGAGGTGATGGTGGCCGGTCGTGCGCCGGCGGGTCAGTGCCGGAAGTCACCTTCGCGACCCGGAGGCTTGTCGCCGCGCCTTGTCCCGGGTAAACCTTGGGCATGAAAACGCTCCCAGGCGCCCGTTCGCGGGCGTTCACGCCGTTGTCGGCCGCCGCTTATGTGACCTGGGCCGCCGTCGGCCGTGCGGTTTGGTCCGAGGCCGAATACTGGCACGGGGTCGGCGTGCTCCCGGCGCAGCCCGTCGCCGGCGGCCTCCTGGCGTTGTTCCTGGCCACCGTCGTAGGGCTCGGATCGATCCCCCGAACGGCGCGCTGGCGCCCGTGGATAGCGGCGACGCTCGGGCTGCAGATTGCAGCCACGTTCGCCCTCCTGGCGATGGGACCGCCGTCGACGGCCCCCGTGTTGCTCATCATCGTCGCCACCCAACTGGTGCTGCTCTATCCGGCCCGGGTCGCCTGGGCGATCCTGCTGGGCATCAACGTCGTCTTCCTGCTGTTGCTGGCGGAGGGCTGGCATGCCGCCAACCCAGGATTCGCCGTGTCGTTGTACGGCGGCTTCCAGGCATTCGCGGCGCTGACGGCCGGCGCGATGAAACGGGCGGAAAAAGCCGCGGAGACGCTCCGGATCACCAACGCCGAATTGCTGGCCACCCGCTCGTTGCTGGCCGAAAGTGCCCGCGACGGCGAGCGGTTGCGCGTGTCGCGCGAACTGCACGACGTGGCGGGTCACAAGCTGACCGCGTTGAGCCTGAATCTTGAGCTCTTGAGCGTGGATGCACGGTTCGCGAAGCGCCGCGAGCTGCATCGCGCGCGCGACCTGAGCGCGGAGCTGCTGTCGGACGTTCGCAACGTGGTGTCGAGCCTGCGCCGCGACGACGGCATGGACCTGCACGATGCGTTGACGCGGCTCACCGAAGTCTTCCCGCGTCCGCGCGTCACCCTCGAAGTGGACCGCCGGATACGGGTCGGAGCGGAGCGCGCGCAGGTGGTGATCCGCTGCGCGCAGGAAGCCTTGACCAACGCGGCGCGGCACGCGGCCGCCGATCAGGTGTGGCTTTATTTGACCCAGGAAGCCGGGTTCACCGTACTCATGGTCGAGGACGACGGCGCCTACCCGGGACATCACGAGTTCGGGAACGGCCTTGCGGGCATGCGCGAGCGCCTGGCGCAATGCGGCGGGACGCTCGACGTGGGGCCGGGCGCCCGCAGTGGTCTTCGCGTGACGGCGCGCATCCCGCAACCGCTGCCGGCATGAACCTCCGGGTGGCTCTCGCCGACGATCAGGCCCTGGTGCGCGAGGGCCTGAAGGCGTTGCTCACGCATCACGGCATGGACGTGGTGATCGAGGCGGCCGACGGCCGCGCCCTGCTCGACCGGCTGCCCGGCACGCAGGTCGATGTGATCGTGTCCGACATCCGCATGCCGGGTCTCGACGGGATCGCCCTGACCCGGACCTTGCGGGCCGCGGGCGGCACCACGCCGGTGGTGCTGCTGACGACTTTCGAGGACGGCGCGCTGCTGCTCGAGGCGGTGGATGCCGGGGTGCAGGGCTTTCTCCTCAAGGGCGCATCCTCCGCCGACCTGCGCGCAGCCATCGAATCCGCCCATCGGGGCGAGCACGTGCTGTCGCCCATGGCCACCGGCTCCCTGCGCGATCGCGTGAATTACGCGCCGGACGCCACACCCGTTCCGCAGTTCGGCGAGCGGGAATTGCAGATCCTGCGGTTGCTGACCGGCGGCTATTCCAACAAGGAGATCGGCCGATCGCTGTTCCTGGCCGAGGGAACCGTGAAGAATTACGTGTCGGAAATACTGGCCAAGCTCGGCACCCGCGACCGCACACGCGCGGTGCTCAGAGCCATCACGCTGCGCATCGTATGAGCATCCCCGGTCGTGGCCGGCCCCGGCGTGGATGCGCGCCGCGAAACACGGGGCGGGCCTAATCCGACAATGGGTGGTGTCCGTCACCGACAGATGGCGCGGACAACAGCGTCCATAATAGGCTGATGAAATACATCAAGACCGCGGAAGATACCTCGTTGTACGTCAAGGATTGGGGCAGCGGCCGTCCCGTGATTTTGCTGCACGGATGGCCGCTGTCGGCGGATTCGTGGGACGATCAGGCCATGGCGCTCGCCGGGGCGGGCTATCGAGCGATCGCGTACGACCGGCGCGGCTTTGGACGCTCGTCGCAGCCCTGGTCGGGTTACGAATACGACACGCTGGCCGATGATCTCGCCGCGGTGATCGAGCACACCGGCGCGAAAGACGTGACACTGGTGGGTTTCTCCATGGGCGGCGGCGAAGTCGCGCGTTATCTGTCGCGCCACGGCGGGAAATCTGTCATCAAGGCCGCCCTGGTGTCGTCCATCGTTCCCTACATGTTGAAGACCGACGACAACCCGGATGGCACGCCGCAGGCGCAGTTCGAGGAGATGGCCGCACACATCACCAAGGATCGGGCGACGTTCTTCACCACGTTCGCCAAGCAGTTCTTTGGCGTCGGCATGTTGAGTCACCCGGTGTCGGAGGAGAACATCGCCTGGGCTCGCAACGTGGCGCTCCAGGCCAGCCTCAAGGCCACCCTGGACTGCGCACAAGCCTTCGCGACGACGGATTTCCGCAGCGAACTCGGGGCCTTCACGGTGCCCACCCTGGTCATCCACGGCACCGCGGACAAGACCGTGCCCATCGACGCGTCCGGGCGTCCGGCGGCGAGAGGCATCAAGCAGGCCCGGCTGGTCGAGTACGACGGCGCGCCCCACGGGCTCTTCATCACTCACAAGGAGCGCCTGACGCACGATCTGCTGGAATTCGTGCGACAGTAATGACCAACTTCAATCTCCGCCGCGGGGGTCGCTGGGCCCTCGCTCTATGCGCCACGGCGCTCCTGGTCACCACGGGCTGTGCATCGATGAACCAACCGCTTCGCACCGTGTCGCACGTGGATCTGCCCCGTTACATGGGCGACTGGTACGTCATCGCCAACATTCCGTATTTCGCCGAGAGCGGTTGCTTCGATTCCATCGAGAGCTATGCGCTGCGCCCGGACGGCGACATCGACAACTGGTTTCAATGCCGCAAGAAGTCGTTCGATGCGCCGCTCGAACGCAAGGCTACCGCGCTGGCGACGGTCGCCGACAAGAGCACCAACGCGGAGTGGCGCGTCAAGTTCTTCAAGATCGTCTCGGTGAAATATCTGATCCTCGACCTCGATCCGGCGTATCACTGGGCCGTCATCGGGCACCCTTCCCGGCGTTATGGGTGGATCCTGTCGCGTTCGAAGACATTGCCGCCGGCCGTGTACCAGGGCATCCTCGCGCGGCTCGGTCAGCAAGGCTATGACACGTCCAAGTTCCAGCTCGTCCCGCAACGCGCTCCCTAGCGATCCGCGCCGGGGCAACGGGTGAGCTGGTCCACGCTGCTGATGCTCGGCATCGCCGTCGCGGCGATCGCGTTCGCCGTGGTGTGGGCGGTATGCGTGCGCATCGGCAATTACGGATTTCTCGACGCCATCTGGTCCTCGAGCGTGGCCATGCTGGCACCTCTGTACGCGATGCTCGGCACGGGGTGGCCCGCCCGCCGGTGGTTGTTCGCATCGGTGGGCACGGCCTGGAGCCTGCGTTTGGGCCTCTATATCCTGATCCGGGTCTGGCGGCATCTTCCGGACGAAGACCGGCGATACCGCACGCTGCGTGAAACGTGGGGCGGCCCGGCGGGCTTTCTCGCGTTCTTCGAGCTGCAGGCGCTGATCGCCGTGATCTTCTCGCTCCCCTTCCTGCTCGCGGCGGTCAACGATCGACCGCGCCTGGGGGCCCTCGAACTCGTCGGCCTGACGGTGGCGCTGGTTTCGTTGATCGGCGAGGCGACGGCGGACTGGCAGGCGCAGCGCTTCAAGCGTGCCGCCAAGGCGCCCGGCGCCGTGCTCGACGTGGGATTGTGGCGTTATTCGCGGCATCCGAACTACTTCTTCGAGTCCATGGTCTGGTGGGGGTTTTTCATCGCCGCGCTGGACTCGCCGGGCGGCTGGATCACCGTCGTTTGTCCTTTGCTGATGCTGTACCTGCTGTTGCAGGTGACCGGCATTCCCCTGACCGAGAAGCACTCCCTGGAAAGCCGCGGCGATGCTTACCGCGAGTACCAGAGGACCACCAGCCGTTTCATCCCCTGGTTTCCCAAGTCCTGACGCGGTCGGCGCCCGGGCCGGCAACTCGTCGG
>CAZZWZ010000091.1:0-11465 GCA_964657955.1 uncultured Steroidobacteraceae bacterium
CTGCGCGGGTTGATCAGGGCGGCACTGCCCGCCGCGTCGCCGGCACCGGTGGCCGTTGCCCTGGTGACCGTCCTGGCCATGCTGGTGGGCTTCGCCCTGCCCCCGTTGTTGCAGCTGCGAAACACGCCGCCGTCGCGGGTGCTGCGGAAAACCGTGACGGCGCCGCCGCTGCGATTCGGCATTCCCTACCTGCTGGCGCTCGCCGCCCTGTTCGCCATTCTGTGGAACCTGGTGCACGACACGGCGCTGGTCGCGTACGTGATGGCGGGGGTGGTCGGCGTCGGCTGCGTGCTCGCCGTCGCGGGGTACGGGCTGGTGCGGTTGACCGGCCGTCTGCGCGGCGGTGTTGGCGTGGCATGGCGCTATGGGCTCGCGAACGTGTCGCGCCGCGGCGGCGGTTCCGTGGTGCAGATCGTCGCGTTCGGTCTGGGCCTCATGGTGCTGTTGTTGCTGGCGGTGGTGCGCGCCGACCTGCTGGCCGACTGGCGACGCAGTCTGCCCACCGACGTGCCCAACAATTTTCTCATCAACATTCGCCCCGACCAGCGCCGGCCGCTCGACGAGTTCCTGCGAGCCCAGGGACTCGGCAGTCCGCAGATGTATCCCATGGTGCGCGCGCGGATGACGACGATCAACGCCGTCCCCGCGGAATCCATCAAATTGCCCGGCGATGGCGGCCGTGGCTTTCTGGAGCGCGAGCAGAATCTCACGTGGTCCGAGCACCTCATGGACGACAACCAGCTGATCTCCGGAAGCTGGTGGACGCCCGCGGACTACGGCAAACCCCTGGTCTCGATTTCCTCGGAGTATCGCGACACCCTGGGATTGAAATTGGGCGATGAGCTCACCTTCGACGTGGCCGGGGAGACGCTCACCGTGCGCGTGGCGAGCGTGCGCAAGATTCGATGGGACAGCTTTCGGCCGAATTTTTTCCTGGTGTTCCCGCCGAACCTATTGGACGGAGCGGCCGGCACCTACATGACCAGCGTGTACCTGACGCCGGCGCAGCGTCCGTCGCTGGCCGGCCTGGTACGGGAGTTTCCCGGCATTTCGGTGTTTGATGTCGACGCCATCCTGAAACAGATCCGCGACATCATGGATCGCGCCTCGCTGGCGGTGCAGTACGTGTTCTTGTTCACCCTGGCGGCCGGCATCGTGGTGCTGCTCGCCGCCGTGCAGGCCACGCGCGACGAGCGACGCTACGAAAGCGCGATGCTGCGAACCCTGGGCGCCAGCCGGCGCACCGTGCTCCAGGGCGTCGCGGCCGAATTTTCCGCGCTGGGATTCCTGTCCGGAACGCTGGCGGCTTTCGGCGCCACGGCCGTGGGCTGGCTGCTGGCGAATCGCTTGTTCTCGCTGCAGTTCACGCTCGACCCCTGGGTGTGGGTGGTGGGTCTGGTGTGCGGCACCGTGCTCGTCGGCGTGAGCGGCACCCTGGTCACGCGCCGCGTGGTCGACACTCCGCCCATCGTCACCCTGCGCGACGACTGACGGCGGCGCGGTGACCCTGCAGCGGAGCGGCGGCGCAAGGGTCGGGCGCCGGCGCGTTGGTTCTTTCAATGAACGTTCAAGCTGATCCAGCCGACGGCGGTGGGGGCATCGTCGCCCCGCGACGGCAATGCTTCGATGCGGGCGCCGTAAGCGCCGGAGGCGAGGCCCGAAGAGTTGAAGGTCAAGCGGAGTTCGCCGTTGGAATCCTTCAACAAGTTGTTCAGGACGAGCGCCCGTCCCTGATCCTTCTTGTCGACCACCATGCGAAATTGCGTGGCCTTGAGATGGTTCAAGTCGATGTGCAGATCGATGAGTTGCCCCGCGCCGGCGGCCACGTCGATCCTGGCGTGGTCGGCTCCCGACGACCGATCGGGGGTGACGTGCAGCGTGGTCGACTTCGCCGGCTGAATCATCGAGCCCTGGCGCAGCTGGGTTCGTGCGTCCGACAGCTCGCTGCGTGCCAGCGAATATTTTCCGCCCACCGCCCAAAGCGCCGTGAGGCTGGCCAGGGCGACGGTGATCAGGCCGATGGACACGTACGGAGTCTTCCACCAGGGAGTCTTCGCCTCGCGAAGATCGGGCGCGCTGCCGCAGGCTTCCAGCAGTTTCAGGCTGGCCTGGGCCCGGTCCTGCAATTTGAGGGCGTCGAGGTACCCCGGATGCGCGCGGCACCAATCTTCGAGGTCGCGCGCCCCTTTCGCGGGCAGCGCGTTCTCCAGATAAAGGTCGAGCAGGCGGTGCTCTTCGATGAATTTCGCGTCGATCCGGGCGGACGGCGGGCTCTCTTGTGAAGCGATGCGTGCGTTCATGGCAGGGGGTTCCTTCCCGCGATGTTGCCCCTTAACGACGCGGAGATATGTGAAATAATCGGCAGAAGAAACCGCCCAAGCCGGAGAAATGCATGTCCTCACGAGGTCTTGGCGCCGTCCTCGGGCTCGTGGCGCTGTGCGCCGTCCGGACCGTGAATTCGGTCGCGGCCGATGCCGGCGTGGCCGGTGAAACGGCCCTCACCCTCTACAGCTCCGCGCAGCCGGGTGCGGTCCCGGCCGAGGATTACCGGCCGGTCGCCGGTCAGGTCGTGAACTCCGAACCGGTGCCGGGCTACGCCATGGTGAGCCAGGAGCGCAGGGTGTCGCTGGCCGCCGGCCGCACGCAGCTGCGCTTCTCGGACGTCGCCGCACTGATCGATCCGACCACGGTGCAATTCGCTTCGTTGAGCGATCCGCAGAACACCCGGGTGCTGGACCAAGATTTTCAGTTCGATCTGGTGAGCACGCAGAAGCTGCTGTCGAAGTACGTCGACAAGACGGTGACCGCGCAGGTGGTGCAGGGCACCCAGTCCGTCGACGTCACCGGCACGTTGTTGTCGGCCGGCGACGGTCTGGTGCTGCGGGGAAACGACGGGCAGATCCATGCCCTGAGTCAATACTCGAGCCTGCGCTTCGCCGAGTTGCCGGGTGGTTTGATCACGCGACCGACCTTGCTGTGGGAGATCGCGGCCCGCAGGGGCGGCGAACAAACGGTGCGGGTCACGTATCGGACCGGCGGCATGACGTGGTGGGCGGACTACAACCTGACGTTCACGCCCGGTACCGACGCCAATTCAGGCTACCTGGACGTGAGCGCATGGGTGAGCATCCTCAATCGATCCGGCGCAGGGTACGCGGATGCCAGGCTCAAGCTGATCGCCGGCGACGTGCAGCAGGCGCAATCGCCGCCGCAGCTCACGGGCGTGGTGGTGAACGCCATGCGCCGCACGCAGTCCGAGGATGCCGGCTTCGCGCAGAAATCCTTCTTCGAGTACCACCTCTACACGTTGGGCCGCCGCACGTCGCTGCCCGACAATTCGACCAAGCAGCTCGAATTGTTCGAGGCCGCCCGGCACGTACCGGCGCGCAAGACGCTGGTGTATTTCGGTCAGACGGGCATGAGCTACGGCAGCGGCGTGAACGCCGAGCGCAGCTACGGTGCCGTCTTCGGCAAGAAGGTCGACGTGTACCTCGAATTCAAGAACGACGAGAAGTCCGGTCTCGGCATGCCGTTGCCACGCGGCCGGATCCGCGTTTCGCAGGTGGATGCCGACGACCGCAGTCCGGAGTTCATCGGCGAGGACGTCATCGACCACACGCCGAAGAACGAGCGGGTGCTGGTGAAGCTGGGGTCGGCGTTCGACGTGGTCGGGGAGCGGCGGCAGGTGGATTTCAGCGAAGACACCAAGGCCCGGTGGATGGAGGAGGAGATCGAGGTCAAGGTCCGCAACCGCAAGACCGAGCCCGTCGAGGTGCTGGTCAGGGAGACCCTGTTCCGCTGGAGCACCTGGTCGATGAAGTTCAGCTCGGCCGCCTACGAGAAGGCCGATGCACGCACCGTGTACTTTCCCCTGAAGGTGGGCGCCGACGCCGAGACGACGCTGCGCTATCGGGTCCGCTACACCTGGTAGGGCACGCCGCGCCCGCGCGCCCATCCCGGGCCGGCCGCGCCGCACCCGCGATTCAGGGCTTGTGTTGCATGACGCTCGCGAGAACGCCGCACACGGCATCGATCGCTCCGCTGCGCGTGCTCGATTTGCGCCAGACGGCCCCCACGGAACGGTTCGGCGCGGGTTTGCTGAACTGGCGGATGGTCAGTCCCCGCTGCGAACCGAAGGGAGATTCGACGGCGGTTTCGGGCAGCAGCGTGATGCCGAGTCCGGCCACCACCATCTGGCGCAGGGTTTCGAGGCTGGTCGCGCGAAAGTCCTCGGCCTCGCGCACGTCCACCCGGCTGCACACTTCGAGCGCCTGATCGCGCAGGCAGTGCCCGTCCTCCAGCAGCAGCAGCGTCTGTCCTTTGAGATCCTGGACCCTGATGGTGGACCTGGCCGCGAGCGGATGGTGATTGGGCAGCGCCACCATGAAGGCCTCGTCGTACAGTTCGCGCGTTTCCAGCCCCTCGTGGGCCACCGGCAAGGCGACGATGCCCAGGTCGATCTCCCCGTCGCGCAGCCGCTTGAGCACGGCCTCGGTCTGATGCTCGTACAACATCAACCCGAGGTGCGGCAGGGCCCTGCGGATCTTCTGCATGACCCGCGGCAGCAGGTAGGGGCCGATGGTCGGTATCAGCGCGAGCTTCAGCTTGCCGGCATAGGGATCGGCGTTGTTGCGGGCGAGCGAGATGATGGCCTCGCTCTCCTCGATCATCCGCCGCGCCCGGGTCACCACTTCGCGGCCCACCTCGGTGAGTTGCACGTTCTTCGGCTGTCGCTCCACCAGTTTGACGCCGAGGAACTCCTCGAGCTTTTTCAGCTGCGCGGAGAGGGTGGGCTGGCTTACAAAGGTGCGTTCCGCCGCACGACCGAAATGGCCGGTGTCGGCGAGCGCCACCAGATACTTCAAATCCTTGAGATTCATCGTAAAGTTCCGCGGCCGTTCGAGACGATAGATCGAGTCTATCAAAATCATGCATGTAATCAATCCAACTGATCGAGTTTTGTGGCATTCTGTGTTCCTCGTTCGACCGCAACCGTGAGGACACCCCGATGTCATTGATCAATTCCGAAGTCAAACCCTTCAAGGCCACCGCTTACCACAACGGCAAGTTCGTGCCGGTGACGAACGAGAACCTGAAGGGCAAATGGTCCGTCTTCGTGTTCTATCCGGCGGACTTCACGTTCGTGTGTCCCACCGAACTGGGGGATCTGGCCGACAACTACGCCGCCTTCCAGAAAATGGGCGTGGAAATCTACAGCGTTTCGACCGACACCCACTTCACGCACAAGGCGTGGCACGACACCTCGGACACCATCGGCAAGGTTCAGTATCCGATGATCGCCGATCCGACCCTGGCGCTGTCGCGGGCCTTCGAGGTGCTGATCGAAGAAGAAGGCCTCGCGTACCGGGGAACGTTCGTCATCGATCCCGAGGGCAAGATCAAGATCATCGAGGTGCACGACAACGGCATCGGACGCGATGCGAAGGAGCTGCTCCGCAAGGTGCAGGCCGCCCAGTACGTGGCCGCGCATCCGGGCGAGGTCTGCCCGGCCAAGTGGACCCCGGGCGCCGACACGCTGTCGCCCTCGCTGGATTTGGTGGGCAAGATCTGATTGGTTGAAACGATCCATCCGGTGGCGAAATCCAGGGAACCGTCATGCTCGAAGCGAATCTGAAAACGCAGCTGAAAGGCTATTTGGAGCGTCTCACCCGGCCGGTGGAGATCGTGGTCTCCGTCGACGGCAACGACAAGTCGCATGAAATGCTGGCGTTGCTCGACGACATCGTGGCGCTCTCGCCGCTGGTGACCGTCGATCCCGCCCGCGACGACGGCCAGATGACCCCGTCGTTCGCGCTGCGGCGGCCCGGACAACCGCCGCACGTGCGCTTCGCCGGTCTGCCCATGGGTCACGAATTCACGTCGCTGGTGCTGGCGCTGCTGCAGGCGGGCGGTCATCCCCCGAAGGCCGCGCCGGAGATGCTCGAGCAGATCCGTGCACTCGACGGCGAATTCAACTTCGAGACGTTCGTTTCCCTCTCGTGCCAGAGCTGTCCCGACGTGGTGCAGGCGCTCAATCTCATGGCGGTGACGAATCCCAAGATCCGTCACACCATGATCGACGGTGCCTTGTTCCAAGACGAGGTTCAGCGTCGCCAGGTCATGGCCGTGCCCACCGTGTTCTTGAACGGCCGTCCGTTCGGGCAGGGCCGCATGCAGCTCGAGGAGATCGTGGCCAAGCTCGACGACGGCAGCACCGCGCGCGATGTTGCCCGACTCGACGCCAAGGCGCCGTACGACGTGTTGGTGGTGGGCGGCGGTCCGGCCGGCGCGGCCGCGGCGATCTACGCGGCCCGCAAGGGCATTCGCACCGGGATTGCCGCCGAACGGATGGGAGGCCAGCTGCTCGATACCGTCGGCATCGAGAATTTCATCTCGGTGAAGGAGACCGAAGGACACAAGCTCGCGACGGGCCTGGAGCAGCATGTCACCACGTACGATGTCGACGTCATGAATCTGCAGCGGGCGTCCGCCCTGATTCCCGGCGAGATGCTCGAACTGCGCCTGACCAACGGCGCCACGCTGAAGGCGAAGTCCCTGGTGATCGCCACCGGCGCGCGCTGGCGCGAGATCAACGTCCCCGGCGAGCGCGAGTATCGCAACCGCGGCGTCGCCTACTGTCCGCATTGTGACGGGCCCTTGTTCAAGGGCAAACGGGTGGCGGTCATCGGTGGAGGAAATTCCGGCGTCGAGGCGGCCATCGATCTGGCGGGCATCGTCAGTCACGTCACCGTGGTCGAATACGATTCGCAGTTGCGGGCCGATGCCGTGCTCACGCGCAAGCTGCACAGCCTGTCCAACGTGGAGGTCATCACCAGTGCACAGACCACCGAGGTGATCGGCGACGGCCAGAAAGTCACGGCGTTGACGTACAAGGACCGGCAGAGCGGCGAGATTCACACCGTGGAACTGGCCGGCGTTTTCGTTCAGATCGGATTGGTGCCCAATACCGACTGGCTCAAAGGTACCGTCGAGCTGTCGGCGCGGGGCGAGATCGAAGTCGATGCCCGCGGCCAGACCTCGGTGCCGGGCGTGTTCGCGGCGGGCGATTGCACCATCGTGCCGTACAAGCAGATCGTGATCGCCATGGGCGAGGGCGCCAAAGCTTCGCTGAGCGCATTCGACCACTTGATCCGTTCGCCCCTGTCCGTGGCGGCGTAGCGCCCGGGAGGGGCGCGCGTCGACAGTCCAGGCCCGGTCGCCCGCCCATGTCAGCTCCACCCGGTCGCATGTCCTCGGGCGTCGTGGTGGTGAGCGCAGGGGCATACCCGCCGCGATTCTTGATGTTACGGGCCTATCGCAACTGGGACTTCCCCAAGGGGTTGGTGGAAGCGGGCGAGGAGCCCATCCATGCTGCGGTGCGGGAAGTGCGTGAGGAAACCGCGCTGGACAACCTCTCGTTCGACTGGGGCGCGATATACATGGATACCGGCCCCTACAACAAGGGGAAGATTGCGCGCTACTACATTGCCCGCAGCCCGGAGCAGCCCATCACGCTGCCCGTCAATCCCGAACTCGGGTTTCCCGAACATCACGAGGGCCGCTGGTTCGACTACGACGACGCACTGGCCATCGTCTCGCCCCGCTTGCAACCCGTGCTGCACTGGGCACGGGACGTCGTGAACCACGCGTCGCCGAAGCCCCGGCCGGGTTGACCCCGGCCTCGGCCCCGGCCGACTTCAGCGGGCCGCCCCTACGGCCGCACCACCACCACCGGCGCCGGTGCCACCACCGCCACGCCCGGCCCGTAGTACGCCCGATGGTAGTAACCATAAGGACGGTAGTAGCCCGGCGCGGGCGCCACCACGCATCCGGTCATTGCGATGAAACCCAACGGAATCAGAACCTTAAATAAATTCTTCATGAGGTGCTGCCTCGCAATTGTTGCCTCTCCCAAGAACAACGCATGGCGCCCCCGCCGGATGACACGCACACCCGCCTCGACCGGCGGTCAGGCCAGCGTGTGGAACACCTTCTGCACGTCGTCGTCCTGTTCGAGCTTGTCGATCAAGCCCAGCACCTCGGCAGCCTGATCCTCGGGCAGTTCGACCGGCACGGCACAGATATATTCGTGTTCCGCCGACGCCGGCGTGACGCCGCGCGCTTCGAGCGCCTCTTGCAACCTTCCGAAATCCGCGAAGGCACAGCGCAGCACCAGCTGCGGCTCGCCTTTCTCTCCCGTGCTCTCCCCCATCTCGTCCAGTCCATGATCGATCATGTCCAGTTCCAGCTCGTCCTGATCCGCGATGTCGCCGGGGTTCAGGCGAAACACGCCCATCTTCTTGAAAAGGAACGCCACGCTCCCGGTGTTGCCCAAGTTGCCGGCACCCTTCGCGAAGAGATTACGCAGGCTGGCGACCGTCCGGGTGGGGTTGTCGGTGGCAGTCTCCACCAGCAGCGCAACGCCGTGCGGTGCATATCCCTCGTAGAGTATCTCCAGGTATTTCGCCGCCTCCTTGCCCGAGGCGCGACGAATGGCCGCGTCGGTCTTGTCCTTCGGCATGTTCACCGCACGGGCATTCTGTAGAATACGCCGCAGCGTCGGATTGCTCGCCGGATCGGGTCCGCCCGCGTGAACCGCAATCGCAATGTCTTTCGCCACCCTGGTGAATTGCTTCGCCATCCGATTCCAGCGGGCAAACATCGCGTGCTTTCTTACTTCGAATATACGTCCCATGATTTTGCGTCCTTCCTCAGGATGCGCATGGTAGCAATACCCGGTCAAACCGCTAGACTTGCGGTTCATTCTCAAGGCGATTTCGTATGAGTGCAGTTCCCGCGGACGACAATCCACTGACTTTCCGCGATCTCGCCCTGTCCGATGCCGTGCTGCGCGCGCTCACCGATGTGGGCTACGAATCGCCGTCGCCCATTCAAGCCGCGACCATCCCCGTGCTGCTGGCCGGCAAGGACATGCTGGGACAGGCCCAGACCGGCACCGGCAAGACGGGTGCGTTCGCCTTGCCGGCCTTGTCGCGCATCGACCTGTCGAAACACGAGCCCCAGGTGCTGGTGCTGGTGCCCACCCGCGAGCTGGCGCTGCAGGTTGCCGAGGCGTTCCTGCGATACGCCGCGCACATCAAGGGATTCCACGTGCTGCCGATCTACGGCGGTCAGAGCTACCAGCCCCAGCTGAACGCGCTGCGTCGCGGGGTGCACGTGGTCGTGGGCACGCCGGGCCGCGTGATCGATCACATGAACCGCGGGACCTTGAAACTGACCGGCGTCACGCTGCTGGTGCTCGACGAGGCCGACGAAATGCTGCAGATGGGCTTCGTCGATGCGGTCGAAAGCATTCTCGAGCAGACGCCCCCCGAACGTCAGGTGGCGCTCTTTTCCGCCACCATGGCGGCGCCCATTCGGCGCATCGCAGCCAAGCACCTGCGCTCTCCCGTCGAGGTCACGATCAAGAGCAAGACCAGCACGGCCACCAATATCCGACAGCGGTACTGGCTGGTCAGCGGGATGCACAAGCTGGATGCGCTGACGCGCATCCTCGAGGCCGAGACCTTCGACGGCATGCTGGTGTTCACGCGCACCAAGCAGTCCACCGTCGAACTGGCGGAGAAACTGGAGGCCCGGGGTTTTGCGGCGGCGCCGCTCAACGGCGACATTCCGCAGGCACAGCGGGAGCGCACCGTCGCGCGTCTGAAGGCCGGGCAGATCGACATCGTCGTGGCCACCGACGTTGCCGCGCGCGGACTGGACGTGGAGCGCATCGGACACGTCGTGAACTACGACGTCCCCTACGACACGGAATCCTACGTGCACCGCATCGGCCGCACGGGCCGCGCCGGACGCAAGGGCGAGGCGATATTGTTCATTGCGCCGCGCGAACGCAACATGCTCCGATCGATCGAGCGTGCCACCCGGCAGGCGATCGAACCCATGAATCTGCCCACCGTGGATGCCGTGAACGCCCTGCGCGTGGCCAAGTTCAAGAACCGGGTGACGGATACCATCGCGCAAACGGACATGCCGCTGTTCCGGCCCATGGTGGAGCAATTGCAGGCCGAAACCGGCCTGCCGCTCATGGACATTGCCGCCGCGCTGGCGAGTCTGGCCCAGGGAGAGACCCCCCTGCTCGTCGGCCTCAAGGGCGACCGCGATGCCGGGTCGGGCACGCCGGGGCACCGCGCGCCGCCGAGCGACCGACCTGCCGCAGCGGATCGACCTCGCGCCCGGGAAGGGTCACGGCCCGTGGAACGACCGGCGAGACCGGCCCCGCCGGACCACGCGTCGCCGCGCGAGCGGGCTTCGCCCGCGATGGAACGGGCCGCTGTCGTGGAACGGCCACCGCCGGTGCAACGGGCACCGGCAATGGAAAGGGCCCGGCCGGCAGCGCCGCCACCGGAGCGGGCGCCGCAGGAACGATCACGGTCGGCCGGGCCGCGGGCCGATGCCGGTCGGGAGCCGAGATCCCGGTCGGCCGGTCTGATGGAGACCTTCCGCATCGAGGTGGGTTCGGCGCACGGCATCAAGCCCAGCAACGTCGTCGGCGCCATCGCCAACGAAGCCGGGATCGACGGGGTTCACATCGGACGCGTCGACATCCGCGAGGATCACAGCTACGTCGACCTGCCCGAAGGCATGCCGAAGCAGGTATTCAAGGGACTGCAAAAGGCGCTGCTGGCGAGCCGCGAGTTGCGGATCACCAAGGTCACCGAGAAACCGCCGAAGCCGCCGCGGGACGCGGCGCGCAAGCTGCTGACCCGGAAGCCGGGAGCCGGCCGACCGAAAAGGGTTTGAGGGTCCTTTCAACACCAGAGGAGTGAAAAATCATGGGCAAAGGCATGGACCGGAAGAAGGAAGAAAAGAAAAAACCGACCAAGACCTTGGAAGAGAAGCGCGCCGCCAAACGCGAGAAGAAGCAGGGCAAGGGCTGACACCCGGTCAGACGACCCGCCTGCGGTCGCCGCCGTTCAGGAAGTCCCGGACATTGGCGGCGATCTCGTCGATGCACCGCTGCCGCGCCTCGCGCGCGGCCCACGCGACGTGTGGCGTCACCAATAAATTCGGCACCCGGGAATCGAGCAGCGGATCGTCGGCGAGCGGCGGCTCTCGCGACAGGACGTCGAGACCCGCGCCTCCCAGCTTTCCGCCGATCAACGCCGCGGCGAGCGCCTGTGCGTCGATCAAGGCGCCGCGTGCCGTATTGATCAGCAGCGCGTCCGGTTTCATCAGGGCGAGTTCGCGCGCGCCGATCAGCGGCAATGTCGCATTGTCCACTCTTCCACTTGTGCGCATCGCGCGATCGGCCGCATCGCGCAGACGACGGATGCGCAGACTCAACACGCTGGAGAACGCGAAAAGCGTGCCGCCGGCCACGATCAGCGCCAGCAAACTCGCAATCGCGACGCTGAGCAGCGCGCGATTGGTCAGCAACGGCAATGTTTCGCTGGTTTGTTCCAAGAGCAAGGCACCGCGCACTTCGCCGGCGGACTTGA
>CAZZWZ010000092.1:0-4417 GCA_964657955.1 uncultured Steroidobacteraceae bacterium
TCCTGCCCGCGGCGTCCCCGTGGATTCCGCGGTGGGAGGATTCGAGGCCGGCATCGCCAATTCAGCGGTAGCTGTCCGGCCGCATCAGATAGTTTCGAACGTAGTCGGCCACCCCGTCCTCCAGGCTGTAAAATGCGGCTCCATAGCCTGCGCCGCGCAATTTTTGCATGTCGGCCTGGGTAAAATATTGGTAATTGGCGCGGATCGACTCCGGCATGTCGACGTAGTCGATCGACACCCCCTTGTTCAATGCCGCTCCCACCGCGTGGATCAGATCGGCGAAGGACCGCGCGAGCCCGGTGCCCAGGTTGAACAGGCCGCTGATTTTCGGCTGCCCTGCCAGCCACAGCAGCACGCCGGTGCAGTCCTTGACGTAGACGAAATCGCGCAGCTGCTGACCGTCCGCGAAATCGGGCCGGTGCGATCTGAACAATTCGATGACCCGTCCGGCGTCGACCGCTGCCGCGTTCTTCGACACGAGGCTTCGCATGTCCCCCTTGTGCGCTTCGTTCGGTCCGTAGACGTTGAAGAACTTCAGGCCGCACCACTGGGGGGGCGCGCTGCCCGCCTCGCTCTGCGCCACCGCCCATTTGTCGAACGCATGCTTGGACCACCCGTACAGGTTCAGCGGCCGCAGGGCATCGAGCGCGGCCGGCGACTGGTCGTCGCGGAAGCCGAGCGAACCGTCGCCGTAGGTGGCCGCGGAGGAGGCATAGAGCAAGGGAGTCCTGGTGCGGGCGCACCATTCCCACAGCCGCTTGGAGGTGCGGAAATTGCTCAGGAGCACGGCATCGCCGTCGATCGCCGTGGTCGAGGAATTGGCGCCCATGTGGTACACCACATCGCCGCCGGGCAGTTTGTCGAGCAGGGCATCGAGCTCGGGCGGCAGGATCACGTCCTGAAAACGCCGCTTGGCGATATTCTTCCATTTCGCCTGCCGCCCGAGATCGTCGACCAGGATGATGTCGCTTCGCCCCGCCGCGTTCAGATCCGCGACGATGTTCGACCCGATGAAACCCGTGGCCCCGGTGACGATGATCATGCCCCACCTCCGTGCGATTCGACGATGTACCGTGCGGCGGCCGTCAAGCCGTCGAAGACCGGGCGGTTTTGCGCCCGCGCCCAGTCCACCGACTCCGAACCGTGGCCCGTCGTGACCAGGATGCCGAGTCCGCCGATGGCGTCGGCCAGCAGCAAATCGCTCTGCTTGTCGCCCACCACGTAGCTGCCCGCCAGCCCGACGTTCCAGTCGCGCGCGGCCGCCACGGCCATGCCCGGCGACGGTTTGCGGCAGTCGCAGCCGGTCTCGGGGGCATGCGGGCAGACGTACCATGCCAGCACCTCGATGCCGCGGCCGCGCAGCAACTCCGCCACCCGTTCGTTCACCCGGCGCGCATCGTGCGCGGTGAACAGGCCCCGGCCGATGCCGGACTGGTTGGACAGCACGATCAGCGGGTGCCCGTGCCGTTGCAACAGGAACAGCGCATCGAACACCCCGGATTCCAAGACCACTCCCGACGGATCGCTCAGATACCGTTGCTCCACGATCAGCGTGCCGTCCCGATCGAGGAACACGGGCGGCCGCGACGGTGATCTGCCGGCACGGCTCACGCTCGCTCCTGCCGCCGGGCTCGCACCGACGTCCCCTGCGCCTCCGGTTCCGGTCAAGAGTTACCCGCCTTGCCGCGGAGTTCGTCGACGAAACGGGTGGTGCTCTTTCCCGGCACCAGCTCGCAGGTCAACACCTTGCCCCCGTACGACAGGACGTGCCGAGCCCCGACGATCTGATCGATGGTGTAGTCGGCCCCCTTGATGAGCACGTCGGGATTCAATTGCTCGATCAGCTCGAGCGGCGTGTCCTCGCCGAAGACCACCACCGCGTCCACCACGGACAGCGCGGCCAGGACCATGGCGCGATCCGCCTCCGGGTTGATCGGCCGACCCGCCTGCTTGAGGCGTCTGACGGACGCATCGTCGTTGACGGCCACGATCAACCGGCCGCTGTGCTGTCGCGCGAACGACAGGATGGCAAGGTGGCCGACGTGCAGGATGTCGAAGCAGCCGTTGGTGAATCCCACCTTCAAACCGTTCTTGCGCCAGGTTTGCGCGAGATCCAGGGCCTCGGCCCGCGACAGGATCTTGTTCCGCAGCGCCTGCAGGCTGCCGCGGCCCAGACGCGACACCTCATCGGCCAGTTCGGTCTGCGTCACGGTGGCGGTGCCGCGCTTGCCCACCACCACGCCGGCCGCCATGTTGGCGAGGCGCGCCGCCTCGGCCAGTTCGAGTTTCGCACCGAGGGCCAGGGACAGGGTGGCGATGACGGTGTCGCCGGCACCCACCACGTCGAACACCTCGCGCGCGCTGGCCTCGATGTGCACCGCCGGCGAGGTCGCCGCGAGCAGGGTCATGCCGCGATGCGCACGGGTGAGCAGCACGGCATGCACCCCGCAACCGCGAAGAATGATGCGCCCCGCCTCCTCGGCACGGGAATCATCCTCGGTGGGATCGATGCCGGTGGCGTCGAACACTTCCTTGCTGTTCGGCGTGATCACCGTCGCGCCCGCATAGCGTCCGAGCTCGGCCGATTTCGGATCGACCACCACGGGCAACCCGTGTTTGGCGGCCGATGCGATGACCGAACGGATCACCGCATCGGTCAGCAGCCCCTTCGCGTAATCCGACAACACGAGGACGTCGTGTTGCGCGGCCAGCGACCCCACCGTCTCCATGACGGCCTGTGCGGTGGCCGCGTCGATGGGCGCCGTCGTTTCCGCATCGGCGCGCAACATGTGCTGGCCGTTGGCGACGAAGCGGATTTTCTCGCTGGTGGGCCGGCCGGCGCTCGCGTGAAATTCGCAGCGGATTCCCGGGATGGCCTGCAACGCCTGCCGCAGCTCCCCGGCGACGGCGTCCTGCCCGACGACGCTGACCAGGGTGCACGTGCCGCCCAGGGAGGCCACGTTGCGCGCGACGTTGGCCGCACCGCCGGGGAAACTGTGGGTGCCGGAAACGGACAGCACCGGCACCGGACTTTCCGGCGAAATACGCTTCACCTGACCCGCGATGAAACGGTCCAGCATGACATCGCCCACGCACAGCACGCGCACGCGGCTCAATTTATCCGACATCATGCGACACCCGTGACGCTCATGCCGCGCCCCTGCACGGTCCGGCGCAGCACGTCGATGGCGCCGACGATGTGGTAGAGACTGCTGGCCCTGCTCGGCTCCACTACGAAAGTTCCGTCGGCCGCCCGGACCTCGCGCCACAGTCCCCTGGGTTCATGGAGCAGGTAGGTGAGGACGCCATGCGCCGCGGCCGCGATCTTGCGGCAGGCCTGTGGCCGATCGACGGGAGAGGCGTGCACGAACATGGCGCACCAGGCCTTGAGGCGTTCCGTCTGGGGCCAGAGCTTGGCCGCCGCATCTTTCATGCGCATATCGTCCCAAAGTTCGTTGACCGCGACGTTTCGAGCCTCATCGACGCCGTACCGCTCGCCCACGTCCACCAGGCGCGATGCCGCCCGCAGGCAGACCACCCGTCCGGCCTCGGCGACGGCGTCGGTCGACGCCCACTCCATCAGCAGCCACGCCCATTCGAACTGATGGCCCGGCTCGACGATGCGGCCGGCATCGCCCGGCGCGGGCAGCCATTGCGGATCAAAATACTCGCGGACAGCGCCGGTGTCTGCATCCACAAACCGCGTCAGACATAGCCTGACAATCTCTTCGGCCAGTCCAGTCCAGACGGATCGGGGGCGCTCGTCCGAAACCTCCCGCCACGCCAGGGCCGCTTCCAGCAGATGCATGTGTGGATTGGACTTCAGCGGCACACTCGGCGGGTTCGATTCCTCGAAGCCGCCGTTCGGATTCGACCAATGGGTCCGCAGCCGCCGCAGACATGCCAGCGCCGTGTCCGCCGCCGGATGACGCGACGTGGCGGCCACCCGCGCCAGAGCGAACAGGTAGAAGGCATGCTCGTACAAGCTGAACGGCGCACAGGGCCGGCGCGCCCGATCCACCGCGGTGTGAAACGCTCCGTCGGGCCCGTACAGATGCGCGAACAAATAGTCGCAGCCGTGCTCCGCCGGGTCAGACGCCGTCGAGCGCCAACCCAGCCGCCGCGCCAGGTCGAAGACGAAGATCTGGCGGGCCACCACCCGGCCGCGCCGGATGTCGCCCGCCGCCGCGATATTGCCCGCGCCGTCGGCGGCCAGTGTTTCGAAATAGCCGCCGCGCTCCCGATCCACGCCATGCGCGTCCCACAGCGGCAGCGCGTGCTCGCGGAACCAGCCCAGCAATTGATCGTGTACCGACACCACCGCACCCCACTCGGGTGCGTGCGGCTCACCTTGGTCCGACATGGCGTTGAGACGACTACCGATGACTGAGACGAGAAACCAATGACCGAGACGGGA
>CAZZWZ010000092.1:4427-11431 GCA_964657955.1 uncultured Steroidobacteraceae bacterium
CCGGCGCCACACGCGATACCGGATTCCCGCAAGCCGAATCAATTCGCGCGGGTTTCGGGATGGCGTGTGCTAACTTGCCGCTCGGTGTTGCCCTTGAGAGTTCCCCGTGCCCCGTGACCCCCGCTACGACGTGCTGTTCGAACCCCTGCGAATCGGACCCGTCACCGCCAAGAACCGCTTCTTCCAGGTACCGCATTGCAACGGCATGGGGTATGTACGGCCGCAGAGCCATGCCGCGATGCGCGGCGTCAAGGCCGAAGGAGGCTGGGGCGTGGTCAGCACCGAGGAGGTGGAAATCCATTCCACCAGCGACCTCGCCCCGTACATCGAGGGCAGACTCTGGGACGACGAGGACATTCCCGCGCTCGAATTGATGACCGCGGCCATTCATCGCCACGGCGCGCTCGCGGCCATCGAGCTGGTGCACGGCGGCATGTATTCGAGCAATCTGTTTTCGCGCGAGGTGTCGCTCGCACCCAGCCACGCCGTCAATCCGGACAGCTACCACCCCGCGCAGTCGCGAGCGATGCGCAAGTCCGACATTGCCGATTTTCGGCGCTGGCACCGCGATGCGGCGCTGCGCGCGCAACGCGCGGGATTCGACATCGTCTATGTGTATGCGGGACACGGTCTGTCGCTGCCCATGCACTTCCTGCAGTCGAGGTTCAACCAACGGACCGACGAGTACGGCGGCAGTCTCGCCAATCGCACGCGGCTGCTGCGCGAGCTGATCGAGGAGACCAAGGAGGCCGTGGGCGCCCGGTGCGCGGTGGCGGTGCGCCTGGCCGTCGATGAGTTGCGGCCCGACGGGATACGGCACGACGGCGAAGGCCGGGAGATCGTGGAAATGCTGGCCGAGCTCCCCGACCTCTGGGACGTCAACGTCAGCGACTGGGCGAACGATTCACAGCCCTCGCGCTTCGCGCCCGAGGGGTTCCAAGAAGACTTCGTGCGTTTCGTGAAAACCGTCACCACCAAGCCCGTGGTGGGCGTCGGACGTTTCACCTCACCCGACGCCATGGTGTCGCAGCTGCGCCGCGGCGTGCTCGATTTCATCGGTGCCGCAAGACCTTCGATCGCCGACCCGTTCCTGCCGCGCAAGATCGAGTCGGGCGACGTCGACGACATCCGCGAATGCATCGGCTGCAACGTGTGCGTGTCGGGCGATTACACCATGACACCCATCCGCTGCACCCAGAATCCGACCATGGGCGAGGAATGGCGCAAGGGATGGCACCCCGAAACCGTGCCGCCGCGCACGGGCGAGGACACGTTCTTGATCGTCGGGGCCGGGCCGACCGGTTTGGAATGCGCCCGCGTGCTCGGGCGGCGCGGCTACACCGTGCACCTCGTCGACGCCCGTGAACAGCTGGGCGGCCGGGTGACGCGCGAGGCCGCGCTGCCGGGGCTGGCCGCCTGGGGCCGCGTCCGGGACTATCGCGTGAATCAATTGCAGCGGATGTCCAACGTCGAGATCCTGCGCGGCAGCCCGGTGTCCGCGGGCGACATCCTCGAGTTCGGCGCCACGCGCGTCGTGCTCGCCACCGGCGCCCGCTGGCGGCGCGACGGGGTCGGCCGCGCCAATCTCACCGCCATCCCGGGAGCCGGCTTGGGCGCCCGCGTGTTCACGCCGGACGACCCGCTCGAGGCACTCGCCGGTCGCGGGCCCGTGACCGTCTTCGATGACGACCACTACTACCTGGGCGCGGTGCTGGCGGAGAAACTGCTCGATCTGGGGTGTGAGGTCACGTTCGTGACCCCCGCCGACAAGGTGTCCGCATGGACCGTCAACACCCTGGAGCAACATACCATTCAAAGGCGCCTGCTGATGCGGGGAGCCCGGGTGGTGCTCAATCACAATGTGGTTGCGGTGGACGGCGAGCGCACCACCCTCGCCTGCACTTACACCGCGCGGGAGTCGACGATCACCGCCCATTCATTGGTCTTCATCACGGCGCGCCTGCCGGACGACGCGCTGCACGAGGCGCTGCTCGCAACGCCGACCGCCGCCATGGCACACATCGAATCCGTGACGGCGCTGGGCGATTGTCTCGCGCCGAGCACCATAGCGGCGGCGGTGTATGCCGGTCATCGGTATGCGCGGGAATTCGACCTTGCCGGCGACGATTCGATCGCCTTCCGCCGGGAGCACATCCGGATGTGACGGGTTGGGCGAGCGGGCAAAGCGGGCGGATTGGATGGTTTTGAAACGCCAGGAGGTTTGACATGCGCATCGGTTTCATCGGCCTCGGCAAGATGGGAGCTGCGATCGCGGCCAATCTGCTCAAGGCAGGTCATCAGGTCACCGTCTGGAATCGCTCGCCCGACAAGGCGAAACCTCTCGTCGACGCGGGTGCGCAGCGCGCCGGCACGGCACGGGAGGCGGCCGCCGGACGCGATGCGGTGATCTCCATGCTCGCGGACGATGCCGCGTTGAACTCGATTCTGCAGGGCGATTCCGGAATGCTGGCGGGATTGAGCCGGGGCGCTCTGCATATTTCGATGAGCACCATCGCCGTCGCGACGGCCAAAGGCCTGGCCGAGGCGCACCGGGGCCGCGGCGAGCGGCTGGTGTGCGCGCCGGTGTTCGGGCGTCCGCAGGCAGCCTCGGCGGCGAAGCTCTTTTTCGTCGCCGCCGGCGATCCGGCCGACCTCGCCGCTGCGCAGCCGGTGTTCGAGGCAGCCGGACAACGGGTGTTCGGCGTCGGCGCCGACCCGTCGGCGGCCTGCCTGATCAAGCTCTGCGGGAATTTCATGATCTTGTCGGCGGTCGAGTCATTGGCCGAGGCCATGACGCTGGCCGAAAAGGGGGGCGTTCCCAAGACGCAGCTGCTCGAGGTGATCACCGGCAGCTTGTTCGATGCACCGGCGTATCACAATTACGGCAAGCTGCTGGTGGAGGGGCGCTTCAAGCCGGCGGGCTTCACGGCGCCGCTGGGGCTCAAGGACATGCGTCTGGTGGGGCAGGCCGCCGAGACGCTGCGGGTCCCCATGCCGCTGCTCGGCGTGCTGCGCGAACACTTGTTGCAGACGATCGCCATCGAGGGCGATGAGGTGGACTGGTCGGCGATCGGCCTCACCGTCGCCAAAAATGCGGGGATCTAAACGCGGCGCGGCCGGCCTCAGATGCGGGCTTTGCGAGAGACCAGATCGATGAGCTCGCCGATGCTCGACAGCATGGCGCCGCGCTGTGCGCGTTGAGTCTCGGCATCGATGCCCTGCTCGTCGGCAAACCAGGTGCGAAACTGCTCCCACAAATTGGCGGAAATCTTCGAGATGCGCGACTCGCGCGGTGCGCCCTCGGTCAACCCGGAGAGAATTTTTTCGGCACTGGCGGTGGCTGCGCGGCTGGCTATGGGGCCCTGAATGACGAGACGGACCAGCTCCGTCTTGATCAGACGCAATTCCTCTTTCGATTTCTGCAACATATCCGATCCGCTCCGGCAGGTGCCGACGTCGATTCTACCCGCCCTCCAAAACAGTTGGGTGACTAACGGGCTCGGGGTTGCCGGCGTCGGCTCCGCCGCAACGGTCGGGCTGGATGCCCTATCCGTATCCAGGTATCCTACGGCGCTTTCCGCCACGCGGGCGCTGCCGTCGACGACACGTCGTTGCCCGTTCTTCCATGACGTTGCCGGTTTTACATGATGAACGAGATTCAGCCGGCTCATTCGATGAGCTTGCACCCGACCAGAGCCAATGTCAGAAGCAGCTCCGAGATCAACGCGTGACTGAACGCCAGGCATTGGGATGGCTCGCCGTCGCGGCGGTGAGCGCGGTGGTCTGGCTGGCGTGGCCGTTCGCCTCCGCACTGTTGCTGGGCGTACTCCTGGCGTTCATGCTCGACCCCGTGTACCAGTGGCTGAGGCGCCGCATGGGCAGGCCTTTGCTCGCCTCGTTGACGACGGTGCTGGCATCGGCGGTGGTCATGCTCGGTGCGACGGTGGCCTTCGTCTCGCTGTTCGTCACGCGCGTCGTGGAACTTTCGGTGAAGGTACGGACCGAGCTGCATCCCGGTGGGCCGCTTCGCACGAAGGTGGACGCGGCCGGCGGATGGCTCGCGCATCTCGGCATTTCGACGTCGAGCGTCACGTCCCGGCTGGAGGCCGGCGCCGGCGAGATTGCTTCGCATTTCTCCGAGTTCGCGCGCCTGTTCGCCTCGGGCATGTTCGGGGTGCTGCTGGGATTGTTCTTCGCCCTGCTCGCGATGCATCTGGTGCTGCTGCATTGGCCGCGCATGGTCGCCACGATGGTCCGAGTCTCCCCGCTCCGTCCCGACCACAGCGAGGCGTTGATCAGCGAGTTCAGACGGGCGGGACGGGTCACGGTGTTCGGCACCGTCGCCACCGGCCTCGCGCAAGGTTTGCTGGCGACCATGGGCTACTGGATCAGCGGAGTTCCCTCACCCATCTTCCTCGGCTTTGCGACAGCCCTGGCGTCCCTCATACCGGCCGTGGGGACGATGCTGGTTTGGATCCCCGCGGGACTGTACCTGCTCGCCATCGGACAGCCCGGTCACGCCATACTCGATCTGACGTGGGGCGCCCTGGTGGTCATCGGTCTCAGCGACTATGTGATACGTCCGCGATTGGTGGGCGACGAAGAATCCGTCGCGCTGCTGATGTTCGTCGCCTTGTTCGGGGGCGTGGAGGCATTCGGGTTGCCGGGTTTGATCTTGGGCCCCGTGTTGATGGCGCTGGCGATCGCCATACTGCGGCTGTACGCGAAGGACGGCACAGCGCCGGATCGCAAGACCTGAATTCGCTCGCGGCCCGGCGAATCGTGCGACTTTCATCGACAGCACAACGCCGACCCTTTGACCCGTGACGTCCACCATCGACACCCTGGAATCGCGCACCATGCGGACCGTGAGCAGGCGGCTGATGCCGTTCCTGTTCGCCATGTACGTGGTCAACTTCCTGGACCGCACCAACGTGAGTTTCGCGGCGCTGCAGATGAACGAGCGGTTGCGCTTCGGTCCGGCCGTGTTCGGTGCGGGCGCCGGTATTTTCTTCGTGGGCTACGCACTCTTCGAGGTGCCCAGCAATCTGGTGCTGACCCGCGTGGGCGCGCGTCGCTGGCTCGCACGAATCATGGTGACGTGGGGGGTGCTCGCGGCGGGCATGCTGTTCGTGCGAACGCCTCGCGAGTTCTACGCCATGCGTTTTTTGCTGGGCGTGGCGGAGGCCGGATTCTTCCCCGGCGTCATGCTCTATCTCAGCCGCTGGTTCCCCGCGGCGTATCGCGGCCGGTCGATCGCCGCATTTGCGATCGCCGTGCCCCTGGCGCAGGCGCTCGGCGGCGCGCTCGGCGGGAGCCTGCTGAAGCTGGACGGCGCGCTGCACCTGGCCGGTTGGCAGTGGTTGTTCCTGGTGGAGGGATTGCCCGCCGTTCTGCTCGGCATCGCCGCCTCGTTCCATCTGACGGAACGGCCGGCCGAAGCCGCGTGGCTGACGGACGCCGAGCGCCGCTGGCTCGAGCAGCGCCTGGACGGCGAGGCGCGGGCGCTCCCGGCGGCGACGTCGCCCGTGCGGGCGGCCTTCGTCGATCCTCTCACCTGGCTGCTGGCGCTGCCCTATTTCGCGAATTTCATGATGGCGACGGCCTACATCACGTGGGCACCTTTGCTGATCCGCGAGGCGCTCGGCACCCGGGACACCGTGACGGGCTTCATCATGTCGGCCATCGCAGTGGTGTCCATCGCGTTCTACCGGATCGCCGGCACGCTCTCGGACGCGCGTGACGAACGCTACGGGTTTTCTGCATTGGGCCTTGTCTTCATGCTCGTGGGCTGTCTGGTGGCGGCCATCGCGCCACAGCCCGTGCTCAAGGTCGGCGGACTTGCGCTCATACCCTTCGGGGCCGGCATATTCTTACCCTCCTTCTGGTGCCTGCCCCCCCGCATCGGCGGGGGTCGTACGGGTGCGACGGCCGTAGCCATCGTCAGTGCCGTGGGCGCGAGCGGCGGCCTGTTCGGCGCGGCGCTCATCGGCTTGTTCAAACAACTGACCGGCGGTGACGCCGGCGCCTTCGAGACGTTGGCCGGCATCGGCGCGGCGGCGTGTGTCCTGTGTCTCGTGTTGCGTCAGCGGCGAGTACTTCGCACCGTCGGTCACCATTTGTAGCGTGCTTGCAGCGCCCAGTTGGAGGGCGCCTGTTTCTGGACCAGGGTGCTGCCGAGTGACACGGGCAGGTTCAGGGTGTAAGCGATGATGGTCGTGCTGGTCAGATTCTTGCCGATGGCATCGACGGCCCAACGGCCGTTCGGCGACTCCAACGTGAGGCGGCCGTCGAGGCGGGCGTAGCCGCCTTGCTCCATGGTCGCATCGTCGCGCGGGTCCAGGAAGTAACGCGAGCTCAAGATACCGGTCAGTTCGCCGACCAGCCGCGCGAACCGGCTGACCGGCGGCACCATGTGCGGCAGGCCCGCCTCGGTATCGGCGATCGCGTCCACGTCGAAGTAGCGGGCGCCGGGAATATGGCCTTCCAGGAACATCTGATGCCCGTCGCCCACCTGTCCCGGCAGGAACTTGGTGGCGTCCAGCACCACCAGGTCAGGCTTGCCGAGTTCCCCGGCGAGCCATTCCGTGCTGACCAACGGCCCCATCGCTGTTCCTTCCTCCGATCATTCCGCGGGCGCCAGAGTGACCACGATCCGCCGGTTCTGTCGCCCCTTGTTCTCAATTTTGACCACGTTGACGGAGCCGATCTCCCCGGTGCTGGCGACATGCGTGCCGCCACAGGGCTGCAGGTCCGTGACCCGCTCCGGGGCGCCGATCCGCACCAGGCGCACCCGCCCGGCGCCACGCGGGGGTTTCACCGACAGGGTGCGCACCAGCTCCGGCCGCGCGTCCAGGATGGCCTCGTCCACCCATTCGGTGCTGACCGGCAGGCCGGCCGCGACCAGACGCGCCAGTCCTTCCTGCAAGGCCTCGCGCGACGGCGGCTCCGGAAGGTCGAAATCGAGGCGGGAGCGCTCCGCCCCGATCTGGCCGCCGGTGACC
>CAZZWZ010000093.1:0-11420 GCA_964657955.1 uncultured Steroidobacteraceae bacterium
TGAGAAGGTTCCCGTGGTCGGAGGAGGAAGGCGCGCGGCGCGCTCGGCAAGCCCGGGCCAGTCGAGGCGGGTGAAGGCGCCGTCGAGCAACAACTGACGGCCTGCCACCCAGACGTCGGTGACGACATCGCGGCCGCCGCCGAACACCACGCCATGTGCCGCGGCCGAGGCCGGCGTGCCGGCGGGCGCCGCGCGTTCGGCCCGGACCATGGCGGGACCCCGCGTATCGATGCAGCACACGTCAGCCCACTTGCCCGCAGCCAGCGTGCCGATGTCCGCATCCAGCCCCAGCGCGGCCGCACCGCCGCGGGTGGCCGCGGCCAGTGCGTCCCACGCGCCCGTCGCGCGCCCGTCGTCCGTACCGCGTGTCCGCGCGTGCACCAGCCGCAACCCGGTCCATGGATCGCCCGCCGTGGACGGGTCGTCGCCCGTGCCCAGACCCAGGCGCAGACCGCTTTGCATCAATACATTCATCGGGTCTTCCGCCGTCCGGCGGACCTCCGCGCCCGGGCACAGGGCGATGGCAATGCCGCTGCGCGCCGACAGCGCGAGGTCGGCCTCGTCGAGTTCCACCATGTGTGCCGCGATCAGCGCCGGGCTCAACAGCCCCAGGGCATGCAGGCGCTCGATGGGGCGCAGGCCGTGGCGCGCCACGCTGTCCTCGACGGAGCGCCGCGACTCGTGCAGAGCCATCATGATCTGCGCATCGACTTCGTTCGCAAGGGTTGCGATGCGACCGAAGAACGCATCGCTCATGGAGGAATGCAGCGGTGCGAACGCCGTGGTGATGGCGGGGTGGCCGGTGAATTCGTCCCGAAGGTGCAGCGCCCGGGTCAGATGGTCGCGCGGGTCGCCGGCCCACGCGCTCGGCGTCTCGGCCAGGGGAATGCCGATCATGGCCCGCAGTCCCTGCGCCGCGGCCGCGCGCGCCGTCTCCTCCGGATGGAGGCTCACGTCCGCGAAACAGGTGGTCCCGTTTTTCAGGAGCGCCGCGATGCCGAGCAGCGCGGAATCCTCGACGTGCGCGAAGTCCCGCGGGGCGCCGCGCTCGGGCGCGATGCAGGTTCGCGCGTCGACCAGGCCGGGGATGAGCAGATGATCGCGGCGCTCCACGGTGACGGCGGCGGCATAACGCTCTGCGGCCTCGTCGCTCGGCAGCACATCCAAAATGCGGCCGTCCCGCACGATCAACGCATGGTCTTCGAGGAGCACGTCGCGTGCCGTCATGGGCAGAATCCAGCGGGACGAGATGCTAAGGTCGGCGCTGACGGCGGGCATGGCCGGAGTATATCGGCTAAACCGCGCGAGCGGCTCGGGGCCGGTGCAATGTGTGCTACGATTGGCGGATGTTGAGACCATGTCTCGCCTTCTATAAACCCGCTTAATAAGCAGCCTCAAGGGCTCACCGGACTCTCGCAACATGGCCGAGATCGCTCGCGAAATATTGCCCGTCAATCTCGAGGACGAGATGCGCAAGTCTTACCTGGATTACGCCATGAGCGTGATCGTGGGGCGCGCCTTGCCGGACGTTCGCGATGGCTTGAAACCGGTGCACCGGCGCGTGCTGTACGCCATGCGGGAACTCGGCAACGACTACAACAGGGCCTACAAGAAGAGCGCCCGCGTGGTCGGCGACGTGATCGGCAAATACCATCCCCACGGCGATGCGTCGGTGTACGACGCCATCGTGCGCATGGCGCAGCCCTTCTCGATGCGCTATCTGTTGGTGGACGGCCAGGGTAATTTCGGCTCGGTGGACGGCGATCCGCCCGCCGCCATGCGTTACACCGAGGTGCGCATGACGCGCCTCGCCGGCGAGCTGCTGGCCGACATCGACAAAGAGACGGTCGACTTCAATCCCAACTACGACGAATCGGAGAGCGAGCCGGCGGTGCTGCCGACGCGCATTCCCAATCTGCTGATCAACGGATCCTCGGGGATCGCGGTGGGCATGGCCACCAACATTCCGCCGCACAATCTCGGCGAGATCGTCACCGCCTGCATCGCCCTGATCGGGAACCCCGAGATCACCCTGGCCGAGCTGATGAAGATCGTGCCGGGGCCGGATTTTCCGACCGCCGGTTTCATCAACGGCGCCCAGGAGATCGCCGCCGCTTACAAGACGGGGCGCGGCCGGGTGCACGTGCGTGCACGCACGCATTTCGAGGAGGTGGGCAAGGGTGACCGCCAGGCCATCATCATCACCGAGCTGCCGTACCAGGTGAACAAGGCCCGGCTGATCGAGCGCATCGCCGACCTGGTGCGCGACAAGCTCATCGACGGCATCGCCTCGGACGGCTTGCGGGACGAGTCGGACAAGGACGGCATGCGGGTGGTGATCGAGCTGAAACGCGGCGAGAGCCCGGAGATCCTGCTCAACAACCTGTTCTCGCAGACCACCATGGAGACCGTGTTCGGGGTCAACATGGTGGCGCTGGTGGACGGGCAGCCGCGCCTGCTGTCGCTCAAGGACATGCTGGACGCCTTTCTGCGTCACCGGCGCGAAATCGTCACGCGCCGCACCGTGTACGAACTGCGCAAGGCGCGCGAGCGCGCCCACATCCTCGAAGGCCTGGCGATCGCGCTGGCCAACATCGATGAAATCATCGCCGCCATCAAGGCCTCGCCGTCCCCCGCGGAGGCGAAGATCGCGCTGACCAGCCGGCCGTGGAAGTCCGGCGCGGTGCCCGAGATGCTGGTGCGCGCGGGCGCCATCGACACGCGCCCGGAGGCCGAGACGGCGGCTCTGGGCATCGTCGAGGGCGGCTACCTGCTCACCGAGACGCAGGCGCAGGCCATACTGGACATGCGCCTGAACCGGCTGACCGGCCTGGAGCAGGACAAGATCATCGGCGAGTACCAGGAACTGCTGGTGCAGATACGCGATCTGGTCGACATCCTGGCGCGGCCCGAGCGCCTGCTCGACGTGATCCGCAACGAGTTGCAGTACGTGCTCGACACCTTCGGCGACAAGCGGCGCACGGAGATTCTGGTGGATCACGAGAACCTCGGCATCGAGGATCTGATCACGCCGGAGGACGTGGTGGTGACCTTGTCGCACGGCGGGTATGCCAAGGCGCAGCCGGTTTCCGACTACCAGGCGCAGCGCCGCGGCGGCCGCGGCAAGGCCGCCACCACCGTCAAGGACGAGGACTTCGTCGATAAATTGTTCGTGGCCAACACGCACGACACCCTGCTGTGTTTTTCCGACCACGGCAAGATGTACTGGCTGAAGGTGTACCAGCTGCCCCAGGCGAGCCGCGGCTCGCGCGGCAAGCCCATCGTCAACCTGCTGCCCCTGCAGTCGGGCGAGCGCATCAGCGCCATGCTGTCGATCAAGGACTTCGAAGAGGGCAAGTTCGTGTTCATGGCCACCAGCCTGGGCACGGTCAAGAAGACCTCGCTGGCGCTGTTCTCCCGCCCGCGGGCGAGCGGGATCATCGCCGTCGCGCTGGACGAGGGTGACAAGCTGGTGGGCGTCGCGATCACCGACGGCTCGAAGGATATTCTGTTGTTCACCACCGGCGGCAAGGCCATCCGTTTCGTCGAGGAGGAGGTCCGCACCATGGGCCGCGAGGCGGCCGGCGTGCGCGGCATCAAGCTCGGCGACGATCATCGGGTGAACGCCCTGATCGTGGCCGAAGAAGGATTCATCCTCACCGCGTCCGGCAACGGTTTCGGCAAGCTCACGCCGTTGGAGGACTTTCCGCGGCACGGGCGCGGCGGGCAGGGGGTCATCGCGTTGCAGGTCACCGACCGCAACGGCCGGATGGTGGGCGCGCTTCAGGTGGGCGCCGACGACGAGATCATGCTGATGAGCCAGGCCGGCGTGCTGGTCCGCACCCCGGTGAAGGACATTTCGGTGGTTGGCCGCAACACCCAGGGCGTACGCCTGATTCGTCTGGAGGAGGGCGATCAGCTCTCCGGGTTGGAACGGATCGACGGCCTGGTGGCCGACGATGCCGGCGCGACCGACGCCGATGACGGCTCACCGGATGCCTCGCAACCGACCGAACCGGCCGCCGGACCTTCCGGCAACGGCGGCCCGTCCACGGACTCCTGAGAGCCGCGCCGGATGCGCGTCTTCAATTTCTCGCCGGGACCCGCGGTGCTGCCGCTGGAGGTTCTGGAGCAGGCGCGCGAGGAGATGCTCGATTGGGAGGGCAGCGGCATGTCGGTGATGGAGGTGAGTCACCGCGGGACGGCGTTCATGCGGGTGGCCCTGGAGGCGGAGGCCGATTTGCGGGAGCTGATGGGCATCCCGTCGAACTACCGGGTCCTGTTCATGCAGGGGGGCGCGTCCGCGCAGTTCGCCATCGTTCCCATGAATCTCGCCGCGCATGATTCGGTCACCGATTACGTCAACACCGGTCATTGGTCGCAGAAGGGGATTCTCGAAGCGCGCAACTTCGCGCAGGTTCACGTGGCTGCGGATGCGCGTGATGCCGACGGCCACCATCGGCACGTGCCGCCGCAGAGTGCCCTCGCGCTCAGTGCCGAGGCCGCCTATGTGCATTACACCTCGAACGAGACCATCGGCGGTGTGGAATTCGGCTACGTCCCGCAAACCGGCGCCGTGCCGCTGGTGGTCGACATGTCGTCGAGCATCCTGTCCTGTCCGATGGACGTCTCGCGGTTCGGGCTCATCTATGCCGGCGCACAGAAGAACATCGGTCCCGCCGGACTGGTCATTGTCATCGTGCGCGAAGACCTGCTGGGCCGGGCCCGGCCGGGCACGCCGCTGGTGTTCAATTACCAGGCGGTGGCGCAGGAGCACTCGATGTTGAACACCCCGCCCACCTTCGCATGGTACGTCTCCGGCCTGGTGTTCAAATGGCTCAAACGCAACGGCGGCATGGCGGCCATGGGCGAGCGCAACCGGGTCAAGGCGCAGACGCTGTATTCCGCCATCGACGCCTCGTCCTTCTACCGCAATCCGGTGGCCCGTGATTCCAGGTCCCGCATGAACGTCACGTTCACGCTGGCGAAGCCCGAATTGGACGCGGCTTTCCTCGCGGGCGCGGCCGACGCCGGCCTGCAAAACCTCAAAGGTCACCGGGTATCGGGCGGCATGCGCGCCAGTCTCTACAACGCCATGCCGCTGGCGGGGGTCGAGTCGCTGGTTTCCTACATGCGCGAATTCGAGCGCACCCACGGGTAGATCGGAATGGCCGCCCGCAGGAAAAAGCCCTCCACCCGGCGTGTGAAACCGCCGGTCGCCGCTTCGACGGCTGCATCCTCACCCGCCGCCTCATCGCCGGCCGCGGTGGACCTCGGCGCCATCCGCGACAACATCGATGCGGTGGACGCACGCATCCATGCCCTGCTCAACGAGCGGGCACGCTTCGCACAATTGGTGGGCATTTCGAAGACGGCCTCGGGGAACGCGGTGGATTTCTACCGGCCCGAACGTGAAGCCGACGTGCTGCGCAAGGCGCTCGAACGCAATGCCGGGCCGCTGCGCGATGAGGAGATCGCGCGCTTGTTCCGGGAGATCATGTCCGCGTGCCTCGCGCAGCAGGAACCGCTGAAGGTCGCCTTCCTGGGTCCCGAAGGCACCTTCACGCAGGCCGCGGTGCTCAAACATTTCGGCTCTTCCGTGCGAGCGCTGCCGCTGGCCGCCATCGACGAGGTGTTCCACGAGGTCGAGGGCGGCATCGCCGACTTCGGCGTGGTCCCCATCGAGAACTCCAGCGAAGGCACGGTCAATCACACGCTGGACATGTTTCTCACCTCGGGGCTGAAAATCTGCGGCGAGATCGAAATGCGCATCCGTCACTGCCTGATGGGCCGGCTCGGCGGCATCGTCGAGGTCCGCCGGGTGTGCGCGCATCCGCAGGCGCTGGCGCAGTGCCGCGGCTGGCTCGACGAGCAGTTGCCGGCCGTGGACCGTGTGCCGGTGTCGAGCAACGCGGAGGGCGCCCGCCGGGCCCGCGACGAACGCGGCACCGCCGCCATCGCGAGCCGCGCGGCCGCCGAGATCTACGGGCTCACGGTGCTCGCGGGCGAGATCGAGGACCGGGACGACAACACCACCCGCTTCCTCGTGGTGGGCCGCAAGCTGTTCGGCCGCAGCGGGGTCGATCGCACCACGTTGCTGGTGTCGGCGAACGACACCGTCGATGCCGGCGCGCTGTTTCGTCTGCTTCAGCCCCTGGCCGAGCATCGGGTGAGCATGACGCGCATCGAATCCCGCCCGTCGCGCAAGCGCAAGTGGGACTATGTGTTCTTCATCGATGTCGAGGGCCACGTGAGCGATCCGCCGGTGGCGCAAGCGCTGGCGGCTCTCGAGGAGCGCGCGTCGCTGTTCAAGGTGCTCGGTTCCTATCCTCGGGCGGTGCTGTGACCTCCGGGGCCGGCACGCCGGCGATGCTGGAATACCGGGTGCAGCCTGCGCGACACGTGAGCGGTTTTCTGCGCGTTCCCGGCGACAAATCCATCTCACACCGCGCGCTGCTGCTGTCGGCGGTCGCCGAGGGCGTGAGCGAGGTCGCGGGATTCCTGGCGAGCGAGGACTGCCTGGCGACCCTGCACGCCATGCGCGCTCTCGGCGTGACCATCGAGCAGCCGGCGGCCGATCGCCTGCGGGTGCACGGCGTCGGGCTGCATGGGTTGAGTCAACCGCCCCGGGCACTGGACATGGGCAACGCCGGCACCGCCATCCGGCTCACGACGGGCCTGCTCGCGGCGCAGCGCTTTTCGTCACGGCTGATCGGCGATGCATCGCTGATGAGACGTCCCATGGAACGGGTGGCGAAGCCGCTGCGGGAAATGGGGGCGGATGTGCGCACCCACGACGGCAGGCCGCCGGTGGACATCGCCGGGGGACGCCGGCTGCGGGGGATCGACTATGCGATGCCCGTGGCCAGCGCCCAGGTGAAGTCGGCCATCCTGCTCGCCGGCCTGTACGCCGAGGGGCCGACGACGGTGATCGCGCCCGCTGCGTCCCGGGACCATAGCGAGCGCATGCTGCTCAGCTGCGGCGTGCGCGTGGTCTCGCAGGGGCTGCGCACGACGGTGTATCCGCCGTCGCGCCTGATGTGTCAGCAGCTGGAGGTGCCCGGCGATTTCTCCTCGGCGGCATTTTTCATCGTGGCCGGCCTGCTCGGCGCGGGTCCCGACGGGTTGTTGCTGCAAAATGTCGGCATGAACCCCTCGCGCACCGGTTTGCTCGACATCCTGCGCAGCATGGGCGCCCGCATCGAGACGGTGGCGGCGCGCGCGAGCGGCGCCGAGCCGGTGGCGGATTTACTGGTGCGCCGGTCGGCGCTCACGGGGGTGGAGGTGCCCGCGGCCATGGTGCCGCTGGCCATCGATGAGTTCCCCATCCTGTTCGTCGCGGCGGCCTGTGCACGGGGCGTCACCCTGGTCACGGGTGCCGAGGAACTGCGCGTGAAGGAGAGCGACCGGATCGCCGCAATGAGCGCCGGTTTCGCCGCATTGGGTGTGGTCCACGACGCGATGCCGGACGGCATGCGCATCGTGGGCACACCGGATGGCAGCGCCTTCACGGCCGGCCGCGTCGACAGCCGCGGCGATCACCGGGTCGCGATGGCGTTCGCCGTGGCCAGCCTGCGATCCGCAGGCCCCATTGCCGTGCACGATGTGGCCAACGTCGCCACCTCGTTTCCCGGGTTCGTGTCGCTGGCGCGCTCCGTCGGGCTGTCGCTGCAGGAGTCGGTGTCGCCGCCGGGGTCGACGGTCGGAGATGCGCCTGTCTAGCGTGCCGGTCATGACCATCGACGGCCCGTCCGGTTCGGGCAAGGGGACGGTGAGCCGCGCCGCGGCGCGGGCGCTCGGCTGGGCATTGCTCGACAGCGGTGCATTGTACCGCCTGGTAGCCCTGGCCGGCCGCCGTGCGGGGGTGGGGCTGGACGATGCGGTTGCGCTCAGCGGTATCGCCGAGCGGGCCGACATTCGTTTCGGCGACGAGTCGGGCGACGAGGCCGTCTGGCTCGACGGGCACGACGTCACTCGGGACATCCGCACCGAGGCGGCAGGCAACGATGCCTCCAAGGTTGCCGCGCTGCCGCTGGTCCGGGCGGCCCTTTTCACCCGCCAGCGGCGGTTCGCCGTGCCACCCGGGTTGGTGGCGGACGGACGGGACATGGGTACGGTGGTATTCCCGGATGCCCGGGTGAAGATTTTCCTCACCGCAAGCGCCGAGGAGCGGGCTTTGAGGCGCCATAACCAGTTGAAAGAAAAGGGGGTTGCTGCTACCCTTGCCGGCCTTTCGCGGGAGATAGCCGAACGCGACCGGCGCGACATCACGCGCGACGCTTCCCCTCTCGTCGCGAGTTCGGAGGCCGTGTTGCTGGACACGACCGGGATGCCCGTCTCTGCGGTGATCGAACGCGTTTTGGAGATCGCCCGAGGGCGTCTCTCGAGTTGAATGGACGGCCATCACGGATGGATCGCCGTTATTTTGTGCTAACCCCTGATCGCACATGGGAATCGTGCAAGGGCAACGTTTAAGAGAAAACATGACAGAAAGTTTTGCGGAACTGTTCGAACAGAGCATCGCGAGCCAGCGCATCCGGCCTGGCACCATCCTCAACGGATTGATCGTGGAAGTCGGTCAGGACTACGTGATCGTCAATGTCGGCTTGAAATCCGAGGCGGTGATCCCGTCGGATCAATTCAAGAACGACAAGGGCGAGATCGAGGTCGCCGTCGGTGAAACCGTCGAAGTGGCGCTGGACAGCGTGGAGGATGGTTCGGGCGAGACCCGCCTGTCGCGCGAAAAAGCCAAGCGTGCGAGAACCTGGACGCGGCTGGAAACGGCGTTCGAGAAGCAGGAAATCGTCATCGGCATCATCACGGGCCGGGTCAAGGGCGGCTTCACCGTCGAGATCGACAACGTCCGGGCCTTCCTGCCGGGATCGCTGGTGGACGTGCGGCCGGTGCGCGATCCGTCATACCTCGAGAACAAGCCGCTCGAATTCAAGGTCATCAAGCTCGACCAGAAGCGCAACAACGTCGTGGTCTCGCGGCGTGCGGTGGTGGAGCAGGAATACAGCGCCGAACGTTCCGCGTTGCTCGACAATCTGCAGGAAGGCGCGGCCGTCAAGGGCGTGGTCAAGAATCTCACCGATTACGGTGCGTTCGTCGACCTGGGCGGCATCGACGGACTGCTGCACATCACCGACATGGCGTGGAAGCGGGTCAAGCATCCCTCCGAGGTGGTCAAGGTCGGCGAAGAGATCGACGTGCGCATCCTCAAGTTCGACCGCGAGCGTCAGCGCGTTTCGCTCGGATTGAAACAGCTCGGCGCCGATCCGTGGCAGAACATCGCGCGGCGTTATCCCGCCAACACGCGACTGTTCGGCAAGGTCACCAACATCGCCGATTACGGCTGTTTCGTCGAGATCGAAGAGGGCGTCGAGGGCTTGGTGCACGTGTCGGAGATGGATTGGACGAACAAGAACGTCAATCCGGCCAAGGTGGTCCACGTCGGCCAGGAAGTCGAGGTCATGGTGCTGGACATCGACGAAGAACGGCGCCGCATCAGCCTTGGCGTCAAGCAGTGCAAGGCCAACCCCTGGAAGGACTTCGCCGAGAACTACAACCGAGGCGACAAGGTCAGCGGCCAGATCAAATCCATCACCGACTTCGGGATCTTCATCGGCCTCGCCGGCGGGATCGACGGGCTGGTGCATCTGTCCGACATCTCCTGGGACATGCCGGGCGAGGAAGCGGTGCGCAGCTACCAGAAGGCGCAGCAGGTCGACGCCATGGTGCTGTCCATCGATCCGGAACGCGAGCGGATCAGTCTTGGCATCAAGCAGCTGGCGAAGGACCCGTTCTCGGCCTACATCGCGGAACATCCCAAGGGCAGCATCGTGACCGGGGTGGTGCGGGAAGTGGATGCCAAGGGCGCCGTGATCGATCTGGGCAACGGCGTGGACGGCCAATTGCGCGCGTCCGAATTGTCGCGTGACCGGGTGGAGGATGCCCGTCTGCTGCTCAAGGTGGGCCAGGAAGTCGAAGCCAGGTTCACGGGCGTGGATCGCAAGGGCCGCAGCATCTCGTTGTCGGTCAAGGCGAAGGACATCCACGAGGAGCAGGAGGCCATGCAGAACTACCGGACCGATTCACCCACCGGAACGAGCCTCGGCGACCTCCTCAAAGAGCAGATTTCGGGCCAGGATTGAGGGACCTAGGACGGTCGCGGCGGCCGGTGGCGGCCGCCGTCCGTCCGCTTATCATGGTTAGCGATGTGCACGGATCGATAATGACGAAGTCCGAACTCATTGAGATCATTTCGGCCAAACAGAAACATCTACCGGCGAAGGACGTGGAACTCGCCGTGAAGCAGCTGCTGGAGATCATGAGCGACGCCCTGGCCACCGGCGAGCGCATCGAGATCCGCGGGTTCGGGAGTTTTTCGCTGCATTTTCGCCCGCCCCGGCAGGGCCGCAATCCGAAGACCGGAGAGGCGGTGGCGCTGGCGGGCAAACACGTCCCGCATTTCAAGCCGGGCAAGGACCTTCGCGAACGCGTCAACGACGGAGCGGACCTGCCGATTCGCGATTAGTTTTGAGGCGCAGGTCCGCATCCACCCCGGATGAATTCCGCTATCATTTGGACATGACCAGCAAAACCATCAAGACCGCCGTCTTTCCCGTCGCAGGTCGCGGCACCCGATTCCTGCCCGTCACCAAGGCCAGCCCCAAGGAGATGCTGCCCATCGTCGACAAGCCGCTCATTCAATATGCGGTGGACGAGGCCTTGTCGGCGGGAGCCGAGACCCTGGTGTTCATCACGGGAAGTTCCAAGCGCGCCATCGAGGATCACTTCGACGGAGATCCCGAGCTGGAGGCCACCCTGCAGGCGCAGGGCAAGCAGGAGCTGCTCGATGCACTGCATGGCATTCTGCCGAGCTGGGCGGCCTGCGTGTACATCCGTCAGTCCGCGCCGCTGGGGCTGGGTCACGCTGTGCTGTGCGCGCGACCCGTGGTGGGCAATGCGCCGTTCATGGTGCATCTCGCCGACGACCTGATCGACGCCCAGGTACCCTGCCTGAAGCAGATGGCGGAAGTTCACGCCACCCACGGCGGCAGCGTTCTTGGCGTCCAGAGCGTGCCCAAGCAGGACACGGACAAGTACGGCATCGTTTCCCTGGAGCGGCAGATCGCGCCGCGCGTGGGTCTGATGTCCCACATCGTCGAGAAGCCCAAGCCCGACAAGGCAGCCTCCACCCTGGCCGTGGTCGGGCGCTACATACTCTCGGGTTCATTGTTCGACGATCTGGCAAAGATCGGCAAGGGCGCCGGGGGCGAGATCCAGCTCACCGACGGCATCGCGCGGTTGATGCAGCGCGAACCGGTGTACGCCTTCGAATTCGACGGCAAGCGCTACGATTGTGGCAGCAAGCTCGGCTATCTGCAGGCCACCGTCGAGTTCGGTCTCAAGCACCC
>CAZZWZ010000094.1:0-11366 GCA_964657955.1 uncultured Steroidobacteraceae bacterium
TGTCGGGCGTTGGGACGTCGAGCGCCGGATGTCGGGCGTCGAACGCCGGGCGCGCCGCCGCGCGTCACGGCTTTTCGATGACGGTCGTGTCGCTGGGCTCGGGCGCCTGGGGCTCGGGGCCCTGATGCTGCGGCTCGGGCGGCTGGTGGCGCGTCCGGGGTGATCGCTCGTCGATGTACATGATCTCGTGCTGCCCAACCTGCACCACGTCGCCGTCGTTCAAGTTGTGCCGGCGCACGCGCTTCGATTGCACGTAGATGCCGTTGGTGCTGTTCAAATCCTCGATCACGCAGGCGTTGGTCTGCGTGACGATCTGGCAGTGGTGCCGGCTGATGAACTTGCTGTCGATCTGCAAATCGTTGTCGGGCGTGCGCCCGATGACCAGCCGTCCGGGCTTCAATTCGCGTTCGATGACGGTCTTGCCCTCGCTGGCGAGGAGGATCCTGCCGACCAGGTGGCTCGGCGCGGGGCTCGGCGGCTGGGCTTCGGGCATGGGCGGCAGCTTCATGCGATTGGTGGATGCGGCGAATTCCACCCACTGCAGCTCCCGCAGCGCCGTCTCCAGATCGACGGCCGTGACGTGATCCTGGTCGCGGCCGAAGGCGGCCATCATGCTGGTGTCGCACAGGGTGTTGACCAGGCGCGGCACGCCGCCGGTGAATTTGTAGATGGTCGGATACGTGTCCTCGGCGAAGATCCGGCGACCCTGCGAACCGGCCACTTCCAGGCGGTGGTTGATGTAGGCGTTGGTCTCCGATTTGGTGAGCGCCGCGAGATGGAAGCGCAGGCGCACGCGCTGCGCGAGCTGGACCAGCTCGGGTGAATTGAGCTTGTCGTTCAATTCGGGCTGCCCGGCGAGAATGATGCGCAGGGCTTTTTCCTTCGCGGTCTCGACCCCGGAGAGCATGCGGACCTCTTCGAGCACCTTGTGACTGAGATTCTGTGCCTCGTCGACGATGAGCAGCACCTTGCGCCCGCTGTTGTGCTGCTCCATGAGGTACTGGTTCAGCGTGGCCAGCACCTCGGGCTTCTTCATGTTGAAGGGCGAGAAGCCGAATTGCACCAGCACGGTTTGCAGGAACGCCGTGGGATTGAGCTGCGTCTGGTTGATCTGTGCGACCACCACCTCGGTCTGCAGCTCCCGCAGGAAGGTCTCGATCAGCGTGGTCTTGCCGGCGCCGATCTCGCCCGTGATGACCACGAAACCGTCCGTGAACCAGATCGTGGACTCCATGTACGCTTTGGCGCGCGCATGCTGTTTGCTCAAGTACAGGAACTGCGGGTCCGGACTCAGGCGAAAAGGCAATTCGTGCAGTTTGAACAGTTCTAAGTACATTTCGCCAGGCAGTCTAATGGATTAGGGCGTGCGCGTGAAATTCGTAGGTCTCAAGTCCACTCGATCGCCCGCAGCGCGTCGGCGAGAGCCCGGTTGCGATCCCGTGCCGTGGCGCGAATCACGGTGCAATGGCCTATTTTCCGGCCCGGACGGGCTTTCTTGCCGTAATCGTGAAACGCCAGGCCCTCGATACCGAGAAGCCGGTCACGATCGGGCATGGAACCCAGGAAATTGACCATGGCGGCGTGACCCAGCGGGCGGGTGCTGCCGAGCGGCAGACCGCAAATGGCCCGAAGGTGGTTCTCGAACTGGCTGGTGACGCAGCCGTCGATGGTCCAATGGCCCGAGTTGTGGACCCGCGGAGCCATTTCATTGGCGACCAAACGGCCGTCCACCACGAAAAATTCGATGGTGAGCACGCCCACGTACGACAGCGCCTCCATGACCTTTTTCAGATGGCGCCGGGCGGCGCGCTCCAGGGTGGGATCGGCATGCGGGGCCGTGCTGTAGCGGAGCACGCCGCCCGCGTGGGTGTTCGCGGCCAACGGGTAGTACACGATGTCCCCGGCCGTGGAGCGCGCGCCGATGATGGACACCTCGCGCGAAAATGGCTGAAATTTCTCGTAGATCAGATCGGCCGCCGCACCGCCGGCCGCACCCAGGCGGGCCCACGCCTCGTCGAGCTGCCGCCGCTGCCGGATCACGCACTGGCCCTTGCCGTCGTAGCCCAGGCGCCGGGTCTTGAGGACGCCGTGATGCCCGAGGCGTTCCGCGGCGCGCAGCAGATCGTCCTCGTCGTCGACGGCCGCGTGCGGTGCCACGGGAATCTTCAGCCGGGTGAACAGCGCCTTTTCCTCGAGCCGGTCCTGCGACACCTCGAGGGCCCGGCGCGGCGGACGGACCGCGGTCAGCCGTTCGAGCGGAGCAAGCGCGGCGCCCGAAATGTTCTCCCAGTCGAAGGTCAGCACGTCGCTGGTCGAGGCCAGTTCGGCCAGCCGCTCGGGGTCTTCGAGCTCCCCCACGATGATGGGGGCCACCTGGGCTCCGGGGGCGTCGCCGCTGCGGTCCAGGAACCGGCAGCGCAATCCCAGCGGATAGCCGGCCAGAGCCAGCATGCGGCCGAGCTGGCCCGCGCCGACGATGCCCACGCGACAGCGGTTCAAAGCTGGCGCGGGTCCGGTCTGGCGAGCACGGCGGCGGTTTGCGCGGCGCGAAAGGCATCCAGCGCGATGCGGACCTCGATGAGGTCGTTGGCCAGGATCGCGGCCGCGAACAACGCCGCATTCTTCGCGCCCGCGGCGCCGATGGCGAACGTGGCCACCGGGATGCCGCTCGGCATCTGCACGATGGACAACAATGAATCCAGTCCATTCAGGTTCTTGGACTGCACCGGGACGCCGAGCACGGGAACCGAGGTCTTCGCGGCGGCCATTCCCGGCAGATGGGCCGCTCCGCCGGCGCCCGCGATGATGGCCTTGAGGCCGCGCTCGCGCGCCGTGGCGGCGTATTCGAACAGCAGATCGGGGGTGCGGTGCGCCGATACCACCCGCACCTCGTGCGCGACGTTCAGGGCGGTCAACGTGTCGGCGGCCCCCTGCATGGTGTCCCAGTCCGACGACGACCCCATGATGATTCCGATCATCGCTTTCATTGCGCGCTAGCCTAGCAAACCCTAGGCGAACAACTGGCGCAGAAAGGCAAAAAGCTCGCGCGCTCCCACCGGCGAGCGCTGTTCCGCCTTTTCCCGCCCGGCCTTGTCCAGCAACCGCTGCAGAGCTCCCCGATCGAAGCCGGGACGCTCCCTGGCCAGTTCGTCCAGGCCCGCGGCCGGCGCCGACAGCAGGCGGTCGCGCCACCGTTCGATTTGCTGAAAATGCCGGATTTCCAGGTCATGCCGCTGCTTGCGCTCGGCGAGCTTGGCCAGCACGGGATCGGGGTCGATGGTGCGCATCAGCTTCCCGATGTACTGTCGCTGGCGCACCTGGGCGCCGTGCGAGGGCAGGCGGCGCAGATCGCGCAGCGCCACGAACAGGGTCTCGGGCAGCCCCAATGCCTTGATTTCCTGGTCCGGGAGGGCGGACAGCTGGACGCCCAGCTCCTGCAGGGAGGCCGCCTCGCGCTTGCGGGCGCTCTTGCTCAGGCGCTGCTCCTCGGACTCCTCCGAGCCGATTTCAGATGCCTCGCTCTTGCTGGTCGTCATAGTACGCATGCTATCACCCGGGCCGGTAGAATCGCGGGTTGGTCCCCCGCCCGCCTGTGGAGAAATCGATGGTCGTGTCTAGCAGTCCCTTACGTCTGGCCCCGGAAGACTTGGAATCCATCATCGAACGCGCCCTCGACGAGGCGCGCTCCCGCGGCGCCTCGCAGGCCGAGGCCGCAGTCAGCCAGGATACTGGCCTTTCGGTCGGGGTGCGACTCGGCGAGGTGGAAACCCTGGAACACCAGCGCGACCGCAGCATGGGGATCACGGTGTATTTCGGTCAACGCAAGGGGTCGGCCAGCACGGCCGATTTCTCGCCCGACGCGGTGAGCGCGACGGTGGCCAAGGCGTGCAGCATCGCCCGTTTCACGGCCGAGGATGCGTGTTCGGGGCTCGCCGATGCGGCCCTCATGGCGCGCTCGCCGCCCGATCTCGACCTGGCCTTCGTCTGGGACGTCAGCGCCGACCGCGCCATCGAAATCGCCAAGAGCTGCGAAGCGGCGGCGCTGGCGTTCGACCCGCGCATCAACAATTCGGAAGGCGCCTCCGTCAGCACCCATCGGGGCCTGCACGTCTACGGCAACACGCATGGCTTCGTGGGCGGTTATCCGACCACCTCGCACAGCTTGAGCTGCGTGGTGCTCGCCGGCACGGGCGAGGACATGCAGCGCGATTACTGGTACAGCAGTTCGCGCGACTGGCGCGAACTGGAGTCGCCCGAAGCCATCGGCCGCGAGAGCGCACGCCGCACCATCGCGCGCCTCGACCCGCGCAAGTTGAGCACCCGGCGCGCCCCCGCCCTGTTCGTGCCCGAACTGGCGCGCGGACTCATCGGCCATTTCACCGCGGCCATCCGCGGCAGCAGCCAGTACCGGCAGTCGTCCTTCCTGTTGAACGCGGCCGGCGAGAAGATATTTCCCTCAGGCTTCTCGATCGGCGAACGGCCCCATATCCCGAAGGCCATGGGCAGCGCGCCGTTCGACGACGAAGGCGTCGCCACCCGCGACCGCGAATTGATTGCCGACGGCGTGCTCACGGGCTACATCCTGTCGAGTTATTCCGCCCGCAAGCTGGGATTGCAGACCACCGGCAACGCCGGCGGCTCGCACAATCTGCTGGTGGCGCCCACCCGCACGGGTGGCCTGCCGGAGATGCTGAAACTGCTGGGCACCGGCTTGCTGGTCACCGAGTTGATGGGGCAGGGGATCAACATGGTGACGGGCGATTACTCGCGCGGCGCGGCGGGCTTCTGGGTGGAGAACGGCGAGATACGTTATCCGGTGGCCGAGATCACCATCGCCGGCAATCTGCGTCAGATGCTGGGGAACATCGTCGCGGTGGGCGACGACGTCGATACGCGCGGCGGCATCCGCGCGGGCTCCATCCTGCTCGAGGAGATGACCATCGCGGGGGAGTAGCGGGCCGGCGAGCCCCGCCGCGTCTCACCCGCCCGCGAGCAAATCCTGCAGCGAGCGGTTCCCCAATCGCGAATCGATGGCGGCTTCCACCTCGCGCATGACCTGTGATGCCGGCGCCATGGGACGCAGGTCGATGGCCAGCCGCCCGGGCTGACGCGTGCGCACCGCATCGAGAATGTCGATCAGCCGGATGGTGGACAGATCGCGCGCGGGCACGAACTGCTCCTTCTCGGTGACGACGATGAGCTGGCCCCGCTCCAGGCACGCGAGCACGGGGGCGAGCGCGATGCTCGGGATGTCGAGCTCGTCGGCGAGATCGTTGCCGGTCCAGTGAATCCTGCCCTCCCGAAAATCCCGCCCGATCAGCAGCATCGCCGAGAGTCCCGCCTGCTCCCGTGCCCAGCCCGTCAGTTCCACCGCTTCCTGGCCGTGGCGCAGGTACTGCGGGCATTGCACGTAGAAGGCGAGCTGCGCGCCGATGAGCAGGATGAGCCAGCTCAAATAAACCCAGATCAGCGTGGTCAGCACGATGGCGAACCCGGTGTAGACGGCCAGCATCTGTGACGAATAGAGGAGCATGGCGGTGAAGGCATTGCCCACCAGGGCCCAGATGATGCCGGCGGTCACGCCGCCGATCAGCGCAGCCGAGATCTTGACGCGGGTGTTCGGAATCAGGGCATACATGACGGTGAACACGATGGTCACGATCACGTAGGGCACGAGCCGGCCCGCCAGGGCGATCGCCCCGGCCAGCAGTGGAATGGCGGTGAGCCAGTGCGCGAACGGACTGTGCTCGGCCGATCCCATGAGGCCGACGGCGGCCGCGAGCAGCACCGGCCCCACGATCATCACGGTCAGATACTCGCTGAAGCGCCGCGCGAAGCTGCGCGGCCGTTCCACCCGCCAGACGAAGTTGAAACTGCCCTCCACCTTTTGAATGGTGGTGATCACCGTGTAGACCAGGAAGGCCAGACCGATCGATCCCAGCACGTCGCCCCGCATGTTGTCGACGAACTGCATGACGTGCTCGGTCAGCTGGCCGGCCGCGGCACCCAGCGGGCGGAAGAACTGGGTCAGCAGGTAGCGCTGGTCGCCGTGCGCACCCAAAGCTTTCAGGATGGAGAAGCTGAAGACGAGGAAGGGCACCAGCGACAACAGCGTGGTGTACGCCAGGCTCATGGCGCGCACGTTGATCTCGCCGGAAAGCCAGTCGCGCGCGATGGCCGCGGGAAAGCGCAGCACGCGCAGCAGCGGACCCCACGGGCCGGGCATGCCGCGCGATTTGAGGAACAGCCCATCCTCGATGCGATCGGACCAATTGATCATGCGGGCCAGCCTTACATGGCGGTCGTTCCATGGCAAGATCGGCGGGATGACATGACCCCGGTCGGCACCGGGACGGGGGTGGATCATGGGTTTTCCGGAACGCATCGTATGTCTCACCGAGGAGACCACCGAAACCCTGTATCTGCTGGGCGAGGAGCGGCGCATCGTCGGGATTTCCGGCTTCACGGTGCGGCCGGCGCGGGCGCGCCGGGAGAAGCCGCGGGTGGCGGCCTTCACCAGCGCGAACATCGACCGGATCGTCGCGCTGCGGCCCGATCTCGTGCTCGGCTTCTCGGATCTGCAGGCGGACATCGCGGCCGATCTCATCCGCCGCGGCATCGCGGTGCACGTGTTCAATCAGCGCAGCGTCGAGGAGATCCTGGACATGATCTGCGTGCTGGGCGGAATGGTCGGCCGCGAGACGGCGGCGGCGGAGCTGGTCGCCGGCCTGCGCAGCCATCTCGACGCGGTGGCCGCGGCCGCCCGCGAATCGCTGCGCAGGCCGCGGGTGTATTTCGAGGAGTGGAACGATCCCCTGATCTCCGGAATTCGCTGGGTTTCCGAGCTGGTGGAAATCGCGGGCGGCACGGATTGTTTCGCGGAGCTCGCATCGCAGCCGCTGGCGAAGCATCGCATCGTGGCCGATCCGCTCGACGTGGTGCGCCGTGCACCGGACATCATCTTCGGCTCGTGGTGCGGCCGGAAATTCCGTCCCGACACCGTGGCTTCGCGGCCCGGATGGGCCGACGTGCCGGCCGTGCGCACGGGCGCGCTGTACGAGATCAAATCGCCCACCATCCTGCAGCCCGGCCCGGCGGCGCTCACCGATGGGCTGGACTCGATACGACGCCGCATCCGGGAGTGGCCGGGTGATGGTGCCGTTTCCGGCGTGGACCCGCGCGCGCGACGCGCGGGCGATCAGGCCGTCAACAAACGCAGTGCTTGAACGTAGTTCTCGCTGGTGCGCATCACGATCTCCGGCGGCAGGTGCGGGGCGGGAGGCTGCTTGTTCCACTGCAGCGATTCCAGGTAGTCGCGAATGAACTGCTTGTCGAAGCTCGGCGGGCTGATGCCGGGCCGATAGGAGGAGACCGGCCAGAAGCGCGACGAGTCGGGCGTGAGGGCCTCGTCGATGAGCACGAGCTCGCCGGCCGCGTCCAGGCCGAATTCGAACTTGGTGTCGGCGATGATGATGTCGCGTTCGAGGGCATGCCGCGCCGCGAATTCATAGAGCTGCAGCGCGATGCGCCGGATGCCGGATGCCTGCTCGCGGCCCACCAAGGACTCCATGGCGGCGAAATCGATGTTCTCGTCGTGCTGTCCGGCCGGTGCCTTGAACGCCGGGGTGAACAGCGGCTCCGCGAGCCGTTCAGCCTGGCGCAGTCCCGGCGGCAGCGGGATGCCGCACACGGAGCCGTGCCGTTGGTAGTCCTTGTAACCCGATCCGATCAGATAACCGCGCACCACGGCTTCCACCGGCAGCGCGGTCAATTTCCTCACCACCATGGCGCGGCCCATCAGGGGCGCCCGTTCGTCCGCGTCCACCACGTCCTCGAGCCGCAGGTTCGACAGGTGATTGCCGACGAGATGGCGCGTCTCGTCGAACCAGTACTGCGAGATGCGCGTCAGCACCTCGCCCTTGTGCGGAATGGGGTCGGGCAGCACCACGTCGAAGGCCGACAACCGGTCGGTGGTGACGATCAGCAGATGGTGCGCATCGACGTCGTAGATGTCGCGCACCTTGCCCTGATGGATCTTTCGCAGGCTGCGCAGACTGGATTCGAACAGCGGCGTGGTTTGCGAAAACGGTTCCATGTGTGCGCGTCCTTCCGACTGCTACCATTGAGGAGTAGAAGGTCGGCGATTGTGGCGGCGGCAGTCGGATAGGTCAACGCGAATGGCTTGGAAAGGCAAATTTTTCGGGGCTGTGATCGGATTCATGATCACCCGGACCGTCTGGGGCGCGGTCGTGGGCGCGCTCATCGGGCACCTGTTCGATCAGGGGTTCGGCTTCGTGGAAGGGTCGTACGCCGGCGCCCGGCCCGCGGCCGGTGGTCCCGCCCCGGCCTCGGTGTCCGACGTGTTCTTCCGCACCACGTTCGAGATGATGGGACATGTCGCCAAGTCGGACGGGCACGTGTCGGAATCGGAAATCGATGCGGCGCGCCGCCTGATGCAGGAGCTGCGTCTGGGCCCGAATGAAATTTCGGCTGCCATCGCGTGCTTTCGTGCGGGAAAAGCGGCGGATTTCGATGCCTGGGCCAGCGTGGAACACCTGCGCGGGGCGTGTGCCATGCGCCACGACCTGTTGCGCGCCTTCATGGAGCTGCAGCTGCGCGCGGCGCTGGCCGGCAACGGGTTGTCGCCGCCGGCGCGTACCATCCTCACGCGGGTGGCCGAGCGGCTGGGCATATCGGGCCTGGAATTCGCCTACATGGAAGCGGCGCTGCGGGCGCGCCGCCAGGGGCGCACCGAGCAGCAGAGCGGCAGACCGGCGCCGGCCAAGCCGCTGTCCGACAGTTATGCGGAGCTCGAGGTGAGCGCGGGCACCACCGACCAGGAAGTGACCAAGGCCTACCGGCGGCAGATGAGCCGCCATCATCCTGATAAACTGGTGGCCAATGGACTGCCGGAGTCCATGGCCCAGGTGGCCAAAGAGAAAACACAGCGCATCCAAGAGGCCTACGAAGTGATTCGCGCGGCGCGCGGCATGCGGTGACCGAACGGCTGTAGGGGGTACCAATGGCAACCATCATTTCTCCTTCGATTCTGTCCGCCGACTTCGCGCGCCTGGGCGACGAGGTGAAGGCCGTGCTGGCAGGCGGTGCGGACTGGGTTCACTTCGACGTCATGGACAATCATTACGTGCCGAATCTGACCATCGGGCCGCTGGTGTGCGAGGCGCTGCGCAAGGCGGGGATCGAGGCGCCCATCGACGTGCATCTGATGGTGTCGCCGGTGGATGCCATGGTCACGGACTTCGCCAAGGCCGGCGCCACCAACATCAGCTTCCATCCCGAAGCGACGCAGCATGTGGACCGCACCATCCAGCACATCCGGGATTCGGGGTGCAAGCCGGGCTTGGTGTTCAATCCGGCGACACCGCTCAACTGGCTGGATTACGTGATCGACAAGATCGACGTGATCCTGCTGATGTCGGTCAACCCCGGGTTCGGCGGCCAGAAATTCATCCCCGAAACCATGGGAAAGCTGGCCGAGGCACGCAAGCGCATCGATGCCAGCGGCCGCGACATCCGGCTGGAGATCGACGGCGGGGTCAAGGTGGACAATGCCGCGGACATCGCCCGGGCCGGCGCGGATACGTTCGTCGCGGGTTCCGCCATCTTCGGCAGTCCGGATTACGCCGCCACCATCGAGGCCATGCGCGCACAAATCGAACTGGGGAAACGCTCCGGTCGTCGGTGACGGGAGTGCCGGCGACGGCTATTCGTCGTCCTCGTCCTCGTCATCGTCGTCCTCATCGTGCACTTCGGTGCGCACGGTCTTGCCGGCGGTGTTCACCGCCGTGCCGGAGCCGGCTTTCACGGGGACGATCAGGGGACGGGTCTTGACCTTGGGCCGGGCGTTGAACACCACGATGGTCTTGCCCGTGGCGCGCAACAGGCCCTGTTCTTCGAGCACCTTGAGGACGCGGCCGGCCATTTCGCGCGAGCAGCCGACCAGGCGGGACAGTTCCTGCCGGCTGACCTTGATCTGCATGCCCTCGGGGTGGGTCATGGCATCGGGTTCGCCGCACAGATCCATGATGGCATGCGCCACGCGCCCGGTGACGTCGACGAACGCCAGATCGCCCAGCTTGCGATTGGTGCGATCGAGGCGGGTGGCGAGCTGCGTCGCCAGCTCGAAAATCAGGCCGGGGCTCTCGGCGGCGATCTGGCGAAAGCGCGGATAGGTCATCTCCGCGAGCTCGGACTGCTGGCGCGTGCGCACCCAGGCGCTGCGCGTCGGCTGCTCGTAGAACAATCCCATCTCGCCGAAGAACTGGCCCTTGTTGAGGTAGGCCAGCACCATCTCGTTGCCGTCCTCGTCCTCGATCATGACCTCGACCGAACCGCTGATGATGTAATAGAGTATGTCCGGCAGATCGCCGGCATGAATGATCACGGTCTTGGAAGGGACTGTCCGGATGCGGCAGTAGCTCAAGAAACGATTGATCGCTGGGATATCGCTTAAGGCCTTTGCCCCTTCTTCCATGTTCACTCCCTAGTCTTTAGAAAAACCGCGCCAAACGCGTGTGCAGCGCACGTTTTATTACATAAGTCCCGGAATCGCAAGCCTAACGGACGGGTGCCGCGACGCCGCGGGGGGCGCGCCGGGACCGTCGCCACGGCGTGGACTTACATCCAGTAGGACCCGAACGTCATGACCCGCGCGGTCAACCGCATGGCCGCCCGCACCGGGCCGGGCAGCTCGTCCGCCCCGAGGGATGCGGCCTGGGCGCCGTGCGAGGCCTCGTCCCGGGTCATCTGGTCGACGATGGCCCGGCTGCGTCGATCGGCCGCCGGCAAGCGGTCCAGATGATGCCGCAGATGGGCCTCGACCTGTTTTTCGGTCTCGACGATGAATCCCAGGCTGGTCCGGTCCCCGCGGGCGCCGGCCAGCGCGCCCATGGCGAACGAACCGGCGTACCAGAGGGGATTGAGCACGCTGGTGCGCCCCTTCAATTCGTGAACCCGCTGCTCGCACCAGGCCAGATGGTCCATTTCCTCGGCTGCCGCCCGGCGCAGCGCCTGTTCCACCCGCGGTTTTCGCGCCGTCAGCGCCTGCCCCTGGTAGAGCGCCTGGGCGGCGACTTCGCCCGCGTGGTTCACCCGCATGAGGCGTGCGGCATGCCGTGCCTCCGCCGCCTCCAGCACCAGTGCCCCGCCCACGGGCTCGGGCATGGCCCTGGCGGCTCGCGCCGGCGCAGCCAACACTTTGATTCCACGATCAATTTCGCAAATTACCCGATCGAGAAAAGTCAAATGACGTGCGCTCATGCCGGCACTATATAATAGAATGGTGAGACGGCGCCGGTCGCTCGGGCCTCCGGGGCGGCCGGTGGCGGCCGCCGTCCGTCCGCTTA
>CAZZWZ010000095.1:0-11292 GCA_964657955.1 uncultured Steroidobacteraceae bacterium
CTGGGCGGGTGGCGCGGGCATGTCCGGAAAACTATAGCAGGCGCTCAGGCGCCCGGCGTGCGACGCCCGACGCCTGCCGCCCCGCCCGGCGGATTTGCCGTTGACAGCGCCCGCCACTTTCATCATGGTGTGCTCGCTCCCTTTGGTGCCGACACGGCTGCCGACGAGGCAGAGCAGCATTGCGCCTTCGGGCAGAGCGGGAGTAGCGGTCTTGGCGGCTTCAATGACCAGTTCGATGTGGGTTCTTGCGCTCACCGCGGTGATGGCCGCCGCGCCGGCGGCCGAGCGGCGCCATGGCAAACCGGTCGCACCGGCGCCGGCCGCCGCGCCGCCCGCGACGACGGACCAGCCGGCCTACGACTTCTCCTGGGACACGCTGCTGGCCGACGCGGCCCGTCGTGCGCAAAAACCCTACGCGCCCCAGCGCAATGCGCTGCCGGCGGGGCTCGACAAACTCAGCCCGGAACAATACCGCAGCATTCATTTCAACCCCGACGCCGGCATCTGGCGTGCGGAGGATGTGCCGTTCCGGCTGGAATTGCTGCGCGCCAGGGACAATGCGCAGCCGCTGGCCGTCACGGTCTCGACGGTGGAGGATGGCATGGCGCGCGACCTCGTGGCGACGCCGGCGATGTTCCAGATCAGCCCGTCGCTGCCGCAGCTGGGGAAAAAGGTCGCTCTGCCGCTCTCGGGCTTTCGACTTCGGACCCCGATCAATTCGAAGAACGTCTGGGATGAATTCCTGGTGTTCCAGGGCGCGAGCTACTTTCGTGCCGTCGCGCAGCACCTCTTGTACGGGCTGTCGGCCCGCGGTCTGGCGATCAACACGGCCGAGCCCTCGGGCGAGGAATTCCCGGCCTTCACTCATTTCTGGGTGGAACGTCCGGCCCCGCGCGCGGCCGCCATCGTCATCTTCGCGCTGCTCGAAAGCGATTCGGCCACCGGCGCCTACAAGTTCACGGTACAGCCGGGCGTCGAGACCCTGGTGGACACGGAAATGACGATTTTTCCGCGCGCCGAGATGCGGGTGGTGGGCGTCGCGCCGCTCACCTCGATGTTCCTGTTCGACGAGACCAACCGCGGGCATCTCGACGACTACCGCCCGGAAGTGCACGATTCGGACGGTCTGATGATCACCTCCGCCTCGGGGGAACACATCTTCCGGCAGCTGGCGAATCCCATCAACCTGCAGGTGTCGACCTTCACGAGCGCCATGCCGAAGGGCTTCGGGCTGGTGCAGCGCTCGCGGCAGCAGAGCGACTTCCAGGACTTCGAGAATCAGTACGAACGGCGGCCCAGCGCCTGGGTCGAGCCCCGTGGCGATTGGGGAGCAGGGGCCGTGGAACTGGTCGAGATCCCGTCGGGCCGCGAGAGCAACGACAACATCGTCGCCTTCTGGCGGCCGGCGCGCGGTTTCACCCCGGGCCATCCGGTGCATTTCGCCTACCGCACCACCTGGCTCGCGGAACCCGCCCTGCCGGGCACGGGCCGGGTGGCCGCAACGCGCTCCGGGGCGAGCATCGACGGCAAACGCCGGGTGTTCATCCTCGATTTCGTCGGCGCCGGCGATAAGATCGATGGGTTGAGGCTGGATCTCAGCGCCTCCGCGGGCAAGATCTCGAACGCGACCTTGATGTCGAACGTGGCCATCCACGGCCTGCGGGCCAGCTTCGAGATCGACCCGGACGATGCCGGCCTGAGCGAGCTGCGCCTGCGCATCATGCGCGGGGACAAGCCGATCACGGAGACCTGGCTGTACCGATGGACCTCGACTTGAACACCGCGGTGGTCTACCAGCACGTGGCCGGCGCGGGTGGCATGCCGCCCGATGCGCCGCTGCCCATGCCGCCCCAGGACCTGCGCTACAAACCCTCGGGCCGGACCCGCGCGCGCAGCGGGGCCGCCGTCCTCTACGCGCGGTTCATTCTGATCGCCACGGCCGTCGGGGTGTCGACCTATGGCATCTACCAGATGCTGCAGGTGGTGCGGTTCGCCAGCATGACGCTGCTGCAGGGCTTGATGATCTTCTTCTTCGCCGTGTCGCTCGCCTGGATCGCGTTCGCGGCAGGGTCGGTGCTGGCCGGCGCCTCGAAGCGCCGCGATCCGCTGCGACCGGCGACCTCCGACACGCCGTCGCTCACCGCCCTGCTCATGCCCATCTACAACGAGGATCCGGTGCGCACCACCTCGGCGCTCCAGGCCATGGCGGAGGCCCTGGCCGCGATCGCCGCCCAGCATCTCTTCGAGATCGTGGTGATCTCCGATTCGACCAACGCCGACGCGTGGGTGCGCGAGACCGCGGCCATCGACCTGATGCGCAAGGCGCTCGCCGGCATCATGCCGGTCTGGTACCGGCGGCGCTGGCAGAACATCGCGCGCAAATCCGGCAACGTCGAGGATTTCGTCGTGCGCTGGGGCGGCCGCTACGACCATATGATCGTGCTGGACGCCGACAGCCTGATCGATGCGCCTACGCTTCTGCGCCTGGTGCAGATGATGCAGGCCGACCCCGACCTGGGCATCCTGCAGACCGCGCCGCAGCTCATCGGCGCGCGCACGTTCTTCGGCAGACTGCAGCAGTTCGCCGCCTGCGTGTACGGACCGGTGATCACGCGCGGTCTGGCGGCATGGTCCGGCGACAGCGGCAACTACTGGGGCCACAACGCCATCATTCGCATGGCGGCGTTCGCGCAGAATTGCGGCCTGCCGTCGCTGCGCGGCCGCAAGCCCTTCGGCGGGCACATCCTGTCGCACGATTTCGTCGAGGCGGCGCTGATGCGGCGCGGCGGGTGGAAGGTGCGCATGGCGGATTGCGGCGGATCGTGGGAGGAATCGCCGCCGTCGCTGATCGACGTCGCCATCCGCGACAGGCGCTGGGCGCAGGGCAATCTGCAGCACATGAAGATCGTCGGCACGGCGGGGTTGAGCTTCACCAGCCGGCTGCACCTCGGCATCGGGATCATGAGCTACCTGTCCTCGCCCCTGTGGCTGCTCATGCTGGCGGTGGGTTTCGCGCTCGACGTGCAATCGCACCTGATCCGGCCGGAGTATTTCAACCACGACTTCCAGCTCTTTCCCACGTGGCCGCGTTTCGACATCGAGCTCATGACCACGTTGTTCTGGTTCAGCATGGTGGTGCTGCTCATCCCGAAGACTTTGGGATTGATCCGCGCCCTGCTCTCGCCGCGGATTCGCCGCGGATGCGGCGGGGTCATCGGCGTGGTGGCCAGTTTCTTCCTCGAAACCCTGCTGTCCGCGCTGTACGCGCCGATCCTGATGCTGGTGCAGAGCCGCCATGTGTTCGAGGTGTTCATGGGCCGCGACTCCGGCTGGAAGCCGCAGCGGCGCGACGGCGGCGGAACGTCGTGGCGCGACGCCTGGGAGTATCACAAGCGGCACGTGCTGCTGAGCTGCATGACGGCCGCCATCGTGTACCTGCTGTCGCCGCCGCTCCTGTTGTGGGTGTCGCCCGCGCTGGTGGGCCTGTTCTTCTCGGTGCCGCTGTCGCGCGCCAGCGGCAGCGAATCGTTGGGACGGGCGCTGGCGCGCGTGGCGCTGCTGCGCACGCCCGACGAACTCGAACAGCCCGCCCTGGTCGCCCGCCGCCGCGAACTGATCGCGCTCGCGCCCGCCTTCCCCGAGGACGGGCTGCGTTACCTGGCACGCAACCGCGAGGCGCGCCTCACCCACATCGACGGCAACCTGACCCGGCCGCGCGATCCGCGCGGCAAACCGGACCCGCACGCCTTCACGGCCGAGCAGAAGTTGATCGACGCGCGGGTGCTCGACGAGGTGCTGCAATGGCTGACGCCGGTCGAGCGGGTCGAGGTGGCGGGAGATGCGCGTCTGCTCAATCAACTCGCCCTGCTGCCCGATGCGGAGCGCGTCGGAACCACGATTTAGAGGACACCGCATGATCGCCAGACGCTCGCTCTTGAAATCCGCACTGATGCTGGCGGCCGCACGCACGGCGGGCACGGACGCCACGGCGGCTGCGGCCCCCGGATCGGCCATCGGCGCGGCCGGCGCCCCGCAGGCCTTCGACTACGCCTGGCTCAAGGGTCAGGCGCATTTCCTGGCGAGCAACGCCTACCAGGATGTGCGCGACCCCCTGCCGCCGAGCATGGCCAATCTGAGCTACGACCAGTACCAGTCGATCCGGTTCAGGCCGGATCATTCGTTGTGGGCCGACGCCGGCCTCGCCTTTCGTCTGCAGTTCTTCCACGTGGGACGCACCTTCAGCGCACCGGTGCATGTGTTCGAGGTGGTGGAGGGCCAGGCCCGCGAGATCCTCTACGATCCCGGCATGTTCGAATGGGACAAGAGCGGCGTCGATCCGGCGACCATGAAGGATCACGCGGGCTTCGCCGGCTTCCGCGTGCAGTTCGTCACCAACTGGCGGGCCGACGTCGCCGCCTTCCTCGGCGCGGCCTATTTCCGGGCGGTGGGCGGGGACACGCGCCAGTACGGATTGTCGGCGCGCGCGCTGGCGGTGGACACGGCGTTCGCGCGGCCCGAGGAGTTCCCGCGGTTCACCGCGTTCTGGTTCGAGCGGCCCGCCAGGGACTCCGGCACGTTGACGCTGTATGCGCTGATGGACAGCCCCAGCATCGCGGGTGCGTTGCGCATGCAGATCTCGCCCGGCGGCACGCTGGTCATGAACGTCGATGCGGCCTTGTATCCGCGCAAGGCCATCGAACGGCTCGGGGTCGCACCCCTGACGAGCATGTTTTTTTACGGGGAGAACGATCGACGGGGCGCGAACGACTGGCGTCCCGAGATTCACGACTCTGACGGTATCGCGATGTGGACGGGAGCGGGCGAGTGGATCTGGCGGCCGCTGGTCAATCCCGCGCAGCTGCATTTCAACTCGTACGCCGACGAGAATCCGCGCGGCTTCGGCCTCCTGCAGCGCGACCGCGACTTCGACCATTATCAGGACGACGGGGTGTACTACGACAAGCGGCCGAGCCTGTGGATCGAGCCGAAGGCCGGACCCAACGGCGGCTGGGGCAAGGGGGCGGTGCAGCTGGTCGAGATTCCCACCGTGGACGAGACCTTCGACAACATCGTGGCGTTCTGGAATCCGCTGGAAAAACCGAAGCCGGGCCAGGAGCTGCTGTTCGGCTATCGCATGTACTGGGGCACGCGCATGCCCTACGCCTCGCCGCTCGCGCAGACCCTGGCCACGCGCACCGGCATCGGCGGCACCGTCGGAGTCAAGCGCCAGTACTACTCCTGGCATTTCGCCGTGGATTTCGCCGGGGGCGAGCTGGGCGCGCTGGCCAGGGACGCGCCGGTGGAGGCCGTGATCAGCACCTCGCGCGGCAGCACCGAGCACGTGACCGCGCACTTCGTCGAGCAATTCAACGGCTATCGGGCGTTGTTCGACGTCCGGCCGGCCGACGACTCGGTGGATCCCATCGACCTGCGGATGTACCTGCGCGTGGACGGCAGACCGCTGACGGAGACGTGGATCTACCAGTGGACGCCGCCCTCGGCCAAGGAGCGGAAGGCGGCTCTGTAGTCGGCCGCGGGGGGACCGGCCGCGCCTCGCCTAGCCGGCCGCGCCGAGCGCGACCACGTGCCCCAGCGCCGACACCACCACCCCGCCGGGTTTTTCGACGGTCACGGCGAATGCTTTGGCCACGCTGATGGGCAGGGCCGAATGCAGGGGGATGACCACCTCCGCCGCACCCGCCGGTACATCGAACACCCCGGCGTCCACCGGATAGCGCTTGTCGCGCTTGGCGTCGAATATCCAAATCTGGTACTGCCGCACCTGCGGGTCGTTGGTCGCCAGTCCCGCGAAGTGCAGGAAGCCCTTCTGCGATACCGGGTCCCAGACCACATCGCCCGTCACCCCCGCCGCGGCCGGGTCCTTGGTCGCGCCCAGGGTCACCTTGAGCGCCTGCGGATCGGCCAGCATGGCCATGCGTTCCTCGGCCGGGGTGGGGGGAGCCGGCGGCGGGGGCGGCGGCGCCGGAGGCACCGGGACCGGTTGCACCACCGCCACCGGCGGCGGCACGGTGGGCGGGGTTCGCAGCCAACCAACCGCGGCAAGCACGAGGCACGCGGCGGCGGCGAGCCACCCCCACAGGCCGGACTGCGGCGCGGCACGGCGCACGGGGTCGGCCGCCACGGGGGCAGCCCTGCCGGTCGCCGGGCGGAAATCCACCGCCCGGGTGGCCGCGAAGTACCGCTCGCCCTGCCCCTGCAGCAAAGCCCGCAGTGCCTCGGGCGGCTCGGTCGGGCGCATACCCGCCAGCGTCACCGCCGCGGCCGCCCGCTCGAGTCCGGCCAGCTGCTCGCTCACGGCGGCCGCGTCCATCGCCTCGAGCGCGCGCTGTTCGGCCGGCGACAAGCCCTCGGTGACTTGCTTGATCAGCAAGTCCACCAAGGCATCGTCCGGCTGACTTTGCGAACCCGACTCGGCCATCAAACCCTCGCGGAGACGCCGTCGGCGGCGTCGATGTTCATGTATTCACGCACGCGGATCAGGCCGCGTCGCATGAACGATTTGACCGTGCCCAGCGGCATGCCCAGCCGCACTGCAATCTCCGATTGACTCAATCCATGCAACAAGCTCAGCTCCAACACCTGCCGCTGCTCCGGCCGCAGCTCCTGCAGCGCCAGCGCCGCGCGCCCGGCCTCATGCGACGTTTCGGAGGCCGTACCGGGGTCGGACCATGCGACGGTCTCGAGCACGTCCACGGAATCCATCGGCGGCTCGCTCGACGTCTTGCGCAGGCGATCGATGAGCCGGCGTCGCGCGATCATCGCGATGAACACCTTGGGCGAGCCCTGCGCTGCATCGAATCGACCCGCGCTCCGCCAGATGTCCAGAAAAATTTCCTGCGTCGCGTCCTCGGCGTCGGAGGGTGTGCGGGTCAGCCGCCGCGCCAGGCTCCAGACGAGCGCGCCATATTCCTCGATGCACTCGCGCACAGCCGCCGTCTCGCCGCTGGCAATCCTTTGGAGGACGGACGGGCTTAATGATTGCATTGCAGAAGGATTCGCGTCCGGTGCACGGTCGGATTCAATAGTGCCGCGACAACAGCCAGTCCGCCAGCGACCGGAGCGGCGCTGCGCGCGCGCCGAACGGCTCCAGCGCCGCCAGGGCCTGGCCATGCAGCAGGTGCACCCGTTCCTGGGACGCCTCGATGCCGATGATGGCCGGATGGGTGGGCTTGTCGCGCTCCCGGTCGGCACCGGTGGCTTTTCCGAGGGTGGAGACGTCGCCGAGCAGATCCAGCAAATCGTCCTGAATCTGGAAGGCGAGCCCGATGGCGACGGCGAAGTCGTCGAGCGCCGTCTCGAACCGGGGTTCGAGCTGCGGCACGCAGGCCGCGGCCATCAACACGCTGGCGCGGATCAACGCGCCGGTCTTGCGCGCGTGCATGTCCTCCACCTGCGCGATGTCCACCTGCCGTCCCTGCACCGACAGATCGATGGCCTGCCCCCCGGCCATGCCGAAGGTGCCGCTGGCCTCGCTCAACACCGCCACCAGCCGCAGGCGCACGGCGGCGGCCGCGGGCAGCGCGGGATCCTTCACCAGCAGCTGGAACGCCAGCGGCTGCAGGGCGTCGCCCACCAGCACCGCGGTGGCCTCGTCGAACGCCTTGTGACAGGTGGGCCGGCCGCGGCGCAGATCGTCGTCGTCCATGGCCGGCAGATCGTCGTGCACCAGGGAATACACGTGGATGAGCTCGATGGCGCAGGCCGCCGCTTCGACCTGGTCCTCCGTCAAGCCCAGCGTGCGGGCGGTGGCGAACAACAACGCCGGACGGATGCGTTTCCCGCCTCCGAGGACGCTGTAGCGCATGGCTTCGTGCAGACGGGTGGGCACGGTCGTCGCCTGGGGCAACCGGGCGGCCAGCGCCTGTTCCATGCGCGTGCGCCAGGCCTCGAGCTGGTGGCCGAACGCGCCCGTCGCGGACGCGGCGACGGGCGCCGCCTGATTGGCTGCGTTATTCAAGCGCTGGCTCCATCCGGCCCCGCGCGATCAGCGCGGATCGGCCGTGCTGTCCGCCGTTTCCCGATTGACGCGTTTGACCTGCGTCAGCGGAATGGCGGTCACCGTGGCGGCGGCCGGCGAATACCGGGCGGATTCGCTGTAATGGATGGGCAGTTCGGGCGCCATGGCGCCGCTGGTCTTCGGACCCCGCAACGACACCCAGAGAGCCTTCAAGGGATGGCTGAACGCATCGTTCACGGCCGTGCCCTCGAAGCCGCAGTGCGCCATGCAGTTGTCGCAGCGCGGATTCCTGCCAACGCCGTACTTGTCCCATTCCGTATCGTCGATCAACGAACGGTAGCTGTCGGCGTAGCCCTCGTCGGACAACAAATAGCAGGGACGCTGCCATCCGAACAGATTGTAGGTGGGCGTGCTCCACGGCGTGCATTGATAGGCCTGGTTGCCGGCCAGGAAGTCGAGGAACAGCGCCGAGTGGTTGAACGACCAGGTCACGCCGTCCGGCCGATTCCTGCGGCGGCTGAAAATACCGCGGAACAGCTCCTTGCTCGCCTTGCGTCCGAGGAACACGTCCTGACGCGGCGCGTGATGGTAGCTGTAGCCCGGAGAGACCATGATGCCCTCCACGCCGAGACCCGTCGCCATGTCGAAGAACTCGGCCACCTCGGCGGGGTCCTCGCCGCTGAACAGGGTGCAGTTCACCGTGACGCGAAAGCCCTTGCTGCGCGCCAGCTTGATCGCCGCCACGGCCTTGTCGAACACGCCCTCCTGGCACACCGATTCGTCGTGCCGCTGACGATTGCCGTCCAGGTGGATGGAGAAGGTCAGGTACGGCGACGGCCGGTATTCGTCGATGTGTTTCGCCAGCAGGATCGCATTGGTGCAGAGATAAACGAACTTCTTGCGGGCCACGATGCCGGCCACGATCTGCGGCATCTCCTTGTGGATGAGCGGCTCGCCTCCCGGGATCGACACCATGGGAGCGCCGCATTCGTCGACCGCGCGCAACGCGTCCTCGAGGCTCACCCGCTTCTGCAGGGTCTCCTTCGGATAGTCGATCTTGCCGCACCCCGAGCACGCGAGATTGCACATGAAGAGCGGTTCCAACATCAGAACCAATGGGTAGCGCTTCACGCGCCGCAGCTTGCGGCCGGCGATGTAGGTCGCGACCCGGTACATTTGCAACAGTGGTATGGCCATGCACTATCTTACCGCGACGGCGGCCCCGATGAACTCAAATTTGAGATTGCAGGCCGAGCACCGCGTCCCGATGCGTGCGACGGATGCGCTCCCATTCCAGCTTGAACCAGGGGGTGAACTTTTCGGCACCGTCCGCTGTCAGCGCCGCATCGAGCGCCTCCGGTCCTATCCAGCGCCAGGCGGCGATCTCCGCGTGGTTCACGCGGATGGGATCGTTGCAGCGGCCGATGAACACCGAGCACAGCTCGTGCTCGGCGCCGGTGGCGTCGAACTGGGCCTGGTACTGGAACTTGAACAGGAATTGCAGCGGGCAGGCGACGCCCAGTTCCTCGCGCAGCCGGCGCTGCACCGCCGCCTCCATGCTCTCGCCGCTGCGCGGATGGCTGCAGCAGCTGTTCGACCAGAACAGCGGCCACAGGCGCTTGGCGGACGACCGCTGCTGGATGAGCAACCGACCGCGGCCGTCGAAGATCAGCAGCGAGAACGCCCGATGCAGCACGCCGCGGCCTTCGTGGCAGCGCGTCTTGCTCAGTTCGCCGAGATGATGATCGGCGGCGTCGACGAGGATCAGGGCGTCGGAATCTGCGGTATCGTCCATCCGGTCAACCGTTCGCAGCGCAGTCCGCCGTCGATTCGTACGCCGCGATCATAGCCGCTCGCCGCTCGGCCGCGCCAGCGCATCAGGCCAGCCGGCCATGCTCGCGGAACCAGCGCACGGCGTCGTCGAAGCCTTCGGTGGGCGGACGCCAGCGGTAGCCGAGCTCGCGCACGGCCTTCCCGCTCGAGAAGAACATGTGTTTTTTCGACATGCGGACGCCCTCCAGCGTGAGCCGGCCGCTGCGCCCGGTGATCTTGGCGACGGCCTCCGCCACGTAGGCCACGGGCAGGATGGCCGCGTACGGCAGACGCACCCGCGGCGGCCGGCGGCCGACGAGCGCCGCGATGTAGGTGAGGATCTGGCGCAGCGTCATGTCCTCGCCGCCGAGTATGTAGCGCTCGCCCACGCGTCCGCGGTGAAAAGCCAGCAGATGCCCCGCGGCGACGTCGTCCACGTGCACGATGTTGAGGCCGGTGTCCACGTAGGCCGGCATCGAGCCCGCGGCCGCGTCCCGCACGAGACGGCCCGTGGGCGTGGGCTTGACGTCGCCCGGTCCCACCGGGGTCGAGGGATTGACGATCACCACCGGCGCTCCCGCCCGGGCCGCCTCGCACACCACCTGCTCGGCGAGGAACTTCGAGCGCTTGTAATGTCCCACCATGGCGGCGAGCGACACCGGGCTGAGCTCATCCCCCGGGGTGCCGTCGGCCGGGATGCCGATGGTGGCGACGCTGCTCGTATAGACGATCCTGCCGACGCCCGCCCCCTGCGCCGCCCGCAGCAGCGCCCGCGTGCCCTCCACGTTGGTGGCATAGAGCCGCGCGGGATCCGGCGCACCCAGCCGGTAATCCGCCGCCACGTGAAACAGCGCCTCGCAGCCCGTTACCGCCGCCTGCAGGGAGGCGGGCTGGGTGAGGTCGCCCGTCGCGATCTCGATGGCCGCATCGAGCAGATTGCTGCGGTCCGACCCCGCGCGCACCAGCGCCCGCACCTGCCAGCCCTCCGCCCGCAGCGCGCGGGCCACCGCGGCACCCACGAACCCCGACGCGCCGGTGACCAGCGCTCTCACGCGAGACCGGCGGTCGCGGTCACCGGCGCCAGCACTCCGCTGCGGGCGACGGCCGACAAGGTGCGCAGCGCCAGCCGGTAGCGCGCCGCGAGGCGCAGCAGCGGCGCCACGTCCCGCGGAGACCGCAGCAGTCCCCACAACAGGGACCCAAGACGTACCTGATCGCCGTCCGCGGCCGCCCGTACGGCCGCGGGCACCGGGTCGGACGCTGCATCGACGATCACCCGGACCGCCACGAAGGGAAGGCTGCGTCGGGCGGCGACGGCCGCGATGGCCGCGCTCTCCATGTCCACCGCATGGGCACCCGTTTCACGATGCGCGGCGGCCTTGCCCGCGACGTCCTGGATGGCGTGTCGGCTGGTGAGCAGCCGCCCCGAGACCACGCGGCGTGGCGCCACCGCGGCGCTGATCAGTTCCCGCCAGTGCGCGTCCGTGGAGACCTGGGCATCG
>CAZZWZ010000096.1:0-3494 GCA_964657955.1 uncultured Steroidobacteraceae bacterium
ATTCCGTGGTGGGTGAAGAACGGGTTCGGGCCACCCTCGAGAAGCTGGTGCAGCTCGGGGTGCGAAACACGCCCATCGTGCAGGGCAATTACGACTACGCGTCGGGGCGGCAGGGCTTGCACGATCTCATCGCGCTGGGCCAGCGCCCTCCGCAGGTGGCGGTTTGTGCAAACGACGTGATGGCCATCGGCTGCATCGATGCCGCCCGCTTCGACCTCGGGCTCAAGGTGCCGGAGGATTTGTCGGTGGTCGGGTTCGACGGGGTGGGGCCGTCGACCTGGGCGAGTCATCGATTGACCACGATCCGTCAGCCGGTGCAGAGAATGGCCGAGGCGACCCTGACGCTCCTGATGGACCGGATCGCTGCGCCGTCGCTGCCCCCGGAAAAACGGATCCTCTCGGGAACGCTGGTCGAGGGCAACTCGGCGCGGCTGGCCTAGGTTTTCGCAGGGCGGCGGCCCGCGCGACGGGGACGCGGCGCCGGCGCCGGACCGCGGCTGGAGCGCGGACCACCGCCCGCGCGCTGTATTGCATTCGGATGCAATTTGGAATACCGTAGCTCAATACCGTTGACGACGTACTGGCTGGGCGGGCATCGCTGGGAGGCACCACCGTGATTCGATACCTGAAGAAAAGTCTTTCCGCGGACGTGGCGGCCGCCGAGGATGGGAGAGTTCGTACACTGGTGGAATCGATGCTGGCCGAGATCGGGAAGCGCGGCGATGCCGCCGTTCGCGATTACTCGGCCCGGCTGGATCATTGGAGCCCCCCCGGCTTTCGGCTCGACGCCGCGCAGATCGCCGCTTGCTACGAGGCGTTGCCCGCGCAGGCGATCGACGACATTCGCTTCGCCCAGGCCCAGGTGCGAAATTTTGCCACCATCCAGCGCAATTCCATGCAGGACGTCGAGGTCGAGACGTTGCCCGGCGTCGTGCTCGGACACAAGAACATTCCGGTGAACTCCGTCGGCTGCTACGTTCCCGGCGGCAAGTATCCGCTGGTGGCGAGTGCGCACATGAGCGTGGTCACCGCCAAAGTCGCGGGTGTGCCGCGCGTCATCGCGGCGGCGCCGCCCTTCGGCGGGAAACCGGCGCCGGCCATCGTGGTTGCGATGGATCTCGCCGGCGCGGACGAGATCTACGTCCTGGGGGGCGTACAGGCGGTGGGCGCCATGGCGATCGGCACCGAGTCCATCGCGCCCGTCGACATGATCGTCGGGCCGGGCAACGCCTACGTGGCCGAGGCCAAGCGCCAGCTCTACGGGCGCGTCGGCATCGACCTGTTCGCCGGCCCCACCGAAACGTTGATCATTGCGGACGACACCGTCGATGGTGAGATCTGTGCCGCGGACCTGCTCGGTCAGGCCGAGCACGGACCGACGACACCGGCCATCCTGCTGACCAACTCGGAGGAACTGGCCCGGGCGACCATGGCGGAGGTGGATCGGCAGCTCACGGTGCTGCCGACGGCGGACATCGCCCGGGTGGCATGGCGTGATCACGGGCAGGTCATCGTGTGCGACACGGACGAGGAGATGCTGCGCGTGGCCGATGAGATCGGGTCCGAGCACGTGCAGGTCATGACGCGAGACCCGGATTATTTCCTCCAGCGCCTGACGAACTTCGGCGCTCTGTTCCTGGGGCCGCTCACGAACGTCGCCTACGGCGACAAGGTGATCGGTACCAATCATACGTTGCCCACGAACAAGGCGTCCCGCTACACGGGCGGCCTGTGGGTGGGTAAATTTTTGAAAACTTGCACCTATCAGCGCATCACCACGCCGGCGGCCTCGGCGATGATCGGTGATTACTGCTCGCGCTTGTGCGCGCTCGAAGGGTTCATGGGGCACAAGGAGCAGGCGGACATCCGCGTGCGACGCCATGGCGCCGGTTCACGACGTGAATCGGCCGCCTGAGGGCCGCCGCCGGAATGGAGCCCCCGCTGGTATTCGTCCCCGGCATGATGCTGGATGATCGGATGTATTCGGAGCAGATCGCGGCGCTGCGACCCCAGCACCGGACGACCGTCGCGGATATCTCGCGCTCAGATTCCATCGAGGCGATGGCGGCCGACTTGCTCGCGACGGCGCCGTCCCGGTTTGCCCTGGTCGGCTTGTCGCTCGGCGGCATCGTCGCCCTGGAAGTTTGTCGGCGGGCGCGTGACCGCGTGACTCATCTCGCACTGCTGGATACCACACCGCATGCGGACCTCGTCGAACGGGGACCGATCAGACTGGAACAGATCGCTGCGGCCCAACGGGGCGATCTGGCGCAGATACTCGAAACCTCGTTGATGCCCACCTACCTCGCACGACGCACCGGTCGCGATCCCTTGCTGCTCGAGTCGATTCGCCGCATGGGCGTCGAGCTGGGTCCGGACGTCTTTTGCCGACAGTCGTTGGCGTTGATGCGGCGGCGTGACTCGCTCGATTTGTTGGCGTCGATCGGCTGTCCCGCCCTGGTGCTGTGCGGACGTGAAGACCGGCTCTGTTCGGTGCAGGTTCATGCCGCGATGGCGGACGCCATGCCGCGCGCCGATCTGGTGGTGCTCGCCGAAACAGGTCATCTATCCTCCATGGAAGAGCCTGCCGGGGTGACCGCGGCCCTGCTGCGACTGTTGCGAAGACATTGATGAGAGCCGCCACCCATCTCGCTCGCTGCGCAGCGTTCCGACGCCGGCTTTCAACCCGGCAGCTGACCGTCGGGACTTTCTTGAAAACGCCCAGTTCCGCCATCATGGAAATTCTCGGCCATTCCGGACTGGATTGCGTCTGCATCGACGCGGAACATGCCCCCTTCGACCGAGCTGCGATCGATGCGGTGGTGCTGGCCGCGCACGCGCACGATCTACCCAGCCTGGTCCGCGTGCCGCAAGCCGAGCCGGCACAACTCTTGAACGCACTCGATCTGGGGGCGACGGGCGTGATCGTGCCCCACATCGCTTCGGCAGCCGCGGCGCGTCAGGTGGCGAGCGCCGGCCGCTACGGCCGGGAAGGACGGGGATACGCCGGATCGACCCGTGCGGCGGGCTACACGACGCGCCCGATGGCCCAGGTCATCGCGGACGCGAACGCGTCGGCCATCATCGTGCAGATCGAGGACGAGTCCGCACTTGCCCACATCGACGACATTGCCGCCGTGGACGGCATCGACTGTCTGTTCATCGGCCGCATGGACCTCGCCGTGTCGCTGGGGGCGGGTTCCGCGGACGATCCCGCGGTGGTCGAGGCGGTCAGGCTGATCTGCCAGGCCGGCCGGCGTCACGAGCGGTGCGTGGGCATGTTCACCGCCACCACGGCGGAAGCGGCGCGGTGGCGCGACGAAGGTGCCTCCCTCTTCCTGCTGGGCTCGGACCAGCAATGGGTGCTGCAGGGTGCGCGCGACCTCAAAGCCGCATTTCTGGAATGATCGAACCGACATTCGGACGCGGCGGCTTGCTGCATTCGCAGTCAAAAATGTGTGACGTCAAGTGTGATGAGTCAGTGTGACGTCGAG
>CAZZWZ010000096.1:3504-11244 GCA_964657955.1 uncultured Steroidobacteraceae bacterium
GACGGTGTTCCGCGAGGGCGACGAGTCGAACACGACAGGTCGAACGCGACGACTCGAACGAGACAATCGTATCGGAGTTGAAAGGAACATGATGGCAAATGAATTTTCGCTGCTGCAAATGCAGCAGCGATGGGTGCGGTACGGGGATCTGCGCGCGTGCACGACGGCCTTCATCGACTCGCGCACGCCGGGCAGCAAGCTGAAGGAGAACTTCACGATCATCGGTCCCGGCGTCGCCGAGAATCCGGATCAACACGTCCACATCAGCATCCCTCACGGGTTCAACATCGGCGGCGCACGGCAGCCGCCCCGATGCGTCAACTCGCAGCACAGTCATGACACGGCCGAGGTTTTCGTCGTCCACTCGGGACAGTGGCGCTTCAACACGGGCGAGACGGGTACCGACGGCCACGTCGATCTCGGACCCGGCGACACCATTTCCATTCCGGTCCACACCTTTCGCGGTTTCGAAAACGTCGGTGACGAAGTCGGTTTCATGTTCGCCATTCTCGGCGGCGATGATCCGGGCAGGGTGACCTGGGCGCCGTACGTGTTCGCCGCGGCGGCCGAACACGGGATCGTGCTGCTCGAATCCGGCCGTCTCATCGACACGACGCAGGAGCCGATGCCGCCGGATGCCGTTCGGATGCCCCCGACCACCGCCGCCGATGCGGCGGCTTTCGATCGCTACGATTCGGCGGCGATCGCCAAATGCCGGGTCGGAGCCGCGGAACCGCGGCCTGCGGGAGGTCTGACGGACTTCGCGGGATTTCAGGAGTGTCCCATCGTCGGCGTGGCGAATGCGGCGGAGGGTATGCCGGCGGCCCCGTTGTCCTGGGCGCACGGGTTTCAGCTGCGCGAACTGCGCATCGCGCCGGGCGCGCGGTCTCCGGCGCACGTCCGCGACGAAGAAGAGGTTCTGTTGGTGCATTCCGGGTCGCCGGTCATCGAGTGGAATCACGGCATGTTGAAGCTCGCGGCGGGCGATACCCTCACCGTACCCAAGGGACTTGCGCGGATATTCGCCAACCCGGGCGCTGAGCGTGCCGTGATCCACGTGGTTCGCGGCGGCGACCACCCCGGCGCGGCGCGAATGCTGTCCAGCCCCCGCTGAAAATCCGGCGATGAACGAGGTCTGCCCGGAGAACGCGGCGCGCCGCACGAGCCTGGTGACCGGTGCCGGCCGGGGCCTCGGGAGGGCTTGCGCGCTCGCCCTGGCAGAGGCGGGCAGCGATGTCATCGCGGTTGCCCGGACGGCAGCGGATCTCGACAGCCTGGTCGCCGCAGGCGGCGGCCGGATTCGAGCCTGGCAGGAAGACGTGACTGCCGATGCGTTTTACGCGAGGGTGGAAAGCCTCCCGGCACTGGACGTGCTCGTCAACAACGCCGGCACCAACCGTCCGCTGTGGATACGGGAGGTGGACCCGGACACGTTGGACGCCATGCTGGACCTCAATGTCCGGGCCGTGTACCGGACCTCGCAATCCGCCGCGAGGGTCATGCTGCGCGCGGCCAGCGGCGGTTCCATCATCCACATGTCGTCCCAGATGGGGCACGTCGGCGCGCCACGGCGCACGGTTTATTGCATGACCAAGCATGCCGTCGAGGGCCTGACCAAGGCGCTCGCGGTCGAGCTCGCGCCCCACGGCATCCGCGTCAATTCCGTCGCCCCGACGTTCATCGAGACCGAACTCACGGCGGCGATGCTGGGCGACGCCGAGTTCAAACGCACGGTGCTGGAGAGCATTCCGATGGGCCGTCTGGGGAAGCCGCAGGACGTGGTGGGCGCGGTGCTCTTCCTTGCGTCCGCCGCATCCGCGTTCATCACCGGGGACAGCATCCGCGTCGATGGCGGCTGGACCGCGCGCTGACCGGACGATCCAAGCCCGGCGAACCTACTCAGCCGTGAAGCTGTATCAGCAGGCCGAATTCATTGAACATGAACCACTCTTTCTGAACGACCCCTCTGTCGACGATCCAGTGCGTGATGCCCCAGAGGTGCACCTCCTTGCCGGTGGCTTCCCCGTAGCGCCCGTTGCCGCCGTGGGTGCCGATGATGCTCCAACGAATCGCCATCACGCGGCCTTCCCGGGCATTGCCCATCCAGTAAGCATCGTCCACCGAGAAGTTGAGGTCCGGAAACATGGCGAGCATCGACAGCACGAAGGATTGCAGCTGGCCGACGCCATGATAGACGCGGCCCGCCGTCACCTGGACCAGCACATTGGGACTGTAGACCTGCTGGATGGCCGCAAGATTGCGGCGGTTCCAGATGGTATGGAGCGCGGCGCGCGCGAATTCACCCGGCTCCGCATCCGGTGATGCGGGAATGGGGCGACTGGGCGGCTTGCCCTGCCCCCTTTGTCGCTTGGCCTCGCTGCCCAAAAAATTGGCCGGAAGTTGCAACGTCGCGCCGTTCGCGGCGATTCGCTTGGCGGCCTCGACCGGGTCGATGCCCAACTGCTGCAGCAGCGCCACGCTGTCGTAGACGACGTGCTCCTGAAATATTTCGTTGTCGCGCGCGACGCAATTGGCGAGGCACCAAAATTGAACGCGTCGGCCCGTGGGCGCGCCGAAGCGGGAAAAACCCGTATTCGTCCCGAATATGTGAGTTCGATGGGACGTATGAAATCCGGTGACCTCATCGCCGGCCCAGATCACCTCGTCCGCGACGATGCGGATGTTGGGAAAGGCGTTTTGGAGATGGGTGGTGTCGGCGATGATCTTGTCGCGGCCGTATTGCAGGCCCAGATCGTCCCATACCGCGCAGTCGTGGCTGTAGGTGTCGTAGATGTAGCCGATGTCCTTCTCTTCCCAGATGCGGTGGGTGATGCGGACGATGTAATCGACGATGTTGACGTACGTGCTCTCGAAGTTCGCCATGGGCTGACGGACCAGGCCTTCGGGGACGCGCTCGAGAAACGAGTCCGTGCCGCCGCGGCGATAGGCATCCAGTGAAACGGAAAAATCGGTGGGCATCTGTGCGGCATTCAGATCCTTGAACCTCGAACGGGCTTCGAGTGGGCCGATCCGGTCGGCGACTGCGCCGTGGGCACGGACCACGCTCGAATTTTTTTCGCCGGCGGCGGGCTTGGGTGCGGGAACATCGTTCATTGGGATTTCTCACCGCTCAGAGTTCAGATGACGTTGAATACCATGGAATCGCTGACGACTCAATGAAAAATGACCGTATGGTCATAAAAATGCCTGAACGGTCATTTCACGATGGTCCAGCGTCGGCAACGATCACGGTCACGCCCGCCGCTTCCAAGGCCAGCGCGAGTTCCGGGTGTGGCGCGCGATCGACGACCAAACGGTCGATTGCCTCCAAGGGGCACACTTGAAACAGCGCATCGCGACCCAGCTTCGAGGCATCGGCGATCACCGTCAGAACGCGGGCTTGGTCGATCATGGCCCTCGCGATCTGTGCTTCGTCCAGCTGATAGTCCATCGCACCGCGGTCGTTCAATCCGGCGACCGTCAGCACGACATCCGATGCGTAGAAGCGGCCGATTTGCTCCACCGCCATCGAGCCCAGCACCTCGCCGGTTCCCGGCTTCAATTCGCCCCCGACCAGAAACACCTTGACGCCCGAGGAGGCCAGTTTTCTGGCGATATCCACGCCATTGGTGACCACGGTCAGATCGGCCCGGGCGCTTAGCGCCTCGGCGAAGACGAGCGTGGTGGTTCCCACGTCGACGAAGATCGTGCTCCCCGGCGGGAAGATGGCCGCCGCCGCCGCGGCGACCGCGCGTTTCGCGCGTACCGCGCTCGTCATGCGATCCGCGAAATGGCCCTCCCGATGAATTTCCGGCAGCGTGGCCCCGCCATGCACCTTTCGCAGGCGGCCGGAGTCCGCCAGCAACGTGAGGTCGCGGCGCACCGTCTCGCGCGACATCGTCAACAGATCGGCGAGCTCCTCGACGGTGATGCGGTAACGTTCCCGGACCAGGTCGACGATGCGATCACGGCGCACGTCGGGTTTAACGGACGCCCGTCTTGTGAGGCCCGTTTTGCGCCGGTTTGCCAATTCAGTCACTAAAAATTACCATACGGGCATGAATGACGTCGAAAACTTATCAGATGGCTTGCCGCGTCGCAACCGACCGCCCGGCTGCGAGGTCGACATCGTGGTCATCGGCGGGGGGGTGGTGGGCTGTGCCACAGCCCGTCAATTTGCGCTCCGCGGCGCCCAGGTGCTGCTGCTCGAGGCCTCCACGGACATTCTTTCGGGAGCCAGCAAAGCCAACAGCGCGATCCTGCATACCGGGTTCGATGCGCCGCCCGGCAGCTTGGAATTGCGCCTCATGCAGCAGGGATATCGCGAATATTTGAACATCCACGCCGCTCTCAATCTGCCGCTCCTGAGGACCGGCGCGTTGGTGGTGGCCTGGTCCGCCGGCGATGTCGATCGGCTCGAGGAGATCAGGCGTCGCGCCATCGACAACGGCGTCGAGGACGTCCGCCCGATGACCGTTGCCGAAGTGCTTGCCCGTGAGCCGTCGCTGGCACCGGATCTCAAGGGAGCGCTGCTGGTGCCGGGAGAGCACGTCGTCGATTCTTGGTCCGCGCCGCTCGCCTATCTGACCGAAGCGTGTGCGCATGGCGCCCGGGCCTGGTTCAGAGCCGAAGTGCTCAGGGGAGAGTTTGCCGGCAGGACGTGGCGGCTCGAGACCTCGCGCGGTCCGGTGCGCGCGAGCTACGTCGTCAACTGCGCAGGGCTGTACGGGGACCTGGTCGAGGAACGATGCCTCGGTGACAGGACTTTCGAGATCCGCCCCCGCAAGGGGCAATTCGTCGTCTTCGACAAGCCGGCCGCGCGGCTGGTCACGTCCATCATCCTTCCCGTACCCACGGAGGTCACCAAGGGCGTCGTCGTCGCACGCACCATCTATGGCAACGTACTCGTCGGACCCACCGCGGAGGAGCAGACGGACCGCGACAGCGCCACGGTGGAGCACGACGTGCTGGAGAGCCTGATACGACGGGCAATCCGGATGATACCGGCGCTGGAGCACGTGCCGATCAACGCGGCCTACGCGGGATTGCGTCCGGCCAGTGACCGGAAGGAATACCGGATCAGGAATGACGAGCAACGCCACTGGATCACGCTCGGCGGCGTCCGTTCGACCGGCCTCACGGCCGCCCTCGGCCTGGCGGCCCACGCCGCCGAGTTGATGGGCTATGCAACCTGGGCCGGCAAGCCTTCGACGGAAGCCCGCGTTGCCCGGGTTCCCAATCTGGCCGAGCATCTGCCGAGGGACTGGCAGAAGCCCGGTTATGGCGAGATCGTCTGCCATTGCGAAATGGTGACGCGCCGCGAGATCGAAGATGCGTTCGCCTCGCCACTGCCACCCGGCGATTTCGGGGGATTGCGGCGCCGGACGCGTGCCGCGATGGGGCGGTGCCAGGGATTTTATTGCGGCGCGAAGCTGACGGAGCTGGCGGCGCGGCTGCCGACGCCCCCTCGCGCGACCGATGGCCGATGAATGACATGCTGCAGCCGGACGTCGCCATCGTCGGCGCCGGACCGGCAGGCCTGGGCGCCGCCATCGAACTGCGGGCGCGGGGCGTCGAACACGTCATGGTATTCGAGCGTGAAGCCGAGGCGGGTGGTATTCCCCGTCATTGCGCGCATCCCCCCTATGGAATTCGCGAGTTCGGCCGCGTGCTCGACGGACCGACCTATGCGCGACGGCTGGTGGCCCTGGCCGAGCAAGGCGGGGTCGACATTCGCACGGGGCACAGCGTGGTGGAATTGCAGCCGGGAGGCCGGCTGGTCATGGCGACCGACGACGGCTCCGTGACCGTTCAGGCGCACCGAACGATACTGGCTACCGGGGCACGGGAGAAACCCCGTGCCGCGCGCCTGGTATCGGGCGAGCGCCCGACGGGCATCATGAACACGGGGGCGCTGCAGGGCTGCATTCACCTCCGGGGGCTCAGACCCTTCGACCGGCCCGTGATCGTCGGGACGGAACTCGTCGGGTTGTCGGCCGTGTGGACGTGTGTGCGTCACGGCATCCGGCCGGTGGCCGTCATCGAAGCAGCCGATCGCCCCATCGCGCGCTGGCCTCTGGGGCTGTTTCCGCGTCTCCTGAACATACCGGTTCTCCTCAACTCACGCATCAGCGCCATCATCGGACGCTCCACCGTCGAGAGGGTCCGGGTCGCCACCGACGCCGGACACTCCACCGAGCTGGCGTGCGACGGCGTGCTGTTCACGGGACAGTTCCTTCCCGAAGCGTCGCTCATGCGCATGAGCCATCTGGAAGTGGATGCTGCCAGCGGCGGACCCACGGTGGATCAATTCGGGAGGTGCACCGACGGGGCGTACTTTGCCGCGGGCAACGTCCTGCGGCCCATCGAGAGCGCGGGGTGGTGCCACCGCGAAGGGCGCAGCGTCGGTGCGGCCGTGGCGCGGGATCTGGCGGGAACGTTCGCGATGCCACCGGGGTCGGTGCGCGTCGTGTGCGGCACGGGTATCAAGCTCGCGGTACCGCAGCTCGTCGGCCCGGCGCCGTCCGATGAAGCCGCGCTGCGATCCATCCAGGTGAGGGCGGCGTCGACGCGCCGCAGTCGTCTGACGGTGCGCGCGGGCGCGAAAATCCTCTGGTCGCGCCGCTGCCGCGCCCGGCTCGAGAACAGAATCTTGATTCCGCTCGAGAGCCTGCGGGTGCCGGCAGACGCCACCTCGATCACGGTGAGTTTCGACCCCGACTCCCAGGGCGGGGAGCACTGAATGCGCGTCGTCGCGGTCGATCAAGGCACCACCAGCACCCGGGCGCTGCTCTTCGAAGAGGATTCGCCGCCCCGCGTTGCCGCGTCGCTGCGGCACCGCCAGATCTATCCCAGCCCCGGCTGGGTGGAGCACGATCCCCGCGAATTGCTGGCGAACCTCACCCGGTGTCTCGAGGCCGCCGGACCCGTCGACGCGATCGGCATTGCGAACCAGGGCGAGAGCTGTCTCGCCTGGGATTCCGTCACCCTGCAGCCGCTCTCTCCGGTGATCGTCTGGCAGGATCGGCGCAGCTTCGATGAGGTGGAACGCCTGAAGGCATCCGGTCTCGCGGCCGAAGTCGCCGCCCGCGCAGGCCTGCCGCTCGACTGCTATTTTTCCGCGTCCAAGTTGGCGTGGATTCTGGAGCATTCGCGGGAAGCCCGCAGCGCCCGGCAGTGCGGCCGGCTGCGGCTGGGCACCACCGATACGTTCTTCCTGGAGAATCTCACCGGCATACATGCGACCGATGCCACCACGGCCTCGCGCACGTCCCTAATGAATCTGTCCACCTTGAGCTGGGACCCCGTGCTCTGCGATGCATTTGGCGTACCGCTCGAACTGCTGGCGCCCATCCGCCAGACCACGGGACCGTTCGGCGACCGTCTTCGCATACCCGTCCGGGCGTCCGTCGCCGACCAGCAAGCTGCACTGTTCGGCCACGGTTGCCGAAACGTCGGAGAGGCAAAAATCACCTTCGGGACGGGCGCGTTCATGCTGGCCGTCACGGGAACGACGCCGCCCTGCGTGGGCTCATCGGCCTTGATCGCCACCGTGGCCTGGCAACTGCCGACGGAGACCCGGTATGCCCTCGAGGGCGGCGTCTACGACGCCGGCGCTCTCATCGAATGGGCCACCCGGGTGGGGATCGTCGCCGATCCGCGGGAGTTGAATGCGTTCGACGGGGCGGCGGCGATCGATCGCGGGTTGGTCATCGTACCTGCCCTCTCGGGCCTGGCATG
>CAZZWZ010000097.1:0-7262 GCA_964657955.1 uncultured Steroidobacteraceae bacterium
AATGTGGTCAAAACAAGTGTTGGAAGTTTTTGCCACATTTAATGCAATTGCAAGTGGTTCAAGGTAGGCATTAAGCATAGATCACAATGTAAATAACCACCCAAAAATAAATTCAATGCGAGAGGAATGACATACTCATCCAATTCACACCAGAAATCAGATTGCTCAACAGCAGCAAGGCGCGGCCGGCCCGATACTCCAGAATCCGAAATGCCCACGGCAGCGGGCCGGGCGGCTTTTCGTTGGGGAATCCCGCCGCATCCAACAGGATCAGCGCATCGATCCGCTGCGGATGGCGCACCGCAAACTTCCAGGCCACTCCGCCGCCCATGGAGTTGCCCGCCAGGGCAAACCGCGGCAACGCGAGCCGCGCCGCGAAAGCGTCGACGAAATCCGCCAATCCGTCGCCGTCGAGTTCGTAGCCCGCGGGTGCGCGCGTCAAACCGTGTCCCGGAAAATCCAGGGTGACGATGCGAAACCGCGGCCCGAGTTCGCGCGTCCAGCCTTCCCAGGTGGTGTAGGAATCGCCGAAGCCGTGCAGCAACACGAGGAGCCGTCCGCCGGGATCGCCATGATCCTCGTAGTGGACGTGAAAGCCGCCCGGCAGATCGACGAAGCGCGAATCGGCGTCGGCGTATTTGGCCTCCAATTCTTCGTACGGAATGTCCGGACCGCGCAGCCGGAGCCACGCCGCGGCGAGCAGCAGGACGAGGACACCGAGCAGGATGGCGATGACTTTCATCGGCGCTAGTACCGGTAGCTGACGCGGATGCCGAAGGTCGCCGGCATCCCCGCCTGCGCCACCTCGGCCGACGGCAGGAAGTAATTCCGCGTCACGTCGTACGACCGGTCGAAGATGTTGCGTCCCCACAAGGTCAGCTTCCAGGGCGCACCGCCTGCGGGAGCGAACGACAGGTTGGCGTTCGCCAGCCAGTATCGCGGAATCGTGAAATCGCTGCTGCCGAGCAGGTAGAACTGGCTGTAGGTGTCGTGGAAGCTGTAATTGGACTCCGCCGTGATCTCATAGCCGCCCACCGCGAATCCATAGCTGACGTCGCCGCCGTAGCTCCATTTCGGCACGCTCAAGGGTCTGCCGTTGTAGTCCACCGGCGGCGTGTCGCTGTTGAACAGTTTGCTGGTGTAATAACCCTCGACGAAACCCGCGTATTGCGAGATCGACAGGCTGCGCAGCGGATGCCACTCGAGCTCGAGTTCTCCGCCCGCGAGCCGCGAGTTCGCATTGACGAAGCGGCCGATGTAATCGTTCCTCACCGCATCGTACGCCTTGCCGAGGATCTGCTGGTCGCGGTAGCGGTAGTAGAACACCGATGCATTCGTCCGCAGCGCGCGCGTCACGTCGGATTTGACGCCCGCTTCGTAGGCGGTGAGCCGCTCCGGTTCGAACGGGTCCGCCGCCGCCGCGGTGACGGTATTGTGCGCGGTGAAACCGCCGGATTTCACGCCGCGGCTGACGCTCTCGTAGACCAGCGTGCCGGGCGTCGGGGTGTAATCCAGTTCGAGCTTGCCGGACGGCAGGTTCGACGTGAGGGAGTGCGACAGGCCGCTGGTGAACGGAACCACGGGAACGATGAACCCCGTGCTCAGGTCCAGGAGTTCGCGGGTCTCGTGGTCCTCGCGCACACCCAGGGTCGCCTTCAACGATGAATTGAGCGTGTAGCTCAGCTGCCCGAACTCACCGAGCGAATTCGCCTTCTGCCGATACGTGGTGAGCGCGATGCCGCCCAGCGCATCGGAGAAATCGGAATAGAATTTCTCGTCGAGTTTCAGGTCCGAGTAGAACACGCCGGCCAACCAGCCGAACGGGCCATCGCCCGTGGATTCGGCGCGGACCTCCTGCGAGAACACGTCGAGATCGCTGCGGAAATACTCGTCCGAATCGTGGAATCGGGTGGCGTCCCAATCGCTGTACTCGCGCCGGGTCATCTTTTCGTAGGCGCTGATCCCGGTGAATCTCACGCCGTCGAAATCGACGTTGCCGGTGAGGGCGACGCCGTCGTTCGAATTGTTCACGCCGGGCCTGGCACCCGCACCGAGTCCCGTGACGGCGGCGAAAGCCGGGTTCAGGTTCCAGGCCGTGACGTATCGCGAGGTATCGGCGGGGATGACGGTGGTGATCACGCCGCCGGTGGTCCGCGTGTAGGTTTTGAGCAGCTGCAATCCCGTCTCGTCCGATTTGTCCTTGGCCGCATGGAATTCGAGCCGCAAATCGACATTCTGCGACGGCTTCCATTCGAGCTGGCCCCGACCCGCGAGGTTGTCGCGGTTGCCCAGTCGTTGACCGGTATCCCGGTTGCGCTGCCAGTCGCCACCCTGTTCCGTGGCCAACGAAAGACGGCCCGTCAGGCCCTCGGCCAGCGATCCGGACACGAAGCCTTCGGCGTTGACGGCGTTGAACGAGCCGTATTCGGCGGTGAAACCCGCATGCGTCTCCGCGGTGGGACGATTCGTGATGAAGTTGATCTGCCCGCCCGTCGTGTTGCGTCCGTACAAGGTGCCCTGCGGACCGCGCAGCACTTCGATGCGATCGATGTCGAACAGCTGGCCGGCGGTCTGGATGGGCAGGGCGAACGCCACGTCATCGACGCTCACCCCGATGGGCGACGCGTTGTTCGAGGTGTAGTCGAGAAATCCGACCCCGCGAATGCGGTACTGCGGCTGACCGCCGCCGAAAGCCGGCTCCACTTGCAGGCTGGGCGTGGCATCCTGCAGATCGGCGACGCCCAGAATGCCCTTGTCCGCCAGATCCTGTCCGGACAGCACCGACAGCGCGATGCCCACGGTCTGCGCGGACTCCTGGCGGCGTTGCGCGGTCACGACCACTTCGGCGAGACCGGCATCGCCGGCCGCCCCGTCCGCGGCGGATGTCGGCGCGGTGGCGGTCGTCGCGGCGCATGCCGGCGCGGCCAACGTCGTCGCACCGAGCCACACCGAAGCCACCGCCGCAACCGCGCCTGCGCGTAAAGCCATCCCTCTCTCCTTCTCATGGTCCGAACCGAGCATCATCGGCGACGCGGCACGCCCTGTGAACTGATTTTTTCTCCCCCCGACATTCCGGGTAGACTGGCGCACGGTAACCGCAAGCCCGGTACCTGGGATAGCTACTACATGCTGCGAAGACTGTGTGTCCAATTGGCCTCGGCCGCGCTGCTCGCGAGCTGCGGCATCTGCGTGGCCGACGAATCGCCGCTGCCCAACGCCGACTACGGCGTCTCGACCCTGTGGCCGCTGGGAGGCACGGGCGGCTGGGACTATCTTGCGCTCGAACCCAGCGGGGCGCGGCTGTTCGTGAGCCGCGGCGACCGCGTCGACGTGGTCGAGACGGCGACGGGACGGCGAGCGGGCACCGTCCCCAACACGGCCGGCGTTCACGGCATCGCGTTCGCGCCGGCGCTCAAGCGCGGCTATGCCAGCAACGGCCAGACGAACAGCGTGACCGCCTTCGAGCTCGACACGTTGCGCGTCATCCAAGAGGCACCCGTCTCCGGCAAGAAGCCCGATGCCATCCTGTACGAGCCGCAATCGGAGCACCTGCTGACCGCCAACGGCGCGAGCAACGACATCAGCGTGCTCGATCCCACGTCACTGGCGGTCGTGGCCGCCATCGCGCTGCCCGGGCCGCCGGAATTCATGGTCGCCGACGCAGGAACGGTGTTCGTCAACGTCGCCACCGACCCCGGCAAGCTGGTGGCCATCGATGCGAAAACGTCCAAGATCAAGACGACGTGGCCCTTGCTGGGTTGCGGCCGTCCGTCCGGTCTCGCCATCGACTCGGTGCATCGACGCCTGTTTTCGGTTTGCGAACGCGGCGTCATGGTGGTCACCGACGCGCAGTCCGGCAGGCCGGTGGCGCGGGTGGCCATCGGCGAGGGACCCGATGCGGCGGCATACGACGCTGATCTGGGCTTCGTGTTCAGTTCGAACGGTGAGGATGGCACGCTCACCGTCATCCACCAGGAGACGGCCGACTCGTATCGCGTCGTGGCGACGGTGCAGACGCAGCAAAGCGCGAGGACGATGGCGCTCGATCCCGCGACCCATCGCATCTACCTCCCGGCGGCACGCTTCGGCGCGGCCCCGGTCACGGCCGATCAACCGCATCCGCGTCCCACCATGGCACCGGATAGTTTCGTCATCCTGGTCGCCGAACCGAAATGAGGGCCGGCCGTCCCCGGCAAGGCCGTACCGTCATCGTCGGGGGTCGTGGAGGGCCAGCAGCGCGATCAGACTGATGAGCCCGGCGGCCGACAGGTAATAGCCCACGAATGCCAGTCCGTAGCCGGTGGCGAGCTGGGTGGCGATATACGGGGCCAGCGAGGCGCCCAGGATGCCGGCCAGATTGAACGTGAGCGAAGTGCCCGTGTAGCGTACGGCGGTCGGAAACAGCCCCGCCAGACCGCTTCCCAGGGGCCCGTAGGTCAAACCCGTGACCGAGAAGCCGAGCACCAGGAATGCGAAGACCCGCCCCACGTCGTGGGCGCCGAACAAGGGAGCGAACGAAAAACCGAACGCCATGATGGCGACGGTCGCGACGATCAGCATCCTGCGTGCGCCGATCCGATCCGCGATCACGGCGGACACCGGAATGGTCAGCCCGAAGAACAGCACGCCGATCATCTGCATGACCAGGTAGTTCGCCCGCGGAATCTTGAGCGCGGTGGTGGCCCAGTTGAGCGCGAACACGGTCATCAGATAGAACACCACGAAGGTGGTGGTGGCGCTCAGGGTTCCCAGCAAGAGTTCCCGCGGATGCCGGACGATCACCGTCAGGAATGGCACCCGCACGCGTTCGCCCTGCTGCAGGCTGCGACGAAAAGCCGGCGTCTCCACCAGTTGCAGCCTGACGTACAGGCCAACCAACACCAGCGCGGTGCTGGCGAGGAAGGGAATGCGCCATCCCCAGCGCAGCAACTCCTCGGCATTCAGATAACTGGTGATGGACAGGAAGACGCCCGTGGAGAACAGGAATCCCAACGGCGCCCCCAGCTGAGGAAAACTTCCGTACCACGCCTCCTTGCCGGGCGGTGCGTTTTCGGTCGCCAGCAGCACGGCACCGCCCCATTCACCGCCCAGGCCCAATCCCTGTCCAAACCTGCAGAGCGCCAGGAGCACCGGCGCATACACGCCGATCGACGAGTAGGTCGGCAGCAGTCCGATCAGTACGGTGGACACGCCCATGGTCAGCAGAGCGGTCACCAGCGTGGCCTTGCGTCCGATGCGATCCCCGAAGTGTCCGAACACCGCGGAGCCGATGGGCCGTGCGAAGAAGGCCAGCGCGAAGGTGGCGAGCGACTGCAGGACGGCGGTGGTCGGGTCCTGCTCCGGGAAGAAGAGTTTTGGAAAGACCAGCACCGCGGCGGTGGCATAGATGTAGAAATCGAAAAATTCGATGGTGGTACCGATGAGGCTCGCGAGCAGGATCCGTCGTGCCCGTACCGGCGCCTGCCGCAGGGGGGCACCGTCCCGCGGCGCGTCTCGTGTCGGGTCGTGCAAATTCATGTCTCCGGACGTCCTTGGGTTCAGGGGGTGTGCACCGCGGAGCCGGGCAATCCCGCATGGAAGGTCGATGCGGGCGTGGCCCGAAGAAATCCGGCGGTGGCTGCGGGAACGGATTCGGCGCGCGCTTCGCCGGACGCCGGCGCCAGCGGAACCACCTTCCGATACGCCTCCCAGGCGGCCGTCGGTACGGCCCCGAATCGCCGTCGTGCATCCTGTTTGCCGCGCACGTCCATCCACAGACTGCCTTCGATGAGGTCGAACGCCAGCAGATCGAACGTGGCCGCCACCTCGGCGCGGGCGTGCTGAACCTTGATGCGCGTCTGTGCCTGCAGATCCTCCACCGTGCCCACGATGGCGCTGCCGAGGGGGGCGACCGGGTTCATGAGGCTCTGCACCTCCTGCTGCAGGTCCACCGGCGCATAGCCATAGAAACCGCGGCCCATGCCGGGCAGCACGTCCCCGGCGCGCACGCCGGTGAAGAAGGGATTGGCGAAGCGCTCGATGCGCAGCATCACCGCCACGTCCATGTTCGCCAGCGCGATGTTGAAGCTCTCGATCAGGTTGGCGAGGGGATACGGATCCCAGTTCGCGTTCGACACGATGTAGCCATGTTGGCCGTGGCTGTGGACGCCGCCCTTGACGTAGAACTTCATCATCTGCGGCGTGGCGAGTTCCCAGGAATCCTTCGGGCCCAGACCCACGTTGACGGCCGGATTGTGGTCCGAGGAGTTCGCCTGCAGAACCACCGCCGCGTCGAGCGCGGACCACGCCTCCCATGCCGCCGCCTGCCGGATCGACGACGCACGCAGGCTCTCGGGATCTTGAATGATGCGCTTCGGATCCTCGTCGAACAGGTAGCTGCCCTTGATCATCTCGAGAACGCGCGCCGCGTGCCAGTTCAGCCACTTCTCGGGTCGGTCGCGCTGGACCACCGCGCTCAGCGGCGTGATGCTGCTGTTCATGCCGTTCAAATCGATGGCATAGATCACGTCCGCCCACTCCAGCGCCTCCCTGGCATCGTGCGCCAGCAGGGCCGCCGATCCGGTGGCGTAGGCATTGCTGCTGGTCAACGCATTGTCGTCGGCGGCGAAGGGTCGGATGGGCGAAAGACCCGCCTCGCTCAACGCGCGGGCCGCGGGCATGCGCTCGCCGCGGTAATAGACCTCGCCCGCTCCCACCATGGCACCGCCCACGTTGCCCAGCGGCGCGAGGTCGCCCTCACCCAGCGTGCCGCGCGACTGCACCACGGGCGAGATGCGCTTGTTGAGCAGGTCGAGCAGCATCTGCGAGAGTTGCGGGCTGGGTGCGTTGTAGACCATCGCGTTGGCCCGCACCACCATCATCGCCCGGACGATCTCCTCGTCGCTCACTTCCGGTCCGGTGCCCCACGAGGCGCCCGCATGGAACACGGCGCTCTGCCGCTTCTCGATCTCGGCGCGGTTCTGCGCCGACAGGGGATCGCCGTCGAACATCACGGTCTCGCGTTGGTCGCCGGCCCCGCGGTTGAACCAGTAGACCGGGATGCCCTCCGCCGCCGCCTCGAGCAGCAGGCCGTAATTCGCCGCCTCGCGACGGCGCGCCTCCGCGCTCAGTTCGACCCTGGCGCCGTCACGGGCCACCATGACGATCTGCTCGATGGTGAGGTCGTGGCCGGTGAGCAGGACGGTGTGATCGCTCATGCGCGGCTCGATGGGCGTGTAACCGGTGCCCGCCACCGCCACGGACCCGGCACAGAGCATGGCGGG
>CAZZWZ010000097.1:7362-11227 GCA_964657955.1 uncultured Steroidobacteraceae bacterium
CGCTCCAGGCGCGACCGCCGCACCCGGCTCTCCCGAACCGCAGTGCCCTGCGAGAAACCGCATCCAGCGCGCCGCGAAACGCTCTCCTCATGTCAGGTCCTTCCCGCCGCGTCTGCTCGGTCGCGGCAATAGATGAAAATGCTGTTGCCGAGGATGCTGACCAGGAACAACGCGAGTGAGGCGGGCAGCACCTCGAGCACCCGGTGCAACCCCAGCCAGTCCGCAGGGGCGTCGAGCCAATGCACCAGGGCGGCCAGGGTGCCGGTGTCGGCATCGTGGACGCAACAGCGGGAAAGTCCGGCGCGCAGCCCTTCGCTCACGCCGAAATGCGTCCATTCGCCGTCGCGGAACCAGCGCAGGAGCTGGACGCCGATGAGGTACAGGAACGCGGCCAGGCAGCCGTACCCCACGATCGCGCCCAGCACCGCCCCCGCCCGCAGCAGCGCGTCACGACCTGTCGCGCCCTCGGCGGCACTCATGGCCCGGCCGCGGCGCCCGATGGGCATGTCTTGACTTCCAAACTGTTGTTGCGGCCCGCCTCGGCCTTCAGATCGGCCGGGTTGGGCGCACCGTTGCCGGCCTTCAGATCGACGTCGATCCAGTACAGGTTGCCGGTACGCTTGCGATCCGCGACGCCGGGGTTCAGACCCAGCGCCTTGATCTGAGCAACCCGGTTCCTGGCACGCTTGGGGTCGCTGTACATGCCCAGCGAGATGACGGGCGTGTCCCCGGGCCCGGGCATCTGCAGCCCGTCCTGGATGCCGGCCGCCTTGAGTTTCGCCACCGCTTGTTCGGTGGCGGTACGGCTCCCCGACACGGGCACGTAGATCCATACCCCCGACCACACCTCGCCGTCCACCACCCGCTGGCGGGGATCGTAGCCCCCGCCGCGCAAGGTACCGGCGGCGCGCGCGGCGGCCGATACGTCCTTGAACGGACCCACCGTCATGCAACGCTCTGCGGCCACCGCCGGTGCCGCCCCGGTGAACGCGGTGGCCGCGCCCGCGGCTGCGCCGGCAATGGTCGTGCCCGGACCCGGGCCGGCCGAGCCCGCCGCAGCAGGTCCCTGCGCCGGAACTTCGGAGGCCAGCGTGAGCGTGGCCGGCGGCGGCGCTGCCTCGGGTTTCGGCTGCGATGGGGCGACGCCGCGCGCCCAGAGGAAATAGCCGACGTTCATCAGCGCGAGGCACAAGACAACACTCTTTAAGACCGTCAATATGATCCCATCCCGCGTAAGCTGGCTTCGCCGGAAATGATTTCTCGGACTCCGTCGCCGGTCTCCAGCCGCAGCGCCCCCTCCGCAGTGACGCCGCGGGCCGTCCCGATGAGGCCCGCGTTCCCGGTCAGGACTTGCGCGGGTCGATCGCGCAGGACGTCGAGGGCGCTCCACGCCTCCCGATACGCCGCGAAGCCTTCCCGTTCGAAGGTCACCAGCATACCCAAAAGCTCGTCGATGATCGCACCGGCGATGAAGTTGCGCGACGGCACCCCCGTGCAGGCATCGGCGACCGCCGCCACCGGCGTGCCCGTGGCCTCGATCTGCGCGCGCGCGCCCGCCGACAGCGCCACGTTGATGCCCACGCCCATGACGACGTAGGCCGGGCCGCCGGCTTCGGCGCGCAGCTCGAGCAGGATGCCGCCAATCTTGCGATCCTCGAACCACAGGTCGTTGGGCCATTTCAAGCCGATGCCGTGCGCCCCCGCGCGGGCCAGCGCTCGCGCCGTCGCGACGCCCACCCCCAGGCTCAACGCGGGGCCGGCCTGCGACGCATCGGCAAAGGACCAGCCCAATGACAGCGCGATGCTGCCGCCGAACGGCGCGATCCATTGGCGGCCCCGTCGGCCCCGTCCCGCCTGCTGCAGCTCGCTCAGCAGGACGTTGGCCGAGCCGGGCGGCGGCGGCGCGTTCGCCAGCAGACGCGTGTTGGTCGAATCGACGTCGAAGGGCAGCGCGAGGTGGCGCAGGCGTCCCATCCGCTCCGGTGCGAGCGCCGCGCGAATGCTGCGCGCATCGAGCAACTCGACGGCGTCGGGCAGCCGGTAGCCCCGCCGGGGCACGGCCTGCAGATCGATGCCCCGCAGGCGCAGGCGCTGAATGCCCTTCCACACCGCCGCGCGACTCACGCCGAGGCGCTGCGCCAGCCATTCTCCCGAGTGCAATCCGCCGTCGGCGAGCAGTCCCAGCAACGAGGGTTGATCCGGCTCCGCCTGGCGCGCAGGGTCTAGGCCGCCCGCGATCGGAACAACCATAGTCGCGCTCGGTTCTCGGTGCCGGCCATCATGCGTGCGACGTTGCCGCGATGCGTATGGATCACGAGGGCGGCGACCCCCAGGCAAAACAGCAGCAGGGGTGTGTTCGAGCCATGCCAGAACACGGCCACCACCAGCGCGAGCCCGGCCAGCATGCTGGCCAGCCCCACGTAGCCGGTCAGCAACACGGTGAGCAGCCAGCATGCGAACAGGGGCACCAACAGGCGTGGTTCCAGCGCGGCGATCACCCCCACCACGGTGGCCACCCCCTTGCCGCCGCGAAAGCCGAACCACACGGGGTACACGTGGCCGAGAATCACGGCCGCGGCGCAGGCCAGCGTCAGCCACTGACGCGGTATTTCCGGATCCGCCCCGACACCGGGCAGCAGCAGGGGCGGCAGGGCCAGAACCGCCAGCGCCCCCTTGCCCACGTCGATGAGGAGCACCAGCGCACCGAACGCCTTGCCCTGGGTGCGCAGGGCATTGGTCGCACCCGCATTGCCGCTGCCCATGCGCCGGATGTCCACGCCGCGCAGCCGCCCGAGAATGAGGCTGCCGAGCAACGTGCCCAGCAAATACGCCATGAGCGTCTTGATCCCGAGTTCGAGCATGCGGCGATTATGACATCGGCCCGGGGGCGAGTCCGGGCAAGTGAATTTCGGCCAGCATGCAACGCACGCTGCCGCCGCCCGCCCGTTCGATCGCCGGAATGTCGGCCACCAACAATTCGCCGTGGCTCTCCAGGCGACGCCGCTGCGCCGGGGTGAAGCTGCCCCAGGCGGCGCGCGACATGGCGATGAGCGTCGTGCCCGCGGGCGACAGTTCCAGCACGTTGCCGGCGAAGCCGTGCATCTGGGCCATCGAGATGTCGATGATCTCGTGGCCGGTGGCGCGCAATTTTTGGGCAACGGCCGCTCGCTGCGTGGGATCGGCGATGGCCGCTTCGCACAGCACCGCGAACCCGCCCCCGACGGCCATCAATACATTCGTGTGATACACGGGCTTGCCGGCGGCGTCGTGCGCGTCGAACGCCACCACCTCGTAGGACAGCTGCTGCGCGAACTGACCGAGCACGTCGAGATCCGTGCGCGGTGAGATGCCGGCGTAGGCGATGCGATTGCAGCGATCGAGCACCACGCTGCCCGTCCCCTCCAGGAATTTCTCCTCGTCCTCCCGGTAAGACAGGTCCACGGTGCCGGTGATGCGAAATCCGCCCTCGTTCGCCGCCTGGCGTACGATTTCTTCCCGCCGCTCCAGGCGGCGGTTGGGCGCCAGCATGGGATAGAGCACCACGGTGCCGTCGCGATGAAAACTCACCCAGTTGTTGGGAAAGATGGCGTCCGGCTTGACGGGCACCTCGCTGTCCCGGGCCACCGTGACCCGGACCCCGTGCCGTTGCAGCGCATCGGCGAGTGCATCGAACTCGCGCAGCGCCAGCGCCTGAAGGTCGGTGCCGGTTCGGTCGGTGCCGGCGGCGGGCGCCGCTTGAAAGCTGTTGCTGGCGGCGGTCTGTGGGTTGGACGCGAAATGCGCCGGCCGCACCATCAGGACGGCGGCGGCACTCTGCGGCTCGGCCGTCTGGATTTGCGGGTCGGGGGTCTGGGCGGGTGGCGAG
>CAZZWZ010000098.1:0-11203 GCA_964657955.1 uncultured Steroidobacteraceae bacterium
TCACCCGCTGCTCCGGGGACAGGTACATCTTGTCGCCGGGCTTCAGACCGAACGCTTCGTAGAATCCGGGTTGATTCACCAGCGGCGCGCTGCCGCGCACGGCCGGCGGGGAGTGCGGATCGGTCTTCACTCGCTCGATGGCCTCGTCCTCGCGCACCTTGCCGCGCCACACCTGTACCCAGCCCAGGTAGAAACGCTGTTCCCCGGTGAATCCGTCGATGACGGGGGCCGGGTTGCCGCCCAGCGCGAGACGGTAGGCCTTGTAGGCGAGCGCCAGTCCCGAATTGTCGCCGATGTTCTCCCCGAGGGTCAGCGCGCCGTTGACGTGGTAGCCGGCCACCGGCTCGTACGCGTCGTACTGCGCGACCAGCGCCTTGGTCCTGGCGGCGAACCTGGCGTGGTCCTCGGCCGTGAACCAGTCGTGCAGGTTGCCGTCCGCATCGTACTGGCTGCCCTGGTCGTCGAAGCCGTGGCTCACCTCGTGGCCGATCACGGCGACGATGCCCCCGTAATTCGCGGCATCGTCGGCCTTGGCATCGAAGAACGGCGGCTGCAGTATGGCCGCCGGAAACACGATCTCGTTCATGACGGGGTTGTAGTAGGCGTTCACCGTCTGCGGCGACATCAACCACTCGTTGCGGTCGATGGGCCTGCCCAGCTTGGCGACGTTGCGCCGATAATCGAATTCATTCGCCCGGGTCACGTTACCCCACAGGTCGCCGGGGACGATCGACAGGGCGCCGTAATCGCGCCACGAATTCGGATAACCGATCTTGGTCACCAATTTCGCGAGTTTCGCCTGCGCGCCCTTCTTGGTTTCCGGTCCCATCCAGTCGAGGGTCTCGATGTCGCGACGGTAGGCTTCGAGCAGGCTGCTCACCAGCGCCTCCATGCGCGCCTTGCTCTGCGGCGGGAAATATCTTTCGACGTACAGCCTGCCGATGGCCTCGCCCATGGCGCCGTCGAGCAGGTCCACGCCGCGCTTCCAGCGAGGCCTGTTCTGCGGGATGCCGCGCAGCACCGTGCCGCTGAAGGCGAAACGCTCCGTGACGAAGCGCTCCGAAAGATAGGGCGCCGCCGCGGACAATTGGTGCCACTTGAAGTAGCTCTTCCACACCGGCAGCGGCGTCTGCGCCAGCAATTGGTCCAGGCCGCTGAAATAGCTGGGCTGCCGGATGATGACGTAGTCGACCTTGCCCGCGAGCAGCCCATCCCGCAGGTATCCCGTCCAGTCGAACGTGGGCATCACGCGATGCAGGTCGGCCACCGAGGTCTTGTTGTAGGTCTTCTCGGGATCGCGGTTCTCCACGCGGGTCCATTGCAGCCGGGCGAGCGCCGTTTCGAGCTTCAGGATGCCCGCGGCGTTGTCGTGGGCACGACCGTCGCCGGCCATGTCGAGCATCTTCTCCAGATGCACCAGGTACCGGGCACGCACGTCCTTGAACTTGGCGTCGTCCTTCAAGTAGTAGTCCCGGTCCGGCAATCCCAGTCCGCTCTGGGTGAGCGTCACCGCATAGCGCGTGGAATCCTTCGGGTCCGGATCGATGCCGATGTCGTAGGGAGCGCCGGCTCCGGTGCGGTTGAAGCGCGCCATCAAACCGGCGATCTCGCGCTTGCTGCTCACCGCCTCGATGGCCGCGAAGTCCGCCCGCAACGGCTCGAGCCCCAGGGTTTCGAGCCGCGACTCGTCCATGAAGCTCGCGTACAGGTCGGCGAGCTTGCGGGCGTCGGCCGATGCGCCGGCCTCCCCGGGCGCCCGCGCGTTCAACCCCTCGACGAGGATGCGCAATTGCTCCTGGGTGGCATCGTTGATGTAGGAAAAAGAACCGTACGATCCCTTGTCCGCGGGAAGCTGGAAGGAGTCCAGCCATTGACCGTTCAAATAACGGTACAGATCGTCCTGCGGGCGTACCGCGGTGTCGACGTACCGCGTCTCGATGCCGGACTCCAGCGCGGCGGCGTGCACCGCCGGGTGCGCGGCGGGGACGGATTCTCGATTACCCGTGGAACATGCGGCCATGGCCAGCACTCCTGCAAAACAGCCCGCCAATCTTCGCATGTTGTGACCTCAAAATTTCAATGAAACCCGCAAGCCGGGCCCTGCATCGTCGAGCACCAGGCGTGCCCCGTGCAATTTGGTGACCGCGGCCACCAGCGAGAGTCCGAGACCGCTGCCGGGGAACCGGCGCGCCTCGTCGAGTCGTACGCGCCGTCCCAGCACGATCTCACGTTTGTCGGCTGGAATACCGGGGCCGTCATCCTCCACCACCACCTCGGGCGCCGTGGCGGAACCGCGCAGCAGCACCCGGATGTGGCCGCCGTCCGGCGTGAATTTGATGGCATTGTCGAGCAGGTTGGCGAGCGCCTGGGCCAGCAGCTGGCGGCTGCCCTGCACCCGCGCACCCGGCGCCACCGCGCTCTCCAGCGCGATGCCGCGCTCCTCTCCCACCGGTGCGTAAAGCTCGACCATGCTCGCCACCAGTTCGGACAGGTTGACCGGCTCACGCGCCACGGTTCCTGTCTCGGCGAGCGCGATGCGCAGCAACGCATCGAGGGTGCTGCGCATCTGGTCCACCTCCGTGGTCACGCGCTCGAGCACGCGCCGCTCGGCCGAACCCGGTGCCACCTGGCTCATCGCGCCCTCGGCCGTGGCCTGCAGGCGGTTGAGCGGCGTGCGCAGATCGTGCGCGGCGCTGTCGAGCACGGTCCGCATGCCCAGCGTGAGCTGTTCGATCTTGTCGAGCATGGTGTTGATCTCGCGGGCCAGCGTCGTCATTTCGTCGTCCGACTTGCGCACCGGCAGGCGCTGCGACAGGTCGCCGCGCATGATGCGCGTGGCCACCGCCGAGATCGCTCCGGCCTGCGCCAGTATGCGCCGGCCCATCCAGAAGCCGCCCCCCAGCCCCATCAACAACGTCAGCAGCACCGAGGCGATCAGCCCGCGCATCATCAGATTCTTGACGTCCTGGCGCTCCTGCACGTCGTGTCCCACCAGCATGCGGTAGCCGCCGGGCAGCGGAAAACGCTGCGCCCGCATCTCGTGTTCGCGGGTCTCGTCGCCGAACGGCACCGACACCTTGAACTGGATCCATTTGCCCTCGTCGGCGGCGATCTTGGGCCACGCGGGCACGTTGCCGGCCACGGGCCGCAGTTGCGGATCGACCATCAGGTACACCGCGCCGCGCACGTCCTGATCCTGCGAACGCTGTTCGATGAGTTCGATGAAGTCGCTGCGCGACAGCACCAGCACCTGTTCGCGCAGGCCCTGCACCTCGGCCCCGATGAGGTTGTCGGTGCTGCCGTCGACCACCCGTGACACCGCGAAGTCCACGGCGCCGAGCAGCACCGCCGCGCCGCATGCGAACACGATGGAATAGAGGATGGCGATGCGGAACGGCGAGGTGTCCAGCACCCCGATAAAGCGCTGATCCGCGCTGACGCCGCGCCGTAATGCAACGTCCACTATTCGTCTTCGCGCAGACTGTAGCCCGCGCCGCGCACGGTGTGCAGCAGGGGCTTGTCGAAGTCCTTGTCGATCGCCTGGCGCAGGCGGCTGATGTGCACGTCGATGACGTTGGTCTGGGGGTCGAAGTGATAGTCCCACACGCCTTCCAGCAACATGGTCCGGGTCACCACCTGCCCGCTGTGGCGCATCATGAATTCCAGCAGCTGGAACTCGCGCGCCGTCAGTTCGATCTTCTTGCCGTTGCGCGTGACCCGGCGGGTCATGCGATCGAGCTCGAGGTCCGCGAGTTTCAGCTTGGTGTTGGTCTCGCCGTTGCCGGAGTCGCCGCGCCGCGCCAGGGCGTCGATGCGGGCGAGCAGTTCCGCCATGTGATAGGGTTTGGTGAGGTAGTCGTCCCCGCCGGCCCGCAGACCCGTGATGCGGTCGTCCACGTCGCCGAGTGCGCTCAGGATCAACACCGGCATCTTGCGTCCCGTGGCACGCAGCGACTGCACCAGGGCGAGCCCGTCGAGTTTTGGCAGCATCCGATCCACCACCGCCATGTCGACCGCGATCGAGGAGGCCATGTGCAGCCCTTCGAGGCCATTTGCCGCCACATCCACCGAATGACCCACCTCGCGGAGGGCCTTGGCCAGGTAATCGCGCGCGACCTCGTCATCTTCGACGATCAAGATGTGCATGGCGGCTATCTTACAGGCGTTGGACCGCTGTTTGTCGGCACGTTAGACTGACGAGTCGGTCGCCCGGGTCAGCCCACGGTCAATTCGCAGAAGCCAACTTATGATGCCCGACACCAGTTCCGATAGTGACCCCGCCACGCCATGTGACATATTGGTCATCGGCGGCGGACCGGCCGGCGCGAGCGCCGCGATCGCCCTCGCCGAGCAGGGCATCCGGGTGGTCGTGCTCGAGAAGGCGCGCCACCCGCGATTCCACATCGGCGAATCGCTGCTGCCCGCCAACCTGCCGCTGCTCGAGCGGCTCGGCGTGCTCGAGCAGGTCCGCGCCATCGGCATGGAGAAGTGGGGCGCGGAATTCGTGTCTTCATGGGACGGGCGTCGTCAGGAGTTTCAGTTCGCCGATGCCTGGGACAAGTCGCTGCCCATGTCCTACCAGGTCCGACGTTCGCAATTCGATGAAATCCTGATTCGCCGCGCCGCCGAGCGCGGCGCCTGCGTGGTCGAGGGCTGCCGTGTGCAGGACGTGGAGTTCCCCGCAGGCAGGGTCCGCGTGCACGCGCGGCACGACGACGGCCGGGCGCAGGTGTGGGACGCCGGACACGTCATCGACGCCTCCGGCCGGGATGCGTTCCTGAGCAATCGGCTGAAGCTCAAACGGCGCAGCAAGAAGCACAACAGCGCCGCCATGTACGCGCATTTCACCGGCGCCCGCCGCGACACCGGCCGGCGCGAAGGCAACATCACGATTTATTGGTTCGACCACGGCTGGTTCTGGTTCATCCCGCTGGCGGACGGCACCACCAGCGTGGGTGCCGTGGTCTGGCCGCATTACATGAAGACCCGCGCCGTGCCGCTGCGCGAATTCTTCCTCGCCACCATCGCCTCGTGCCCGCCGCTGGCGGAGCGGCTGCAGACCGCCACGATGGCCTCGGAGGTGGAAGCCACCGGCAACTACTCCTACGGCAGCAAGCGCAGCTACGGCGCGCGGTATCTGATGGTGGGCGACGCCTTCACCTTCATCGATCCCGTGTTCTCGTCGGGCGTGATGCTGGCGATGAACAGCGGCCTGGCGGCGGCCGACGCGCTCATGGCATGCCGGCGGGAACCGCGCGAGGCCGCACGCGCCCTGCGCCGCTTCGACCGGCAGGTGCGCCACGGCCCGCGCGAATTCTCCTGGTTCATCTACCGGGTGACCAATCCGACCATGCGCGAGCTCTTCCTCGGGCCCCGCAACGTGCTGCGCATGGAGGAGGCGCTGCTGTCCGTGCTCGCCGGCGACGTGTTCGGCCGCACCCCCATCTGGGCCTCCCTGCGTGCGTTCAAACTGCTCTATTACGTGATTTCACTCGCGAAGCTGGGTCGAACCCTGCGCGCGGTTCGCAGCCGTGCGGTCAATATTCGCGTCGACGCAGAACGCATGACCAACGTTTGATGTGGTTCACCCGAAAAGCGGGCCGCCGGTTGCGAACTGCCGGTCGCCGGGCAACGGCGGCCGCCGCGCCGGCTCTGACCCCGCTGACCGCCCTGACCGCGGCGCTCGCGGCCTCCCCCGCATGCGCGAAGGAGGCGCCGCTGCTCGAATTCGGCCTGGGGGCCGGCGCGATCGCCTTCGAGGATTATCGTGGGTCGAACACCACGCACGCCTACCCCGTCCCCGTGCCCTATTTCATCTACAACGGCAAATTCTTGAAGGCGGATCGTGAGGGCATCCGCGGCAGGCTCTTCGGTCAGGACTGGATCGAGATCAACGTGAGCGGGGACGCCACGACGCCGGTGAACAACGACCGGGCGCGCTACGGCATGCCGAACCTGCGGTCGACGCTGGAGCTCGGTCCGTCCGTGGACCTGCATCTGCTGCACAGCGCCGACTCGCGCATCAAGTTCGATCTGCGGGTTCCGGTGCGGGCCGCCATCACCGTCGAAGCGACGCCGAAATTCATCGGCTGGACCTTCACGCCGCGATTCGCGCTCGACGTGGCCGATCCTCTGGGCCATGCCGGATGGAATGCGGGCGTGCTGGCGGGTCCGCTGTTCGCGGGGCGCCGCTACCACGATTATTTCTACTCGGTGGCGCCGCAGTACGCGACGTCGTCACGCCCGGCGTACGAGGCCACCGCCGGGTACGCGGGGACACAGACCATCGGCGCCCTGTCGAAGCGTTTCGCCAATTTCTGGGTGGGCGTGTACGGCCGTTACGACACCTTGTCGGGGGCCGCCTTCGTCGACAGCCCGCTGGTGCAGCGCAAGGGTTACTGGTCGGCGGGATTCGGTTTTGCCTGGATGATTCACCGCTCCGAACAGATGGTCGAAGTGCCCGATTGAAACCGGTTCATGCTGCGTCCTTTCCGCACATTGTATGAATACGCCGCGCTCTATTCGTCGCTGACGTTGCTCGGCATCATCTGCCTGACCTGGTCCTGCATCGCCCTGCCGCTGTATTGCATCCTGCCCCGCCGTCCGGGCATGGTCGTCGGGCGTCGCGGCATCAGCGCCGGATTTCGGCTGTACGTGTGGTCGCTGGCGGTGACCCGGTGCTACAAGCTCGACCTCTCGGCCATCGACGCGCTGCGCGGCGCGGAGCCGGTCATCCTCGCGCCCAATCATCCCTGCCTGATCGACGCCTTGCTCATCCTCAGCCGGCATCCGAACGTGGTCTGCGTCATGAAGGCCGGACTGATGCGCAACCCCTTCCTCGGCGCGGGGTCGCGTCTGGCCCGGTACGTGAAGAACGAATCCTCGCGGCAGATGGTGAAGGAATCGGTGGCGCATCTGCGCGACGGCGGCGTGCTGCTGCTGTTCCCGGAGGGCACGCGCACCACCCGGGCCCCCATCAATCCGCTGGTGGGCAGCGTCGGGCTCATCGCGAAGCATGCCGGGGTGCCCGTGCAGACGCTCATCATCGAGACGGATTCGCCTTTTCTGAGCAAGGGATGGCCGTTGTTCCGGCGGCCGTCGTTGCCCATCACGTACCGGGTGCGCCTGGGACGGCGCTTCCCGCCGCCCGCGGACGTGGCGGTCTTCACCGCGGAACTGGATGCGTATTATCGCGGCGAGCTCGGACACCCGCTGCAAGCGTGTTGGCTGAAGGAAGGCTGAGGGTCCATGCACCGCGAGCCCCCGGGACCTTCAACCACCCACCTCGTGCTGATTCCGAGCTACAACCCGGGTCCCCGGGTCTTCACCACGGTGCGCGACGCCCTCGACCGCTGGACTCCGGTGTGGGTGGTGGTCGACGGCAGTTCCGACGGCTCGGCCGAGCGCCTGCAGCGCATGGCTGAGGACGAGCGCGGTCTGCGGGTGCTGGTGCTGCCGGAGAATCGCGGCAAGGGCGCCGCCGTGCTGGAGGGCATCCGCGAGGCGCGGCGCGCGGGATTCACGCACGCGCTGACCATGGACTCGGACGGACAGCATCCGGCCGACCAGATCGCATTGTTCATGCGCACCTCCGCCGCGGCGCCGGCCGCCATGGTGCTGGGCTGCCCGGTGTTCGATGCCAGCGCGCCGAGCCTGCGCGTCAAGGGACGCCGGATCTCGAACTGGTGGGCAAATCTCGAAACGCTGTGGGCCGGCATCGGCGATTCATTGTTCGGGTTTCGCGTCTATCCCATCGACGCGCTCGAAGGCGTCATGCGCTCGCAATTCTGGATGCGGCGGTTCGATTTCGACGTCGAGGCGGTGGTCAGGCTCTGCTGGCGCGGGGTGCGGCCCGTGAACCTGCCCGCGCCGGTCCGATACTTCCGAGCGGAGCAGGGCGGCGTCTCACACTTCGATTACCGGCGCGACAATCTGTTGCTGACGTGGATGCATTTCCGGCTGTTCCTGGGTTTCCTGCCGCGCCTGCCGCTGTTGCTGCTCCGGCGCCTGCGGCGCGCGTGAGCGGCGCCGGGCGGGGTCACGCGGGTTTGCGGGCGTAGTACTCCGAGAAGATGCCGAGCGACACCACACGCTGCACGTCGACGAATCCCGCCTCGCGCATGGCCGCCATGATGACGGCCGGGGCGGCACACGCCTCGATGGTATCCCAGTAATAACGCATCAGCTTGGGCACGTCGCGATGACGGGCGATGCAGCGTGCGACCAACGGCACCACGCCGCGCATGTAAGCGCGCAGGACGGCGCGTTTGGCGGGGCTCGCCGGCGAGGTGATCTCGAGCACGCAGAGGCGGCCATCCGGGACCAGCACGCGCAGGAATTCGCGAAAGGCCGGCGACAGGTCGTCGACGTGGCGCAGCGCATAGCCCATGGAAATGAAATCCACCGACGCGGCCGGCAGGGGCACTTCTTCGGCCCGACCCAGCAACAAGTCGACGCCGGGCGGGAGCACGGCGCTGCGCATCATGCCGGCGCTGGGGTCCACCCCGGTCACCCGGCCCCCGGGCCCTGCCAGGGCATGGGCCTCGCGCGCCGTGAGTCCCGTGCCCACGCCCACGTCGAGTACGCGCATGCCGCTGCGAAGGCCCGCCCGCGCCAGAGCGCGTCGCCGATACCACGACCCCGATCCCAGGGCCATCGTCCGTTCGATGCGATCGTAATCGCCCGCGGTCTGGTCGAACAGCCCCCGCAGCCAGCGGTCGCGTTCGGCCGGGTCGGGGTAGTAATCCTTCAGAGGCGGATGCGGGGCTGGCACGATGCCGGCGAGCATACCCGGTTCGGCACCCGGTTGGCGGTTGCCGGTGCAGCACACACCTATATAATGTGGAGCAGGGCATACTGTTGCCAGCAGCCGCCAGAACTCAATCGAAGTCCAGCCTATGTCCGACCCCAAGCCGATATTCAAGAACGGGTCGCTGATGCCTGAGGCGGCTGCGCCGGATGCGCAACTGCAACGCGAACTCGCCGTGCTGTTCGTCGGCGCGTTGAATCTGGAGGTCGCGCCGGCCGACATCGATCCCGATGCGCCGCTGTATGGCGAGGGGCTCGGTCTTGATTCCATTGATATTTTGGAAGTGGCTCTGCTCGTGTCCAAGCAGTACGGCGTGCAGCTGCGGGCCGACAGCCAGGAGAATCAGAAAATCTTTCGTTCTTTGAGGCACCTTGCCGACTACATCGCGGTGCAGAGAACCAAGTGAGTGGCGTCCGGGCGCGTAGGCTGCAGTTCGCTGCGGCCTGCGGGCTCGTGGCCGGATATGCCGCGTTGTCGCATTATTGCAACGCCAACGGCGCGCACCGGCTGGGCGCCGCTTTGACGCTGGCTCCGATGACGTGCTTGAGCCTGGTGCTTGCGTGGCGCGGGGCGCGGCCCCTCGTCGCCGTGCTGGTGGCCATGGTCATCGGCGCCGTGATCGTCCTGGTCTGGCCGCTCCTCGAGAAGAATTTTCCCTTGTGGCAGATGACCCAGGAAAGCGTCGCTTACACGCTGCTGGGCCTGACCTTCGGTCGCAGTCTGGATCACCGGCGGACGGCCCTGTGCACGGAGCTCGCCGATCGCGTGCACGGTCCCTTGTCGCCCGAGGTGGTGCGCTACACCCGGCGCGTCACCCTCGCCTGGGCGGTTTTCTTCTTCTCGATCGCCGCAGTGTCGGTGCTGCTGTTCTGGGCGGCGCCGCTGCGCGTCTGGTCCATCTTCATCAATTTCTGCGTCGTGCCGCTGGTCGGTGTTATGTTCGTGGGCGAATACCTGGTTCGCCGCCGCGCGCTGCCCCAGCTCAAAAATGCCGGACTGTTGGCCACGGTACGGGTTTATTTCGCGAGCCCCTGACTATCGAACGCATGGACATGACCCCGCTGTTCTCGCACGAATCACCGGCCGCGGTGGTTGCCTACCGGGGTGGCGTGCCCATTTCCGCCCGGCAGTTGCTGAGCGATGCCACGCACCTGATCCGGCTGCTGCCTCCGGGCCGACACGTGCTCAACGTGTGTTCCGACCGCTATCGATTCACCGTGGGACTCGCCGCCTGCCTCATGAGCGGGCGCGTGAGTTTGCTGCCCTCCACGCATACCCCCGAAACCGTCCGACAACTCGCCGCCTTCGCGCCCGACGCGGTTTGTTTGACGGACGAACCGGAGTGCACCATCGAGCTGCCGCGATGGACGTTCCCGCAGAGATTCTGCGACGCCGCGATCGGGGCGGCCGGTGCCGGTGACGTTGCCGGGGAATGGACGGTGCCGCGCATTCCCTCCGAGCAGCTCGCGGCCATCGTGTTCACCTCGGGCTCCACGGGGGCACCCCTGCCCTACCGCAAGACCTGGGGACGCCTGGCGCGCTGCGTGCGCGACGGAGCACCCCGGTTGGGTTTGCTCGACGGCGCGTCCCACACGTTGATCGGCACCGTCCCGCCCCAGCACATGTACGGGTTCGAATCGACGGTGCTGCTCGCGTTGTTGAGCGGCAATGCGTTCGCCGCCGAACGTCCGTTCTATCCCGCGGACGTGTGCAGCGTCGTGGATGGGGTGCCGCGCCCTCGCGCCCTGGTCTCGACGCCGATTCACCTGCGCGCGCTGCTGGCCGCCGAGGTCGACCTGCCGCCCGTGGACATGATCGTCTCGGCGACGGCGCCGCTGGAACCCGAGCTCGCGCTCGCGGCGGAAGCGAGATTCGAGACGCAGCTGCTCGAAATCTACGGATCGACGGAAACCGGACAGATCGCGACGCGCCGTCCCGCCCGATCGGCCGCCTGGACATTGTGGCCGGGAGTGCGCCTGACTTCCGACGGCGAGCAGGTGTTCGCCCAGGGAGGTCACGTGGAACAAACCACGGCCATGTGCGACGTGCTGGAGCTGGTTTCGGATAATGAATTTTTCTTGCGCGGTCGTACCGCCGATCTGGTCAACGTCGCCGGCAAACGCAGCTCCTTCGCTTATCTGAATGCGCAGTTGAATGCGGTGCCGGGCGTGCTCGACGGAGCGTTCTTTCTTCGCGAAGCGGATGGCGCGGGCCATACCGGGGTTGCGCGGCTGGCCGCCGCCGTGGTGGCACCGACCCTGACCGCCGCCGGATTGATCGAGCAGCTGCGCCGAAGCATCGATGCCGTGTTCCTGCCACGTCCCTTGTTCCTGGTCGATCGGTTGCCGCGCAACGCCACGGGCAAACTGCCGCAGCAGGCATTGCTCGATCTGG
>CAZZWZ010000099.1:0-11055 GCA_964657955.1 uncultured Steroidobacteraceae bacterium
CCTTCAAATCCGGCCCCAATCCACCGGCTCGCGGATGTCGATCACCGGCAGCACCTCGTGGACGGCCTCCGGATATTTCTGCGCCGCGCCCGTGTTGAACACCACGATGCGTTCGTCCGGCCGCACCTGGCCGCGGGCGAGGAGCAGCTCGAGGGCGCTCAGGCACACCGCGGTCTCGGGACAGATCGACAGTCCTTCCAGACTGATCGCCTTCTTCATCCAGGGTGCGATGGTTTCCTCGGGGACCGCCATCGCCAGACCGCCGCTCTCGCGCACCGCGTCGAGGATCATGAAATCGCCGACGGCCACCGGGACCCGCACGCCGCTGGCGATGGTCGCCGCATTCTCGAATTTTTCGGCAAACCGCTCGCCGCGCTCGAATGCCCGGGAGATCGGTGCACAGCCCTCGCTCTGGCAGGAGATCATCCGCGGTTTGCGCGGCGAATTCAGCCAGCCCAGCGCGGCGAGTTCCGCAAACGCCTTCCACATGCCGATCAAGCCCGTACCGCCGCCGGTGGGATAGAGAATCACGTCCGGCAGCTCCCACCCCAGCTGTTCGGCCAGCTCCAGTCCCATCGTCTTCTTGCCCTCGATGCGATACGGCTCTTTCAGCGTGGAGAGGTCGAACCAATGCTTCCGTGACCTGCCCTCGCCGACGATGCGCCCGCAATCGTTGATCAGTCCATTGACGTGGAAGGTGTGGGCGCCCGCCAGCCAGCACTCCTTGGCGTTGATGGCCGGTGTGTCCTGCGGCATGAACACGTAGGCCTCCATGCCGGCCCGTGCCGCGTAGGCCGCCATGGCGCCGCCCGCATTCCCCGCCGTGGGGGCCGCCACGCGGCGGATGCCGAGTTCGTTGGCCTTCGAGATCGCCATCGCCATGCCACGCGCCTTGAAGCTGCCGGTGGGCAGCCGGCTCTCGTCCTTGACCAGCAGTTCGCGCACGCCGAAAGACGCCGCGAGCCGTGGCGCGGCGAGCAGCGGGGTGACCGTCTCGCCCAGGCTGACGACGTTCGCCGCATCGCGGACCGGCAGCAGTTCGCGATATCGCCACATCGTATTCTCGCGGGCCGCGAGACTGGATTTCGCGAAGTGCCGTCCCACCGCCTCCAGGTCGTATCGCACCCACAACGGTCGCTGGCAGTGGACGCACAAGCCCTGCACGAGCTCGGCGTCGTACCGTTCATGGCATTTCGCACATTCCAGATGAGTCACGAAACAGGTCATTCGCATACCTCGGGTTCAGGGGCCGGCCTTAAGCGCGTGCCGCCGGCCCAGAGCGTAGAGCAGGGCACCGATGACAGTCAAAATGGCGACGTCCCGGGTCTCCGCGAACGATGAGCTCGCGAGCAGCCACGCGATCGACGCCAGCGCCGCGACGGGAATGGCAAGACCGCCCGGGAGCGAGAAGCGCGCTGCGGGCACGTCCGGACTGCGTCGCAGCTTCGGCAACGCCGCGCACGTGGCACCGAACACCAGGAGGCGCGCGATGGTGCTCACGGTCAGCAAATAGACGAATTGACCGGTCAGCGTCAGCACCAGCAGGAGGATCCCGGAGAAGATGACCGCGAGGTGGGGCGTGCGATAGCGCGCATGCACGACGGCCAGCGCCCGCGGCAGCTGCCCCGCGGCGGCCATGGCAAAGGGCACCCGGGAGATGGTGATCATCGAGCCATTCAACGTGCCGAGCATGGACACCGCCGCCCCGAGCGTGATCAGCAACGCGCCCGCGGGCCCGAGAAACGTCCGGGCGGCGTCGACCAGCGGACGCTCCGACTCCGCGAGCGCCGGCAGGCTGCCCGCACACACCCATTGGATCAGCAGGTACAACACCGCCACCACCGCGAGGCCCGCGATCAAGGCGCGCGGCAGGTCGCGCCGCGGATCCTGCGTCTCACCCGCCGCCACGACCACGTTCTCCCAGCCAACGAAGGCGAAGCTCAGCAGCAGCACGCCCTTCGCAAAATTCGCATTGTCGGGATGCGCCACGTGCGTCACGGACGTCCACCCGAGGTGGAAGACCCCGATCGTCACGAAGAGCAGCAGCGGCAGCAGTTTGGCCAGCGTGACCAGGTTGCCGAACACGGTGGCGCGCCGGATGCCGAGCACGTGGAGCACCGTCAACCCGCCGACGATGACGGTCGCGGCCGCCACGCGCCCGATGCCCTGGTTCAGGTCCGGCGCGAGATCGGCCAGGTACTCGAGCAACAAGGAACAGATGGCGCACGACCCCGTGACCCGCGCGATCCACAGCAGCCAACCCGCCAGGAATCCGGGCAACGGCCCGAACGCCGCACCGGCGTACAAGAAGGGCCCGCCCGTGTCGGTGAAACGACTCGCCACCTCGGCGAAACACAGGATCACGAGGCCGATGATCGCGGCACACGCCAGAATGGCGGCAAAACCATAGACGCCCAACAGCGCCTGCACCTTGGCCGGCAGGCCGAAGATGCCGGCACCGACGATCCCGTTGATGACGAGGGCCAGCAGGTCCCAGCGGCCGAGCGCCCGTTCCAGGTCCGGCCGTTCGCGCGAGGAATTCAAGTCACGATCGATTGCCTGAGACGCGACAACGCCTGTGGCGTGCTGTCCTTGGGCAGCGCACAGCCCGGCGTGATGATGTATTTGGGACCCGCCTGCTGCCGCGCGGTCGTCCACTGGCGCCGAATTTCCGCCACGGTGAGCGCTGCGTAATCCAGTTCGTCGACACCGCCCGCCAATGTCTGCTTGAAGTTCTCGCGCATGGTCGTCATCGGGATGCCGCTGGTCCTGACCGAGTAGTTGACCACCGGCACCTTGAAATCACGATATTGAGGAATGAACGACTTGTCGAGGTAATGCAGATGGAGCATGGTGAGCCGGCTGTCCGCCAGGGCATCCATGATGCGCTTGTCGTAGGGCCGGCTGAATTGCTCGTAGTCCTCGATGCTGTTGAATTTTTCGGTGGCATTCATGATGCTCACCAACGCACCCGCGGTGCCGATCTTCTTCGCCTTCTCGATGTGATTGATGGTCGATTCCGTGATCGCACCCATCATGTCGTGCCACGCCTGCGGGCTGCGCTTTTGAAATGCTCGAAGGCCCGCGCTCGTTTCGACCAATACCTGGTTTTCGGACAGCTTCCTGTCGGCGTACTCGGGTTCCGCGCCCAGCAACAGTTGGGCGGTGAAATAGGGGCCAAACAGCGTATCGATGAAGTACACGTCGCCGCCGAGTCCGTTTCTCACGAGCTCGAGTGTCTCGAGCTGCTTGGGATACGGCGAGTCGGTGGCCGTGATTTCATACCATTTGCCGCTGGTCGACCGGGGATAGTCGAAGTCGTTCATGGCCTTGACGATGTCCGTATCGTAGCGCCGGTGAAATTCCACCAAACTCCGCGCTTCCTCCTCCGCGGTGGGCTTGTTGAAATGATGCCAGAGCGTGAACGGCGGGCGGTCGACGTCCTGGCCCAGCAGGGCGCGATCGACGCGCTCCTTGTGCCCCAGTGAGGCAGGCGCAGCGAACGAGGCCCGGGCAAGGCCAAGCGCAGCGCCGGCCGCTGCAACGGACACGAATTGACGACGGTTCAGCATCGTGATCTCCCGGCAGGAACTTCCATGAAAACGTTCATCAAAAGGAATACTTCAGGCTCGCATAGTAGAACCCCCCGTTGATCCCCATTTGCGATATGTAACCATCGTACTGCCATCCGAGATACTGGTCTTGTGGAGCCATTCGATCGGGATAGGTGTTGAACACATTGTTGGCGCCCACGGTCAACGTCAGACCGGGGATGAAAGAGTAACTCACCGCGAGATCGGTGGTCGCCTTCGCCCGCTCGTCGAAACGGTCGAACACCGTGGTCGAAAACGTGTTCGGCCCTGCGTAGATGGTCACCTGGTCGCTCGCGGGTCCGTAGACATGCTCGCGCAGCGAAACGGCCCAGCCAGCCTCGCGCCAAGTCCCGCCGACGATGACCTTGTACTTGGGCGTCACGCTCGTGAGCCAGGCGTCCTGCTGTGCGTTGGTCACCGGAACGCCATCGACGGTCGCCACGCGCAGCAATTTCGTGTCGTTGAAGTTGGCGGACACCGACCAGTCGACGATCCCGTACGGCTCGAAATCGGTCCGGTACGTGGCGGCCAAGTCGGCGCCGCGCGTGCGCGTGTCGGCGGCGTTCTGCAGATAATTGGTCGATATGTAGGTGGCCGTGGACGGCAGCACGATGCCGCCGGCAGCCAGGGCGTCCGCCGCCGTGGCACCTTCCGCGTAGCCGCTGTCGATCAGCCGGTTGCGAACGACCACCTGGTACAGGTCGAGCGTCGCGTTCAAGTTCTCCATCGGATTGAGAACGATGCCCAGATTGATGTTGGTCGACTCCTCGGGCTTGAGCGGCGTCGCCCCCAGGCTCTTCGCGATCGGCGACAACGGCGACAGCTGACCGACCGCCTCGGTCGGGCCCACCACCAGGCTGCTGAAATATTCCTGGGCGAGGGATGGGGCCTGAAAACCCGTGCCGAAACTCGCGCGCACGGCCACCTTCGGGGAGAAATCGTACCGTGTCGAGACCTTTCCGGTCTCGTTGCTGCCGATTCCCCAGTAGTGTTCGAACCGCCCCGCCACGTCGATCTGCCACTGCGGCGTCAACCGGGTGGCAAGATCCAGATAGGCCGCGGCGATGTTGCGCGAATGGTCGCTGGCGTCCGAGGGTGCGATGCCGGCCAGGGCCTGAGGACCGCCGTCGTAGTACGAGGCATAGTCCCCGGCGCCGATCTTGTAGGTTTCCCGGCGATGCTCGAGGCCCCACGAAACCGTCAGCGGCTGCGGCAACCATGCAATGGCGACCGGCCGGTTGAAATCCAAGCTGTTGGTCCATTGCGAGCTGTTGAACGTCGAGATGTGGAAATCGGTCGGCGTGTATCCAAATGCGGTGTAGAAATCCGGGTTGACCGAGTGGGTCAGTCCCACGTTCACCGTATCACGGCCATACGTGGAACTCGCGTCCCACGACCATCCGGCGAAGTCCTTGCCTCGGATGCCTGCGGTGATGCCGTAATCGTCCTCGAGTCGCGTGTCCAGGGGCTGGAAGCCATCCGGATACACGGCCGGCAGGAAGGAGGGCAGACGATACAGCTCCTTGCCCGCGCCCTTGCGGTGGGCGTAGGTGGCGAAGCCGTACAATTCCACATCGTCGGTCACGTCATAGGCCGTGTTGATGCCCAGGGACTCGGTGTTGTTTCTCGGGTTGCCTTCGAACGTGTTGGTGTGCTCACCGGTGCGCGGATCCGTGCCGTTGCGATCGGTGAAGTTCTTGCCCGAGTACTCGGCGCTCAGGTGCACGAATCCCCTGCCCCCCAGGTTGAATCCCGCATCGCCCGACACCTGTCGCGAGAATCCGTCCCCCGCATAGTACTCCCCTGCCGTCGCCTGGGCCGAGCCCCCGTGGTCGCTCGATTTCAGGATGATGTTGATGACGCCCGCAATGGCGTCCGCCCCATATTGCGCGGAATCGCCGTCGCGGAGGATCTCGATGTGATCGATGGCCGAGACCGGGATCGTGTCGAGGTCCACGCCCGTCTGTCCCTGCTGTGGCCCGTCCGTGTCGACGCTCGCCGTGGAGTGCCGCCGCTTGCCGTTGACCAATACCAGCAAATGGTTGGGGCTCAATCCATGCAGGGTCAGGATGTCCGTCAGCGCGGCCGAATTGGTGTTGAACGACTCGCGCGCGATCGACGGCGACAGCTGCTCCAAGGCATCGCGCAGATCCGTCTGGCCGATGCTTTGCAGACTCTCACCGGAAATGACCTCGATGGGCGTCGCGCTGTCACCGGCCTTGCGTCCGGTTTCTCGTGTCCCGGTCACGATCACCTCGTCGAGCGGGTCGGAGTCGCCCCCGGTGGCCGCAGCCGGTGCCGCGACGGTGTTCAGGAGCGCCACGGTGAAGAACACCAGTTTCATTGGTGCTGAGGGCACGAAGGGTCGGGCCCGGAACGGAATCATTGGCATTGATGGAAAAACCCCGGATCGTATGGATGGGAAATCGAGACATTCCCAGCCGCACGCCCCCGACGGCCGGGGCGCTCATCGCCGGGAATCACTGCATCGAACGACGAATGTCGATGGAGCCGCGATCGGTGTGAAAGCGAAAGCTCGTCGGCAGCGTTCCAGCCGGGCAACGCCAGGCTGCGTCTTTCATCACTGCACCGGATCGTATTTTGACGGCGGCGTGCGGTCTAATATTTTTCTCGACTATGGTCATAAGCAATCACGCTGACGGACACCCGGATATGCGAGATGACGGCGCACCGCCCACCGGCGGGTGCCCACCGCCCGCAGCGCGCGAGTCAGTGCCGGAACGGCGCCGCCGTCCACCCGGGATTGCCGGGCGCATAAGGCACGGAGATGGCCTGGTATTCGGCCAGCGTTCGCGGTGGCGCGTCGTAACCGACCGGAAACGGCCGATGGGAGATGCTCTGGAAATACGCGAGCGTGGCGTCGCGCCACCATTGCGCTTCGTGCTCCTGGATCGCGAGAAAACTCGTGACTTCCGCGAAGCGCTCTGCGTCGACGTAGGGGGACAGCGGCGCCCAGGCCGCCTGCATGTCGCGGACGGCGGCAACGCCCCGCGTGTAGTGCATGACCAATTCGTCCCACAGGGTGTGCCCCGATGCCAGCCGGTAGTCCCAGGGCAGATGATGAAACCACAGCAGGTATTGCTCCGGCGTCCGCGCGGGATCCTCGAACAGCGCCGCGACCGACGGAGCGTATTCGGCGGCCGCGTTGCTGCCGCTCGCGGTGCGATCGAAGCCGATCCCCGCGGCGTCCGCCCGGTGATAATAGGGCGGATCGCCCACGGTCAGCGGCTGCGATTGCTGCCAGGCGCCCGGCCCGTAATGGTGCCCGGCGGCCATCAGATGCGTGAGCCCCAGGGGCGTCATGTAATCGACCGCCGCTTCCCGCGACCCCATCATCATGGCGACCACCGGCCCGACGAAGCGCTTATCGTTCGAGAACGTCGTGCGCACCCACTCCTCCGCGATGTCACGCGCGTCCAGCGTCGGGTCCCACGCCAGCCGGCCGAAGACGTACCAGTTGGCCTGGTCGAATTCGGAGCCGGTCCAGTTGCGGTCGCTGCCGACGTTCGAGTCGCCCGCGATCCCGGAGAGCGCATGGTGCTCCAGCGAGCCGTCGATGATCCGCGCCACGCTCGAACCGCCGCCATGGGCCGCGGTGTCGAATCGAAGGACCTCCTGGTAGAGCGGTCCGAGATAGACCAGGTGCGTCGCGAACCCGAGGTATTCCTTCGTGATCTGCAATTCGAGCGCCAGGGGAGTCTTCGGCATGGCGCCGAACAGCGGGTGCACGGGCTCGCGCGGCTGGAAATCGAGCGGACCGTTTTTCACCTGGATCAGCACGTTGTCCCGGAAACGCCCGTCGAGCGGCACGAACTGATCGAATGCCTGGCGCGCGCGATCCTCGCCCTGCCGGTTCGAATACACGAACGCACGCCACATGACGATCCCGCCGTGCGGTGCGAGCAGATCCGCGAACAGATTGGCGCCGTCCGCATGCGAACGTCCGTAATCCACGGGGCCCGGCTGCCCCTCCGAGTTGGCCTTCACCACGAAACCGCCGAGATCCGGGATGTAGCGGTAGATCTCGTCGACCTTGGACTGCCACCAGCGGCGCACCGCGGGATCCGCCGGATCGGCGGTCGCGAGACCGCCCAGTTGCATGGGCGCGGTGAACCGCGGCGCGAGATACACGTGCAGCCCGTAGGGCCGGAACACCGCGGCCAGCGCCGCCGCCTTCTTCAGGTAGTCGGGTGTGAGGCTGACCGCATTCGCATTGGGGTTCGTCAACAGCGTGCCGTTGATCCCCAGCGAAGCGCAGGCCCGCGCGTAATCGACGTACCGGGGCGCGAGGTAGCCGGGGAGCTTCTGCCAGTCCCAGATGGAGTGGCCCGCATAACCGCGCTCGATCGTGCCGTCGAGATTGTCCCAATGATCGAGGACACGATGTTGGATACGCGGCACGCTCGCCAGATCGAGCCTCTCCAGCGGCCGCTGCGTCTGCATGAGGCGCAGCAGGGCGAACGTTCCGTACAACACGCCGGCATCGCCGTTCGCCGCCACGACGATGGCACGCCGTCCCGCGACCCGGACGCTGCGCAGCAGGTAACCCTCCGGGCCGAGCCCAGTCAGATCGAGATGCATGCCGGCAACGACCGTCGAGGAGTGCGGCGTGCCGAGGACGATGGCCCCCTCTGCGGTGGGCCGGGTCCCGATCCGCGGCACCGTGCCCAGCAGGCCCACGATGCCCCGGCGCAGTTCGTCGACCGCCGCCGAGGCCGGACCGGGCGCGACGATCTCGTGGGCGACTTTGCGATAGCGGCCGAGCCAGGGCGCCTTTACCGCGTGGTAGCGCATCCAGAGGTCATAGCCGTCCTCGGCGCTCGCCGCGCCGGGATGCATCAGCACGAGCCACGCGAGGAGCAGGGCACGCCATACGGCGGTGAGGATCGGCGTGGCTGCCGGCGTGGGGAGAGTCATCGGTGGTTGACGCGCCAGAGTGGACGATGGCGGTCGCATTATGCCGGAGATGAAGCCACGAATGACCCGGCGGCCGGGGGGTGCGGGTCATGGGCAGGGCCTCGTTGCCGCGCCTTGCACGAAAGATACCAGCAAAGCTATCGTAAGGACCGCCCATGCCGCACTCGTCCACTTCGCCTTCACGCATTCGCTCTTCATGAGGGGGTCGAGATGCGCTTCTTCGGGGGTTTGAGCGTCGAGGAACGGGCGGTGTGGAAGATTTCGCCGCAGAGCGTCATGCGCGAAGGGAAGCTTGCCCGGGCGTGGCTTCTCACCGAATTGCAAACTTGAATGCGGTGACTCGCGTGGCCTGACCGGCCATGACCCCGCCTCACCGTCCACACCGATTTCAACCACTGCGAGAATCACGTGCCATTCATCCGACAAGACCCCTGCATGATGAGAGCCGGCAGGTCCCGCGCACGGCGCGGCCTCGCCGCGGCCATCCTGATCTCGGCGGTCGCAGGCATCACGCCGGCGGCCACCCCGTCAACCGCAAGCCCGGTGCTGGTGCTCGCCGACGAATTCTACGTCGCGCGCGCCGAATTCGATCCGCTGAACTACGCGACGGCCAATGGCGACAGCCGCTACGACGACAAGATCGGTCTCAGCATCTCGCCCAAGGTCAGAGCCGCCTACTTCACCCATCTGCATCGTTTGCAACAGCGTCTTGCGGCAATTCCCGCCACCACGCTGGACGATGCCGCACGACTCAACAAGGACATTCTCGCGTTTGAGATCGGCAGTTCGCTCGAGCTCGAACCGTACCCCGAGCACCTGCTGCCCCTCAGCCAGATGGACAACGTACCGAGCGTGCTCGCCAACTATGCCGACGGTTCCGGTTCCCAGCCGCTCACGACGCCGCTGCAGTACCGGGCCTACTTGAGGCGGCTCAACCAGCTTCCCGCCTGGATCGATCAGGCCGTTCGAAACATGCGCGAAGGCATGCTCGAGGGCGTCGTACAGCCCAAGGCCATCACCCAGGCGATGATGCCCCAGTTCGAGCAGATGCTGAGCAGCACACCCGAGACGAACATCTTCTATGCGCCGGTACGGCATTTTCCCCCGTCGTTTTCCGCGATCGACCGGCAGCAGTTGACCGCCGCGTACCGCACGTCGATTTCGGCAGGCCTGTTGCCGGCCTTGGCCCGGCTCAACGATTTTCTGAAGACCACCTATCTACCGGCGAGCCGGGTGACGAGCGGACTCGGCGATCTGCCCAACGGGGCGGCATGGTACGCGGCGCGGATCAGGAACAGCACGAATCTACCCCTGACCCCCGCCGCGGTTCACGAGCTCGGCCTGAGGGAAGTGGCGCGGATCACGCAACAATTCACCGAACTCGCGCCGAAGCTGGGTTACGACGGCCCGCCCGAGAAGCTGCCCCAATGGATGCGCGAGCAGAAGCGGTTCAAACCCTATACCTCCTCCGATCAAGTGGTGGCGGCCTACCAGCATATTTATTCGCAGGTGAGCGAACAGCTGCCCAGCTTCTTCGACATCCTGCCGAAGGCCCGGCTGTCGATCGTGCTCGAGCCTGAGCTGACCCGGGCCACCGCCTCGGACCATTACACGCCCTTGGCCGCCGACGGTTCGCATCCGGGTGTGTTCTGGCCCGTGGTCAACGACCCGAGGGACTACAGCACCTTCGGCATGATCACCCTGTTCCTGCATGAGGGCGTTCCGGGGCACCATCTCCATGCCGCCCTGCTCAAGGAGATTGCGCTGCCCGATTTCCGCAAATTCAACACGGAAAATCTCGATACGGCCGCCTACACCGAGGGCTGGGCCCTCTATTGTGAGAGCTTGGGGAACGAATTCGGATTTTACCGGCAACCGGACGCCTACTTCGGGTTCCTCAACAACGACATGCTGCGCGCGGTGCGCTTGGTCGTCGATACGGGCATGCACGCCCAGGGCTGGAGCCGTGAAAAGGCCATCGCCTATGCAGTTGACAATCTCGGCTATTCCGAGGCCGCCGCACGAAATCAGATCGAGCGATACATGGCCATGCCCGCGCAGGCTCTGGCCTACAAGATCGGCGCCTTGAAGATACTGGAATTACGCGAGCGGGCGAAGCAGGCGCTGGGAACGAGATTCAGCTATGGGCGTTTTCACGACGTCATCGTCGGTGACGGTACGCTGCCCCTGCCGATCATGGAATCCCGCGTGGATGCCTGGATCGCCGGTCAACGAGATTCCCCTCACTAGCCATTCGTGTCATTGCCGGGGACGACTTGCGAGCGACTCGCGGCAACGCGCCGGCCCGCCACCGATCGTGTCGAATGCGTTGATTCTTCGCTTGCGACACTCTCGCATCCCGGCTTAGGCGGTAACTATAATCTCCGCCGCCATGCTCTCATTAGATCAAACGACTCCTACGATGCCATATTTCAACTGGAACTCGTCGATCAACCATCGCAGGGCTGGCACGCCGCCGATATGCCCCGCCAGACGCTGCCAGGATACTTTCCGCAACATATGC
>CAZZWZ010000100.1:0-10963 GCA_964657955.1 uncultured Steroidobacteraceae bacterium
CGAAGAAGCGGGCGTAGAGCTCGGCGAGCACCGTCGCGTCGTCACCCGCGGCGCGGACGGCCGCCAGCAACCCGTCCACGTCGGCGGGCTGCGTCATGTACGAGGTGACCAGCCGGATGGCCACGCCGTCGCCCGGGGGCACCGGCCAGCGATAGAACTTGAAGCCGTCGGCTTCCAGGGCCTCGACGCACGAGGCGGCCAGCCGCACGAACAGTTCGTTCGCCTCGACCGATTGCAGCAGGCGGGCGTGCGGGATGGCGTCGAGACCGCGCGCCAGCCTGGACGCCATGTCGTTGGCCCGGCGCGCGTTGTTCAGCCACAGGTCGTCCTGCAGATATGCCGACAACTGGGCGCTCAGATACCGCGACTTGGACCACAGATGTCCGCCGCGCTTGCGGCGCCACTCGAAATCCCGGGCGCGTGCGGGATCGAAGAAGATGACCGCCTCGGCGCACAACGCACCGTTCTTCGTCGCACCCAGCGACAGCACGTCCACACCGCTCTTCCACGTGGCCTGCGCCGCAGAACAGCCGAGCCGCACCAGGGCATTGGCGAAGCGCGCGCCATCCACGTGGAGGGGCAGGGAGAAACGTCGGGCGGTCTCGCCCAGGGCGGCGACCTCCGACACCGTGTACACGGTGCCCCACTCGGTCGACTGCGTGAGGCTCACCGCGCCCGGCTTGGCGTGGTGCACGCCCATGTCCCGCGCCAGCGCCACGGCGTCGACGAGCTGCCGGGGCGCGATCTTGCCGTCAGCGGCCGGCAGGCCGATGAGTTTTCCACCCGTGTAGAATTCCGGCGCCCCGCCCTCGTCGGTCACGATGTGGGCCGCCTCGTAGCAATACACCGCGCCGAAGGGCGGCGATAGCTGGGAGAGCGCCAGGGAGTTGGCCGCCGTGCCGGTGGTCACCGGAAATATCGCCACCTCGGTCTCGAACAGCTCGCTCGCCTGGCGCTGCAGCCGGCCCGAGAATTCGTCCGCCCCGTAGGACGGCGCCATCCCCGCGTTGGCGGCGAGCACGGCTTCCATGACGGCGTCGCACGCCGGAGTGGCGTTGTCGCTGGTAAAATTACGATTCACGCCCACCTCCGCACGCCATCCGCCATGGTAAGCGCCGGCAGGACGCCCGGCAAATCGCACGGGTGCCGGCACCCCGGCCGGATCCGGACGGCCCATGACCTTTCGCGCGGGATGGCGTAGTCTGAAGGATCCTTCGAATCAGCGAGACCGTCCGTTGTCGCAGTTCGTCCGCCACCGCCCGTCCGCGCCGCTCGATGCGGTGGTCGAGTGTCTTTGGTGGTCGCAGCGCGATGAACCCCAGACCGTGCACGAGCACATGTTGCCGGCCGGCACGGCACAGCTCATCGTCGCCCTGCACGACACGCCCATCCTCTGTCGGCCCCGGTCGGCCTCGGCCGCTCCGATGGTCTGGTCCGGCGGGATCGTGCACGGGCCGCAGTGGCATCACTACGTGAGCGGTCCCAAGCCCCGCGGCGCCGTGGTGGGCGTGTCCTTCCGTGCGGGTGCCGCGGGCGCGGTTCTCGGCGTTCCCATCGGGGAGCTCACCGACCGCCACGTCACGGTGGACGCCCTGTGGGGCGCGCAGGGCCGGGCGCTGCGCGAGCGGTTGATGGCGGCCGCGAATCCGGCGTCGATGTTTCGGATCCTGGAGGGCGAGCTGACCGCGCGACTCCGCTGGCCCCTGCTCCTGCATCCGGCCGTGGCGCATGCCCTGATGCCCCGGCCGGCGTGGCCGTCCGCACGCGTCACCGACATCCAACGCCGGTCGGGCTACAGTCCGAGGCACTTCATCGCCTTGTTCCGAGAGGCGGTCGGGCTCACCCCCAAGCATTATTTTCGCATCCGGCGATTCACCACGGTTCTGCAGCGGCTGGCGGGAACCGGCACCACCAAGCTCGCGGACCTCGCCGCGCAGGCCGGCTATGCGGACCAGGCGCACCTGACGCGGGAATTTCGCGATTTTGCCGGGATCACCCCGACGCAGTACCGGCCGATGAGTCCGGACGGCTTGCTGCACCACCGGCTTCCCGCCGAACCGCCGCCAGGTAAGAAACCTTCAAGACCCGTGCACCCCGGGCGGCGCACGCTCCCGCGTCAGGCCGCCCGACCGGGCGGCCACCGAAACAGGAGATTGCCATGATCGACATCCTCGAAGCGTATCCTTACCTGCGGGTCCACGACACGGCGGCCGCCATCGATTTCTACGGGCGCGCCTTCGAAGCCAAGGAGCTGTTCCGCTTGACCGAGCCCGGCGGCCGCGTCGGACACGCCGAGATCAAGCTCGGCGCCGCCACCGTCATGCTGTCGGACGAATATCCCGAACACGGCATTCACGGACCCCGCTCCCTGGGCGGCACCTCGATGGCGATGCATCTGCACGTCGAGAACGTGGACGCCGTGTTCGCGAGAGCCGTCGAGGCCGGCGCGGCCGTCGTCAGGCCGCTGCAGGACCAGTTCTACGGCGAACGCTCGGGCACCGTACGGGACCCCTTCGGCCACGAATGGCTGCTCGGCGGCCATCTCGAGAGCATGACCACCGAGGAAATGCAGCGGCGTTACACGGCCCTGTTCACGCAGCCTGCCCCCGGTGCTTAGATCGATTGGGCACCTGGGAATAACGAATCGCTATTCGACGGGCCCACGGCCGCTCGGCTAGCGTGCCGCATGAGAAAAGAGGACTGGTGGGCGGTGTGGATCGGCCTGGCGCTGGTTGCGGCGGCCGTGGTGTCGTTCGCCTCGGGCGGCGGCATCCAATGGCTGGCCGTCGCACCCCAGAAGTGGAGTCACGGATCCGAGGTGCTCGCCCAGCTCCACGCCAACGGCCTGCGCTACGCGGCGCTGTTCGCACTCTGGGCCTGCTGTTTCGGCCTGGGCACCGCGGCGCTGGGCATCCGGCCTGCCGGATTCCTGCCGGCGTTCCTGGCGCTGTACCTGGTCGTTGCGGCGCTGTATTTCCTGGGACTGTGGGATCAATCGGCCCGCTACAACCTGGAACCGCCGCTGGTCGCGCTCGGCCTCGGACTGCTCGTGTCGAACACGCTGGGCACTCCCCGCTGGCTGTCGCCGGCGCTGCGGGTGGAGTTCTACGTCAAGACCGGCATCGTCCTGCTGGGTTCGAGCCTACCCATGACGCTGCTCGCCTGGGCGGGACCCGTGGCCATGGTGCAGGCGGCCATCGTGTCGTTGACCACCTTCGGCGTGATCTATTTCTGCGCCACGCGGCTGGGATTGGATCGACGGCTCGCCGCGACCCTCGGCACGGGAGGCGCGGTCTGCGGCGTCTCCGGCGCCATCGCCATCGGCGGCGCGGTGGGCGCGAAAAAGACCGATGTCTCCATCACCATCTCGCTGGTCGTGGTCTGGGCCATCGTGATGATCTTCGTCCTGCCGCTCGGCGCCCGTGCGCTGGGGCTGTCGACCGGAGTCGCCGGCGCCTGGATCGGCACGTCGGAATTCGCCGATGCCGCCGGCCTGGCCGCCGCCCAGACCTACGGGGGTTACGCCGGCCACGTGCCGGGGATCGCCGGCTCGCCCGAGGCGGCCGTGACCGCCTTCACCCTCATGAAGGTGATCGGCCGCGACGTGTGGATCGGCGTGTGGGCCTTCGTGCTCTCGCTGATCGCCACCACGCGCTGGGAACGCACGGGCATCGAGAACCGCGCGGACGCGGGTGAAATCTGGCGGCGCTTTCCGAAGTTCGTGCTGGGTTTCCTGCTCGCCTCGGCCGTCGTCACCTGGGTGTCGCGCGGCTACGACTATCCGGACTACAAGAAGCTCGTGTTGCCGGGCGTGGTGGCGCCGCTTCAGGCCCTGCGTACCTGGGCGTTCACGCTCGCCTTCTTGAGCATCGGTCTGACCACGCGGATCAGGGAATTGACCGCGGTGGGCGCGCGGCCGTTCTATGCCTTCACGGCCGGGGTGCTGGTGAACGTGGCGCTGGGTTTCATCCTGTCCACCCGGGTGTTCGACGGCTTTTGGGACCGTCTCGGCCAGTGACGCGGGGGCGCGGGACCTGCGCCGCCTGCACGGCCTTCGACGACAGTCCCCCGAGCATCGAAGCGTCGCTGCCGGGCCTGACCAGCCTGAGCTCCGCGTATGCCGCCGTGCGATCCCGCGACGGACTCTGCGTCGTTCATGACCGCTTCGTGACGGGTACCGGTCATTGCGCCCGGTACGCCGAAGATCGCCGCGAGATGCCTTCCGCCGATTGCAGCTAGCTTCGAGAAAGCAATTGCAGCAAGGGTGGGGGGTTTCGTAAACTCCGGGCGCGCCGCATCGGAGGACCCCATGTCGATCACCGGAAAGTGCCTCTGTGGCGCCGTGAGTTATGCGGCCACCGCCGACACCCTGCCGCGATTCGACGGCCAGCCGCCGCCGGCGGCGTGAGCCTCGACATGGTGACATCCGGCTCGCGCGCGTGGGTGATCGAGGCCATCCGCAGGATCGAGGCCGACTTTCATCGATCCGCCGATACCCATCTGATCCCGCTGCAGATGCCGGAGCTGCCGGGTATCGACGTGTATTTCAAGGACGAATCCAGCCATCCCACCGGCAGTCTCAAGCACCGGTTGGCGCGCTCGTTGTTCCTGTATGCGTTGGCGAACGGCTGGCTGGCCGAGCACCGCACCGTCATCGAGGCCTCGAGCGGCTCCACCGCGGTTTCCGAAGCCTACTTCGCCAAACTCCTCGCGCTGCCGTTCATCGCGGTCATGCCCCGGTCCACCTCGCCGGAAAAAGTGGCCGCCATCCAATTCTACGGCGGCCGCTGTCATCTCGTGGACGATGCCGCCGAGATGGTCCGGACCTCGACGCAGCTGGCGGCCGACCTCGGCGGCCACTTCATGGACCAGTTCACCTATGCCGAGCGCGCCACCGACTGGCGCGCCAACAACAACATCGCCGAGTCGATTTTCAATCAGATGCGCAACGAGCGTCATCCCGTCCCCGAGTGGATCGTCTGCGGCCCCGGTACCGGCGGCACCAGCGCCACCCTCGGACGCTTCGTGCGCTACGCCCGCCGGCAAACCCGCATCCTGTGCGCCGATCCGGAACACTCGGTGTTCTTCGACCACTACGCCTCGGCGCTCGGGGGCGAGCCCGATCACGGCATCTGCCACCCGACGGCGTCGCGCATCGAAGGCATCGGCCGGCGCCGCGTCGAGGCCAGCTTCCTCGCGAGTTGCGTGGATGCCATGGTCAAGGTTCCCGACGAACTCAGCCTCGCCGGCATGCGCCTCGTCACCCGCCGCCTGGGCAGGCGCGTGGGAGGCTCCACCGGCACCAATTTGATCGGCGTTCTCGAGGTGGGCCAACGGATGCGGGATCGGAGCCTCACCGGCTCCATCGTCAGCATCCTGTGCGACAGCGGCGATCGCTACGCCCATAGTTACTACAACGGCGATTGGTATCGCAGCGAGGGCATCGACGTCGCGGCCGCCGACGCCGCCATCGGCGCGGCGCGCTTGCCCACGCTCCCCTTTCTCCAGGCGGGCTGACCGCGCACCGTTTCAAAACCCGGATTGAATGCACAATGAAACTCAGCTTCGTCATCGCCTTTCTCTTCGCGGCGACCGCGTCGGCCTCTGAGGCGCAGGTCGTTCCGCCGCCGCGCATCGTCGTGGCCATCTCGGTGGATCAGTTCTCGGCGGATTTGTTCGCCGAATATCGGCCGCTGTTCAAGGCGGGCCTGCGGCGGCTCCAGACCGGCGCCGTGTTTCCGAGCGGCTACCAAAGCCACGCGGCCACCGAGACCTGCCCCGGGCATTCGACCATACTCACCGGTTCGCACCCCTCGCGCACCGGCATCGTCGCGAACGAATGGTACGACCAGTCGATCGACCGGCCGGACAAGCGGGTCTACTGCACGGAGGACCCGTCGGTCCCCGGATCGACCTCCACCGCGTATACGGTGTCCGCGCACTTCTTGAAGGTGCCCACCCTGGGCGACCGGGTGAAGGAGGCCCATCCCACCAGCCGCGTGGTGTCCGTCGCGGGCAAGGACCGCGCGGCCGTCATGATGGGCGGTCATGCCATCGATCAGGCGTGGTTCTGGAATGGGAAGGCGTTCGTCACCCTGAAGGACGCGCAGGGCCCCGTGCCGTCGATCGTCGACAAGGTGAACGCCGCCACCGCCGCCGCCATCGCCAGGCCGGAGACACCGGCACTGCCCGAAGCTTGTCGGAGCCGGTCCCGGTCCGTCGCGGTCGGCTCGAGGAGCGTCGGCGTCCCCCACGAACTCAAGCCCGGCGACTCCCAGGCCTTTCGCACGTCGCCCGCCTTCGATCGGGCCACCACCGACATCGCCGTCGGGTTGATTCACGACCTGCAGCTCGGCGCCCGGGATACGCCCGACGTGTTGTCCATCGGCTTGTCGGCCACGGATTATGTGGGTCACACCTTCGGCACGGAGGGCGCCGAGATGTGCGCCCAGTTGCTCGGGGTCGACGAGAACGTCGGGCGGATTCTCGCCGCGCTCGACGCCACCCACCGGCCCTATGCCGTGGTGCTCACCGCCGATCACGGCGGTCACGATCTGCCGGAGCGCAACCGGATTCACGGCATCGCCGATGCCGCCCGCGTGGAAGCCGCACTGCTGCCGGCCGCCATGAGCAGGCAGCTCGCGGCCGAGTTCAGGCTGGCCGAACCCGTGCTGCTCGGCGTATCGCCCTTCGGCGACATCTACCTCGCGCGGAGCGTACCCGCCGCCGTCCGCTCGCGGGTGCTGGAGGCCGCCAGGGCACATTACCTCGCGCAGCCGCAGGTCGCCGCCGTGTTCACCGCCCAGGAACTTCGCCGCCTGCCGCCGCCCGCGACGCCGGTGGACGAATGGTCGTTGGCCGAGCGATTCCGCGCCAGCTTCGATCCGGACCGGTCGGGCGACCTGCTCGTCGCACCCAAGCCCCGCGTCACCCCCATCGTCGACCTGAGCACCTACGTGGCCACCCATGGCTCGCCGTGGAATTACGATCGACGGGTCCCCATCCTGTTCTATCGGCCCGGAGCCGGCGGCTTCGAGCAGCCGCTGCCCGTCGAGACCGTCGACATCCTGCCCACCCTCGCCGCATTGATCGGCCTGCCCATCCCCGCAGAGGAGATCGACGGCCGCTGCCTCGACCTCGACGCCGGCGACGCCGACACCTGCGTCGCGCCCCGCCCGCCGGCCCATCCGCCGACGTAGCCCTAGCGCAGCAGGGCCAGCACCTCGCACGGCGCCAGGTCGCAGCGACCGACGATGCGATGCCGGCGTCCGGAGAAAAGATCGCGGCCTTCGAGTGCGAGCGTGTCGGTGTCGAGCGCGAGCGTGGCCGGTGATGCCGTGAAATTCGCGATGACGGTGAGCGTCGCCCCGGCGTACTCGCGCCGATAGGCAAAGATCGCGGGATGCTCGCGCGCGATCAATTTGAAATCCCCGTGGCGGATCACCGGCAAGTCCTTGCGCAAGGCGATCAAGCGCTGATAGCGCTGGAAGACGCCGTCGGGGTCGTCCGCATCCGCCGCCGCATTGATGTGGACATGATTGCGATTGACGGCGATCCACGGCGAGCCCGTCGTGAAGCCGGCATGGGGACCGGCATCCCACTGCATGGGGGTCCTCGCGTTGTCACGGCTGCTGGCGCGCGCGCCCGCGAGAAACACATCCTCGGGCAGTCCCTGCAGGCGCAGCTCCCGGTGGTGGTTCAAGGTCTCCACGTCGCGATGCTGTTCGATGCGGTCGAAACCGGCATTCGTCATGCCGATCTCCTCGCCCTGATAGATGAACGGCGTTCCCTTCATCAAGTGCAGCACGGTGGCCAGCATCCTGGCCGAGGCCACGCGATGTTCGCCATCGTGTCCGTAGCGCGAAACGGCGCGGGGGAGGTCATGATTGCCCCAGAACAAGGAATTCCAGCCGTCTCTGGCCAGCGCCGTCTGCCATCGTTCGAAGATCCCCTTGAGGGTCACCAGATCGACGGGTTTCGGGGCCCACTTGCCCAGGCGCTCGTCCCAGAAGGCCCGCACGTGCTCGAACTGAAACACCATCGACAGTTCACGCCGATTCACCCCGCTGTACAGCAGCGCATCCTGCGGCGTCGCGCTCCAGGCCTCCCCCACCGTCACGCAGTCCCTGCCGCCGAGGACCGCGGCATGCATCTCCCGAAGATGGTCGTGCAGCGAGGGACCGTTCGCCGTGATGCACCGGTCGACGTCCTTGCCGACGAGATCGATGACGTCCATGCGAAAGCCCGCGATCCCGCGCGCCAGCCACCACGCCATCATCTCGTACACGGACTCCCGCACCCGGGGATTCCCCCAGTCGAGGTCGGGCTGTGCCGCGGCGAAGAGATGACAGTAGTACTGCCCCGAGGGTTCATCGAAGGTCCAGGCAGGTCCCCCGAACGCGGACATCAGCGCGTTGGGCGGCGCACCGTCCTGCGAGGGATCGCGCCACAGGTAGAAGTCCCGATACGGCGAGCTGCGGCCGGAACGGGCCTGCAGGAACCATGGATGTTCCTCGGACGTGTGATTGACCACGAGGTCCATGACGATGCCGATGCCGCGCGCACGGGCTTCGGCGATCAGCCGGTCCATGTCCGCCAGGGTGCCGAAGCCGGGATGGATCGCCCGATAATCGGAAATGTCGTAGCCGTTGTCCACCATCGGCGACGCATACACCGGGGACAACCAGATGAAGCCGATCCCGAGCGCCTGCAGGTAATCGAGTTTCGAGAGGATGCCCGGGATGTCGCCCACCCCGTCGCCGTTGCTGTCGCAAAAACTCGCGGGATAGATCTGGTAGCCGGTGGCCGCGTGCCACCAGGGTTCCCGCGGGACCGCGGCACCCGCCGGTGGCTCGTCGGACGTCCTGCCGCTCAAGGATCTTTGCGCGAGAGCTGCAACGATTGGATGCGCGGGGGACGGGTGGGAGCGAGCAGGAGCGTGCCCGCCACCCTGCCGTGGTCGCATCGCCAGGTGAACTCGCCCGACAGCGCGCTGGTCGCGGAAAGCGGTGCGCTCGTGACGCACTCGCCGGCCCTGGCCCGAAGCTCCGCCAGATCGCGCGCCCAGCCGGCCGCATCGCGATCCAGCAAAAAGTTCATGGCGAAGACGTCGCCCGCGCCCGTCACGCTGCCTTCCTCGTAGACGGTTCCGACCGCGCGATAGGCGCCGGCCAGCTCGGCCGAAACGGGCGGCGTTGCGTTCCGGAAGTACCCCGCTCGTTGCAGGGCGACGGCCGCATCCCACACCGGAACCGACGGACCCGCATAGGTCCGGTTGGCGAAGGCGAACAGACCGACTCCCTTGTCCGGCAGCAGCAGCACGTGCGAGCCGTAGCCGGGATAGCCGCCGCCGTGGCTCAGGGTGAGGCCAAGGTCGCAGTCCGCCGCCACCCACCAGCCCATGCCGTAGGTTGCGGCCTGCCGGCAGGCCTGCGCCCCCGTGTGACCCGGACGCTGCCGCAGTCGCGGAAAATTCGAGCCCTGCACGATCTCGCGCACGGTCGCCCGTTTCACGGGCCCGGAATCCGCCTCGTCACGGGGCGGCCAAGCGGACAGCAGAAAGGCCAGCCACTTCGCGTAGTCCACCGCATTGGTCTGCAGGCCGCCCATCGCCCCGAAGGCACCGGGCGCCAGCGTGGGTTCGAGGCGCCATTGATTGTCCTCCCACCGATAGCCGAGCGCGCGGCGTTCGCCGGGCGCCGCCGTGGCGTTGAAACCTGAGGCGGTCATCCCGAGGGGTTGCAGCAGGGTGCTCTCGATGGTCCTGGCATAAGGGCGACCGGAAACCCGGGTGACGATGCGCCCGAGCAGGGCGAAGCCCAGATTCGAATATTCCATTTCCACCGAGGGATCGCGGGCGAACGGGACGCCTTCGCGCAGCAGCCTGGAGAAGTCGGCCTCCGGCAGGGGCGTCTGCCTATCGCCCCACGGATCGTCGGTCACGAATCCTGCCGTGTGATTCAGCAGATTGCGTACGCGGATGCGCGGTGAATCCAGCGTCGGGTACTTCCAGGTGCGCAGTTCCGGCACGTACGTCTCGGCCGGCTGGTCGAGCTGCACCTTGCCCTGATCGCGCAGCTTGAGCACGGTGAGGGCGGTGAAGGCTTTCGTCATCGAGGCGATGCGGAACAGCGTTTCCGGGGTGACCGGTCGGTTGGACTCCAGGTCCTGCACGCCGATGCTCCGAACGTAGACCAGCCGGCCGTTCGCGACGATTCCATAGACCAGTCCCGGAATGTGCGCGTCGAGCACGAAGTCCGCGAACAGGGGATCGATGGCCGCGGACACCTGGGACTCGTTCATGCCGGATGCGGGCGCCGTCTCGGCGGCCGGAATGCCGGCGGCCCGGACGCCGGTGACCTGCAGCGCAATCGCCGCCACGGCGACGCCTGCGCGCGCGATGCCGCGAAACCGGCCGCTCAGCCGAGACCACCCGTGATACATGGCCTTGGAGCCTCCTCTGACTTAAGCCATCAACCCGCCGCCGTTCGCGTGCAACACCTGCCCGGTGATGAAGCTCGCCCGCTTCGAAGCCAGAAAATACACCGCTTCGGCGATTTCCGCGGGAGTTCCCAACCGCCGCAGCGGCAGGGATTGTGTCACGGCCGCGACGGCACCGGTGGTGTCGCTCGCCATGAGCGCCTCCACGGTCTCCGTCAGGGTGGGACCGGCCGACACCGCATTGACCCGTACGGTGGGCGCGCCTTCGGCCGCGAGTGCGCGGGTGAAGGCTTCGATACCCGCCTTGCTCGCGCTGTAAACGGCCAGCCCCGGCGTGGGGAAGCGGGCAGCCATGGACGACATGTTGACGATGGCGCCGTGGCCCCGGCGGCGCATGAGGGGCAGACAGGCACGGCACATGTTGAACGTTCCGGTCAGATTGGCGGCCAGCGTCGACGAATAGAGTTGATCGGTGGTCGCCTCGAGAAGCGCGGTGGGGAAGGCGCCGGCGATGTTGGCCAGG
>CAZZWZ010000101.1:0-10724 GCA_964657955.1 uncultured Steroidobacteraceae bacterium
CCAGGCATTGCAGCTGCGCCACGTGCCCACCGAGTTGTACGAGATTCCGGGCGCACCCCACTCGCTGATGCGGCCGTCGCAACTCGCGCAGGAGACCTCGGCCATCCTCGAGTGGTTCGGTCGCTACCGCAGTCCCCCGCCGCACTAGAAATCGGTTGACGACCACCGGGGCTGGTGTTGCTATTCTCGGACAGCGCGCGGCACGCAGGGCGCGGCAGGCGGCCGGCCCATCAATGAAAAACGACAGGGGATGCTTCATGAACACACCGGCGAATTCGCCGCGGTCGGGCGGCAGGGTACGCCCCGCAGGATCACGGCCGACTGGTCGAATACTGGCATCGGGCACGGCCTGGGGCGTCCTGTTCGTGACCGGCGCGGCGATGGCACAGGTCCAGGCGCCGGACGCTCCGGCCATGCAGGAAATCGTGGTCACCGGCACCTCGATCAAAGGGGTCGATGCGGAAACCGCGCTGCCCGTGCAGGTGCTGAAGCGCGACGACATCGAGCGCACCGGTGCGACGTCGGTGGAACAGCTGTTCCAGCAGATTTCGGCGGCGAGTTCTGCCGGTACCACCGTCGCCGCGCAGGCGAACGGTGTGACCACCGGCGCCATTTCGACCATTTCGCTGCGCGGTCTCGGCAGTGCACGCACCCTGGTCCTCATCAACGGCCAGCGGTCTGCCGTGTACGGCGGCGGCTCGGCCGGCACGGCCGGCAATTCCGTCGACATCAGCGCGATCCCTCTCGCCGCCATCGAACGGGTCGAGATCCTCAAGGATGGTGCGTCGGCCATCTACGGCAGCGACGCCATCGCGGGCGTGGTCAATTTCATTCTCCGCACCGACTATCAGGGATTGGAAATAAACGCCGGCGGTGGGACGCCGACGCGCGGCGGGGGCGCTCAGGAGGAGCACGCCTCGATCTACGGGGGGTTCGGCGACCTCAAGACCGACCGGTACAACGTCACCGCGGGATTCAACTTCGAGCACTCATCGGCCCTCGCCGGCGCCGACCGCGGTTTCGCCTCGCGCTATAACCCGCAGTACGGCAACGACAACACCTCCTCCTTCGCCTTTCCTGCGAACGTGGCGGTGCCCGGCGTCGGCACCCGGAATCCGCTGGTGGGCGGCTGCGGACCGGCTTCGCTGAACGATGCGAACTATTCCAAGCAGTGCCGCTTCGACAACTCACCCTATGATTCGCTCGAGCCGCGCATCGAGAAGCTGAGCGCCTACCTGAGCGCTTCGTTCGCGCTCAACGACAGCGCGACGCTGTATTCGGAGGGCAGCTATTCCCGGGTCAAGACCACGACCACCACCCAGCCCGTGCCGCTGTCCTACGCCAACCCGATTCTCGCGACCGACTCCTATTATCAGTACCTCGCCAATCTGTTGGCCACCCAGTACCCGGCCTACAAGAATCCGGCGGTGGCCGCCGGCACGGGCGCCTTCCTGCTGCCGCCCACCAGTCCCTACTATCCCACCGCGTTCGCGGCCGCGAACGGCATCAACGGTCAGCCGTTGAATCTGATCTACCGCGATTTCGCGAACGGTCTGCGATCGACGCTCGACGTGGCCGACACCGGCCGGGTGGTGGGCGGCGTGAAAGGGAACGTCGGAGGCTGGGACTACGATGCCGCCATCCTGTTCAGCGTGGTGACCGTCTCCGACAACCTCGAGGCGGGCTATGCACTGTATTCGAAGATGATGCCGCTGCTCGACAGCGGCGTCATCGATCCGTTCGCCAACGATTCGAGTCCCGCGGCGCTCGCGGCTGCCGCCGGCGACACCTTCGTCGGCCAGGATTATTCCACCCGCACCTCCATCACCAGCGTGAACGGATCGCTCAGCCGCAAGCTCCTGGACCTGCCCGCAGGTGCCCTGAAGGCCGCCCTCGGCGCGGAGGTGCGCCGCGAGACCTTCGACTACAACCCCTCGTCGGTGGTCCAGACCGGGGACGTGGCGGGTCTGGGCGGAAGCTCCTTCCCAGAGTCCGCCGCCCGCAACGTCGAGTCGGCGTTCCTCGAGGTCAACGTGCCGGTCGTACAGGGACTCGATGCCGACGCGGCGGTGCGCTTCGACAACTATCAGGGCGTCGGCCACACCGTCAATCCGAAGGGTTCCATCCGGTGGCAGGTCGAACCGTGGCTGCTGCTGCGCACCTCGGCCGGTTCCGGCTTCCGCGCGCCGTCGCTCACGGACCTCTACGCCGCGCAGGCGACGAGCGTCACCTCGAACGGCACCCGCGATCCCATCCAATGTCCGACCTTCAACGCGAACAATCCGGCCTGCAGCTTCCAGTTCACCACCACCACCGGCGGCAATCCCAACCTGAAACCCGAGCGGTCGCAAACCATCACGTTGGGCACCGTGATCCAGCCCGTCGCCAATCTGAGCATGGACTTCGACTCGTTCTGGATCTACCTGCAGAACCAGATCCAGGTGGGCGGTCTGTCGAGCGCCTACATCCTGCAGAACGCCCAGACCGCGACCCAGTACGCGAACTTCATCACGCGCAACGCGGCCGGGCAGATCGTCTCGATCAACCAAACCAACGCGAATCTCTTCAAGGCGGAGGTGAGCGGACTCGATACGGACATCAAGTACGCCATCGACCTGGGGGACGCCGGACGGCTGCGCCTGGTCGCCGACGGCACGTACTACTATCGCTACGTGACGCAGAATCCCGACGGCAGCTACACCTCGCAGGTCGACGTGGGCACCACCAACGCGCCGGGACTCGTCTCGCGGTTCCGTTATACCGCAACCGCGATCTACGATTTTGGACCCTGGGATGCATCCGTGACCCAGAACTGGCAGAAGAAGTACCACGACGTGGCGTCGAGCGTGACCGGCGTGTCGCGCGAGGTGTCCGCCTACGACACGGTCGACGCCCAGGTTTCCTATACGGGCTTGTCCGCACTCAAGGTGACGCTGGGCGCACGCAACGTGTTCGACAAGAATCCGCCCTACGCCAACTACGGCGGCGTCGCCAACAACTTCATCGGCGGGTACGATATTTCGTACGGCGATCCGCGCGGCCGGTTCGTCTACGTCGACTTCAGCTACAAGGTGCGGTGAGCCCATGCGAAAGACCCGATCGAGAAGTTGGCCCGCCGCATCGGCGACGGTTGCGGCACCGGCGATGGCCGCGGCGTTGGTGATCGCCGCGGCACTGGTGCCGGCCGCGCGGGCCCGGGCGGCCGCGGACGAAAATCCCGCGGCCGGCCTCGTCGGCCGGTTGGACGTGGAACGTTTCAAGGCCACCATCAAGGGGCTCACGCAGTTCGGCGACCGGCGGCAGGGGACCGAGCGCAACGCCCGCGCGATCGACTGGATCGAAGCGCGGCTGCGCGAGTACGGCTGCGCGGACGTCGAACGCCTGAAGTACACGTTCTCGACCAAGGGTCGCGAGCGTCCGAGCGGTCCCCCCACCGGTCATGACGCCGACACCGCCGTGGGCGGCGGCCGCTATCGCGGCTTGCGCGCCGCCACGGGCGTCAACACGGATCCGCAGCGCCAGCCCGACGAACGCCTGCGCGCGCTCGACACGCCGCCCAGCATCGACGGACCGCGGGAGGAGGTGTATTGCACCAAGATCGGCAGCGCGCATCCCGAGGAGATGTACATCGTCGCCGGACACATGGACGGCATCGGCTATGGCGAAGCGGCGAACGACGACGGCTCCGGCACCGCGCTGGTGATGGAGCTGGCCCGCGTGTTCTCCTCGGCCGACGTGCGCACGGATCGCTCGATTCGCTTCATCCTCTGGAACAACGAAGAGACCGGGTTGAACGGCGCGTATGCCTACGTCGACCAGCGCCAGGCCTTGCAGGGCAAGGAGAGTCCGCCCGGTTCGCACCGCTATCCGGAGCCCCGCTGGCTCGGCATGATCCAGCACGACATGCTGCTGTTCGATCATGGCGCACCGCGCGCCGACGGCACCCTGGCGCCGGAACAGCGGCCGGAGGCCGACGTCAACATCGAATTCCAATCCCGCGCGCGTCAGGCCGCGGGCGCCGAGCAGCTGGCGTGGGCTCTGTACACCGCCAACGAGCGCTATGCCACCGATTACCCCGCCGCCGTCGGCCCGCACATGACCAACACCGACAGCACCCCGTTCATGGATGTGGTGCCCGCCATCAGCGTGCGCGAGAACGATCGCGGCCGGCAGATCGGCGCCGGGTGGGATCCGCAGTGGCATCAGCCCACCGATCTCTATAAGACTTACACGGAACAGGATTTTCGGCTGGGCCTCAACGCCGCGCAGACGACGCTGGGCGCGATCGCCGAATTGAGCGGCGCCCGGATCGCGGCTTCCACGCAGGGATCGCCGGCCGCGCACTGAGGCACGCGGCCCCGTCACCGCCGCGCGGGCTCGTGAATCGACGGGGCGTCCCGCCGGTCGGGTGATCAGCGACCGGGTGCCGACCCGGTGGTTTCCTTGGTCTCCGGCCGGCCTTGAAAGTTGACGGTCTCGAGCAGGCGGACGATTTCCAGCGCCTTCTGCACGCAAAATTTGTAGTCGTGCCCGGCGCTCCAGAGCGACCGGGTCGCCCCGTCACGCGTGTAGTCCACGCGGCATCGCTGCCCTCCATCCGGCCGGTAGATCCCGATCCGTCGCTCGGCATTTCCGGGTAGATGGCAAATAAACTCCTCCTGCGCACCGCCGCGCGGGCCGCTCGAGGCGGACTGTGGCGGCGCGGAGGACGCCCACAAGGCGCCGACCGCCACGACGATGCACAGCGTCCGCCCGCTCAGCCGAGCCTTCTTGGGTCGCGAGGGACGTGATTGATGGAACACCGATACCCCCGATCCTGCCAGCCACCGAATCGTCACCACCGTGATCATAACCGACCCCGACCCTCGAAGAGGCCTGGGGTTGTGATGGGCTGGCTGGATGCCGGAATTGGCTCCGAATCACACCGCCGACCCTGGTCGGTTGGGATCATAGTTCGGGAAGTGTCAGCACCTGGGCGCGCACGGCGCGCTGTTCCGCGCGATCGTTCAACCCGGAAATTGCGTCGGTGAGACCGTAACCGGTCATGCCGGAACCGAGCGCGGAATACAGGGCATACGCGAAATTCCGGGCGAGCGACGATGATTTGTCGACGTACAAATACAGGGCGCGGGAACCGGTGTAGGCGCCGGAACGGATGGTGTTCCACGCGGGAACCACGTCGTCGATCGCCGCGGCGGAGAGGTTCCACGATTGCAGGTTACCCTCGGCATGCACGGCGAGCGCTCCGGGATTGGCCTGTAGATAGCCGACGAATGCGTAGGGATTCTGGGCGCTACCGGGAACCGAATCCTTCGGGCGGTAGTAATCGGCTCTGATCGAACCGCACACGGTGTCGAACCGTGCGGGGTCGGAGGTCTCCAGTGCGGCGATCGCAGGGAACGAACGGCATCCGGCCTCGAGAACGGTTCTGCGAAAGACGATGGCGGTGGTGGAGGAGGCCGGTGGGCCCAGCACATCGATGCGCTCGTCGGGCAACGCGGGATCGATCTGGTCCCAGGTGACGTACGGGTTCGGAATCATGACGTCGGGGCGTGCGGGATCGGGAACCTCGCGGGCGAGACCCAGGAACAACGCGCGGGCCGTGAACCGGGGCCGCGGATAGAGGTTGCTGTTGACGACGTTGACGGCTTCGTAGCCGATCTTGACCTCGGAAAGATGGCGTTGATTGCCGCGGCACGCGGCCAGTTCGTCCGGCAGGATGCGGCGATCGGTGACGATGGCCTGGATGGCGTCGTCCGTGCCGCACAGCGCGGCGACGATCGCGCCGGTCGGCATCAGCGAGAAGGAGGATTCCACGTCGGCGGCGCGGAAACTCATGCTGCGATACATGGACCGCGTGGCCGCCTGAATGAGGGGAGCGATGGGGATGGTGGCGGCAACGTCGAGGCGGGGCGGCGTGGCGCCGGCGCCGCTCGAGACGGCGCGCGGGTTCGCGACAGTTTGTTGCGATTCGGCGGTCGCGCCGGTCTTGGAGTCATCCGCGACCACCGATCCGTGGGCGGCCGGTGCTTCGATCGGCGGCGGGTTCGACGCGTTGGTTGCCGGGAGAGCCGGCACGCGGGGTGTCAGCCATTCCCGTGCGAGGTAGATGCCGGAGGCGAGCGCCGCGCCGGCCAGCACGCCCGCGACGAACAGCGCCTGGCGCCGCCACGGCTTCTCGGGGACGGGTGCCCCTTGCGCCAGCCGTGCCTGCAATGACGCCAGGAATCGCGGCGACGGCTCCCGTCGGATGCGGCGCAGGAAATCGTCGTTCATTGGCAGGCTCCGCCGTTCATCGACAATCTCCGGCGTTCACCATTGCGTCCTCAGGGCCTTGACGATCCTGTGCAACGTCGAGCCGACGTTGGTTTCGGAAAGACCGGTGAGCTTTGCAATGTCGCGGTTGGTCATTTCGGCGCCGTATCGCAGGGCGATCAGATCGCGCTCGCGCGGCGCGAGGTCACGGGTGAGGCTGGCGAGACGGGCGAGGTCGGACAGGCGCTCCGGATCGGCGTCCATCGGCTCGTCGCCGATGACTTCGGCCGCCAGATCGATGGGCAGATGGACGCGGCGCGACCGTAGATGATCGACGGCCACGTTTCGTGCGATCTTGAACACCCACGTGGAGAATCCAGCGAGGTCGCGACGGTACCGTTGCCGGGCGGCCCACGCCTTCTCGAAGGTGCGCGAGGTGAGATCCTCGGCGTCGCGCTCGTGAGCGAGGCGGTAGCGGAAATAGTTGTACACCCGTGGCGCGAGATCGCGGTACAGCGCGTCCCAGTCCAGGGCGGCCTCGTTGCCCGAGTTGATTTGCAAGGTGGAAACCGGCGTCACCATCATGCAGCTATATACGGTCGTGGCGCGAAAGTATCACTGGGACGGCGGAGCGGCGTCGGTACGGGGCGCTTGGGGAGCGCAGGCAGCCGGCCGCGACCGCCGCTCCCCAGGTGGCCGTCTGGTGACCCGCGCCGCCGCTAAGGTATCATCGACGGGGTCGGCGCCGCGTCAAGAACCAACGGCTCGCGGCACCCCGTGCCCGCGACCTCGGCGCCGACCCAATGGACGGTACCGGAGGTGTTTTTTGAACGCGAGCAGCGGCCTGGATACGCTCATCATCGAAAGCGCGTCGGACTTCGCCATTCTCGCCATGGACCTGTCCGGAACCGTCATCCGCTGGAGCCGGGGGGCGGAGATCGTGCTGGGATGGCCGAGGAGCGAGGCGCTGGGCCAGCCCGGCCTCATCATCTTCTGCGCGGAGGATCGGGCCGCGGGCATCCCGGAGAAGGAGATGGCCGCCAGCCTGGAGTGCGGACGCAGTCTCGACGAGCGCTGGCACGTGCGCAAGGATCAGAGCCGGTTCTGGGCTTCCGGCGAGATGATGGCCCTGCGGGACCCGTCGGGAGCCGCCATCGGATTCTTGAAGATCGTGCGCGATCGCACGGAGCGCTGGCTCGAGGAGCAGAAGCGGCTGACGCTCGCGAAGCTCGGCGAGGGGCTGGCCAACATGGTGGATCCCGCGGAAATGGCGACGCTGGCATCCGATCTCGTCCGCACGTCCTTGAACGCCGCCGGCGCCTGCTATGCCACGGTGGCGGAGGATCTGCGGGTCGAGGGCCGGTCGATCGCGCCGCAGTGCCCGCACGCGGAAGCCCGGCTTCGCGCGGTGTGCGGGACGTGCCTGGCGAAGAAGAACGGATTCGGCGAGGCGGCGGAGGCAGCCGACTGCATCGCCGAGGATGCGAGCGGCGCCGGCGCCTTCTGCGTCGTACCGCTCGTCGAGTCGCGCCGGCTGGTGGCGATGTTCGCCCTGGTGAACGACGGCGAGCGCCGCTGGACCGCCGAGGAGACGGATTTCATCCGGGAGATCGCGCTCCGCGCGCGGTTCGCCATCGAACGGCGGCGCGCCGAGCAGGCGTTGCGGGAGCTGGCGAGCAGCCTCGAGAAACAGGTGGAGCGGCGTCTCGCCGAGCGCAATCGCCTGTGGGCCAACACGCGTGACCTGATGGCCATCGTCGACCGGAACGGGACCCTCAACGAGATCAACCCGGCGTGGGGCAGCCTGTTGGGCTGGGAGACGCACGATCTGGTGGGCCGCTCGTTGTTCTCCCTGACGGACGAGCGGGGGGCGGCTCTCTTGCGGCAGATCCTCGCGCGACCCGAGCGGGCGCAATGCCAGGTGGATCTCAAGTCGGCCGATCAACGGGTGCGCCGCCTGGAATGGAGCGTCTCCCGCTCGGACGACGTCGCCTATCTGGTCGGTCGCGACGTGACCGATCAGCTGGAAATCGAAGGGCGCCTGCGCCAGAGCCAGAAGATGGAGGCCATCGGCCAGCTCACCGGCGGGCTCGCGCACGATTTCAACAACCTGCTCGCCGGCATCATCGGCTCGATCGACCTGCTGCGCCTGCGAATCGAGAGCAACCGCCGCGACGACATCGAGCGTTACCTGCAGGCGGCGCGCACGGCGGCACACCGGGCGACGGCGCTCACCCACCGCCTGCTGACCTTCTCGCGACAGCAGCCGGTCGATCCCAAGCCCATCGACATGAACCGGCTGGTCGCGGGCATGGAGGAGCTCCTGCGACGCACGCTCCACGTGCGCGTCGAACTCGAGCTGAAGCTCGATGCCACCTGTCTGGTGATGAGCGATGCGCATCAGCTGGAGAACGCGGTGCTGAACCTCGTGATCAACGCGCGGGATGCGATGCCGGGCGGCGGAAAAATCGTCATCGCGACGGAGGATTGCGGGCCGAACAGGCCCCTGCCGCCGCGCTCGAACAGCCGTGAACCGGCGGCGAATTTCGCCTGCCTGAGCGTGGCGGACACCGGGGAGGGCATACCGGCCGAGGTGGTGTCGAAGGTGTTCGAGCCCTTCTTCACCACCAAGCCCGCGGGTCAGGGGACGGGACTGGGCCTCGCCATGATCTACGGCTTCGTCAAGCAGATGAACGGGGACATCGACCTGGAGACCGCCCCCGGCAGGGGCACCACCATGCGGCTTTTTTTCCCCTGCGCCAGGCGCCAGGAGACCCAGACTGCATCCGCCGCGCCGGCTTCCTATCCGCGGGGCGCGGGGCAGCGCATCCTGGTGGTCGAGGACGATGCCGTCGTTCGAACGACCATCATCGAGATGCTGCACGAACTCGGTTACGCGCCCGAGGGTGCGGAGAACTCCCAAGCGGCGATGGAACGGCTGCACGACGGCGGCCGTTTCGACGGGGTGATCACCGATTGGGGTCTGCCCGGGCTCACGGGCGGCGAGCTCGCGGAGCGCGTGAGAAGGCAGGGACCGGACCTGCCCATCTGCTTCCTCACGGGCTACGACTCGGAGGATGCCGGCATCGGGACGCTGCGACCGAACGAGACGCTGTTGACGAAGCCGGTGGGCATCGACACGCTCGCGCGCGTCCTCGGCAGCATGATGGAACGCGCGCGGTAGCTGCTGCCAGACTCGGCAGCGCGGACAGGAACATACGCTCGGCCGTTCATTCCCGATCGACCCGCAGCAGCGCCGTGAGCATCACGTCGGTCCCGCGCTGCAGCTCGGTTGCGGTGATCCATTCATCGGGGGTGTGACTGCGGCCGTCCTTGCAGGGGATGAACACCATGGCCACCGGGGCCACCTGCGAGAGAAACGCCATGTCGTGCCCGGCGCCGCTGGCCATGGACCGGCTGGAGTAGCCCAGATCGCGGGCGCCTGCGGACAGCAGGGACTGCAGCGCCGGGTCGCAGGCGGCGGGGGCGGTGCTGGACTGGACGGTGAAGGCGACCCGCTCGACGTCGGCGGCCGCGGCGGCCGCGACGCTCTCGGCGTCGAGGGCCTCGCGGAACCCGGCGGTGAGTCGCGGGTCTTCGCTGCGCGCATCCACCACGATTCGCGCACTCTTCGGAATCACGTTGGTGGCGCCGGGGAGGGCTTCGATGACGCCCACGGTGGCGACGAAATGTCCCTGGCGACGGGATGCCAATGATTTGGCGGTTTGATTGACCCACCCCACGAGATGAGCGGCGGCCAGCAGCGGGTCGCGCCGCCGGGTCATCGGGGTGGTGCCGGCGTGGCCGGCGGTGCCCGAGAAGCGGATCTCGATGCGGGTGATGCCGACGATGGCGGTGACGATGCCGATGTCGAGGCCTTCGGATTCGAGCACCGGACCTTGTTCGATGTGCAGTTCGAAGGCGGCGCGGATGTCGGTGCGGCGGGCGGCCGCGAGGTCGGCGGGCCGGCCCCCCATGCGCACCAGGGCGTCGCCCAACGTTTCCTCCCGTCCGTTGCGCAGGGCGAGATCGGCGGCGGACAGGTTGCCCGTGATGCCGCGGCTGCCGATGCAGGAAAGTCCGAACTCGCTGGGTTCCTCGGCGAGGAAATCCACGATCTCCAGGTGGTGCCGCAGCCCGATGCGCTGCTCGGTCAGCGTGCGCGCGATGGCGAGCCCGGCGATGATGCCGGCCATGCCGTCGAAGCGGCCGCCGGACGGAACGGAATCACTGTGCGAGCCCACGATCAGCGTCTTCTCAGTGCTCGCGGCCGCACTGCCCTCGAGGCGGCCGATCAGGTTGCCGGCGGCATCGATGTGGGGGGTGAGCCCCGCGTCCCGCAGGCGCCGGGTGAGCCACGCGCGGCCCTCGAGGAACAGCGCGGAGAACGAGCGGCGCGTGTAGGGACGCGCGGGATCGGTGATGGCGCCGAGCGCCATGAGATCGCACCACGCCGCGTCGGCGTCGAT
>CAZZWZ010000102.1:0-10713 GCA_964657955.1 uncultured Steroidobacteraceae bacterium
TGTGCAGGGCGACCGCACGGTCGGCATCGAGGAAAGGCCGACTCAGGCGTTTCTCGATCGGCTCGGCGAAGTCTACGATTTCGAGCCGCCGCGCGAGCATGGTCTCGACGTCGTTCAAATCGCGAAAGGCGACGATGCCGGCGAGCGCCCCGCCCGGGATGGTCAGCACCGCCGGCCGGGAGCCGGTGGCGATCAACAACCGATCGTAGGAGGCCTCTGCACCGCTTTGCGAGCGCACGCACCGCCGTCCGCGATCGATGTGGACGACGGGATCGGCACGATGCAGTCGGATGCCGCGCTGCTCGTACCAGTCGGGCGGGTGGGTCAGAATGTCCTCCAAGCACTTTTCGCCCGACAGCAGCGGCGACAGCAGCACGCGGTTGTACCCGCCGCCGGATTCGGCGCCGAACACCGTGATCTCGTACGCCTTCGCATCGAGCGCCAGCAGTTCCTCCAGGGTGCGCAGGGCGGCCATGCCGTTGCCGACCACGACCAGCCGCCGCTTGCGCAGGGCCTGGCGCCGCGGCAGCGGCCGGTCGCGCACCCAGATGGTCCCGTCGATCACCCGCGCCAGGTAGGCGGGGACCTGCAGGCTCTCGTCCTCGATGCAGCGCCCCGAGAGCAGGCTGTAATGCTGCTTGTAAATGGGTGAGGCCACCACCACCTCTCCGCCCACATCGCCGACGATCCCGCGGCCCAGCACGTTCACGCCGCTCGCGGGATCGAGATTGCCGATGGCGTACACGGCATCGCCGACGCGGAAGATCGCCACCTCCTGTGTCCCCACCAGCGCAGCCACGCCGCTGTCGGGAAGGATGTCCTCCAGCGCACAGACCGCGGTCCAGGCACGCGCTCCATTGCTCGCACCGGTCGCACTCATGCCAGGTCCTCGGTGGGGAGCCGCTCCTCGGGGCGGATGGGGCGGGGCTGCCCGCGCTCCTCGACGAACGCCACCCGGCGATCGACACGATCGCTGTTGACGAGGTGGCGGAAGCGACGCAGCGACTGCGGATCGTCGATCGTCTTGCGCCACTCGCACTCGTAGGAGGCGACGATGCGCAGCATGTCGGCCTCGAGTTCGGCACCGATGCCCAGCTTGTCCTCGCAGATCACCTGCTTGAGGTAGTCGAGGCCGCCTTCGAGCGCGTCGCGCCACACCGCCGTTCTCTGCAGGCGGTCGGCGGTGCGCACGTAGAACATCAGGAACCGGTCGACGAAGCGGATCAGCGTCGCCTTGTCCAGGTCGGTGGCCAGCAACTCCGCGTGGCGCGGCTTCATGCCGCCATTGCCGCAGACGTACAGATTCCAGCCCTTCTCCGTGGCGATGATCCCGACGTCCTTGCTTTGCGCTTCGGCGCACTCGCGCGTACAGCCCGACACGGCGAACTTGATCTTGTGCGGAGCGCGCAACCCCTTGTAACGGTTCTCGATCTCGATGGCGAAGCCCACGCTGTCCTGGACGCCGTAGCGGCACCAGGTCGAGCCCACGCAGCTCTTCACCGTGCGCAGCGCCTTCCCGTACGCATGACCCGATTCGAAGCCGGCGTCCACGAGTTCCCGCCACACCAGAGGCAGCTGGTGCACCTGCGCGCCCAGCAGGTCGATGCGCTGGCCGCCGGTGATCTTGGTGTACAGACCGTACTTTTGCGCGACCCGCCCGAGGGTGATGAGCTGCGTGGGCGTGATCTCGCCGCCCGGCACCCGGGGGATGATGGAGTAGGTGCCGTCCTTCTGGATGTTGGCGAGATAATAATCGTTGGTGTCCTGGATGGGCGCCTTGTCGCGCGCCAGCACGTAGCCGTTCCAGCACGATGCCAGGATGGAAGCCGTGGCCGGCTTGCAGATGTCGCACCCCAGCCCGCGGCCGTGCTTCGCCAGCACCGCGGCGAACGTCCGCAGCTCGCCCACCCGCACCAGGTGGAAGAGCTCCTGCCGCGAATGGGGAAAGTGTTCGCAGAGATGATTGTCGACGGCGACCCCGCGGCGCGCGAGCTCGGACTTCAATATCTGCGTCACCAGCGACGCGCAGCCCCCGCAGGAAGTCGCCGCCTTCGTGCGCTGCTTGAGCGCACCGACCGTGGTGGCGCCCGCCGCCACGGCCGCGCACAGCGCACCCTTGGTCACGCCGTTGCAGGAACAGATCTGCACTGAATCGGGAAAGGCGGCCGCCCCCACCGCTCCGCCCGCCGTCGCTCCGGCGGGCGGCAGGATGAGATGCTCGGGATTTTCCGGCAGCGGCAGCGCGTTCTGTGCCATCGACAGCAGCATGCCGTAATCGTCCGTCTCGCCGATCAGGATGGCCCCGAGCAAGCGCCTGCCGTCCCGATCGAAGATCAGCTTCTTGTGAACGCCACGCCGCTCGTCCGTATAAGAGCAGCTCGTGGCGCCGGCGGTCGCACCGTGTGCATCGCCGATCGACGCCACGCCCACGCCGAGGAGCTTGAGTTTCGTGCTCATGTCGGCGCCCCCGAAAGGCGTCGTGGGCATGCCGAGCACCTGTGCGGCGACGACGGCGGCCATCTGGTAACCGGGCGCGACCAGACCGAAGGTTTTCCCGGCGAACGCCGCGCATTCGCCGGCGGCGTAGATGCTGGGGTCCGAGGTCCGGCAGAATTCATCGATCGCCACCCCGCCGCGCTCGCCGATCTGCAGTCCCGCCGCGCGCGCCAGTTCGTCGCGCGGCCGGATGCCCGCCGAAAACACGATCAGGTCGGCTTCCAGCCCGCCGCCGTCGGCGAAGCACAGACGGTGCGCGGCGTTCGGTGCATCGGCGATCTCCGTGGTCCGCTTGCCCGTATGCACGCCCACTCCGAGCGCCGCGATCCGATCGTGCAACAGCCGTGCCGCGCTCTCGTCGATCTGCACGGCCATGAGCCGCGACGCGAATTCCACCACGTGCGTCTCGAGGCCCAGATCCTTGAGCGCCTTCGCCGCTTCCAACCCCAGCAGTCCGCCCCCGATCACCACCCCGCTCCTGGCCTTCGCGCCCGCCTCGCGGATGGCCTGCAGATCCTCGATGGTGCGATACACGAAACAGCCCGGCCGGTCCGCGCCCGCGATGGGCGGCACGAACGGACTCGATCCGGTGGCCAGGACCAGCACGTCGTATGCCAGCTCTTCGCCGCCGGACGTCCGGACGCACCGGCGCTCGCGATCGATGCCCGCCGCGCGCTGCGCCAGCATCAAGCGAAGGCCGGGCCGGTCGAAGAAGCCGGCCGGCACCAGCGACAGGTCCTCCGCAGCTTTGCCGGAAAACATCGAGGATAGCTGGACGCGATCGTAGGCGACGCGCGGCTCCTCGCAGAGCACCGTGATCTCGAGCGGCACCGTACCGGCGTTCGCCGGGTCCTGCGCACCGGCCAGCGATTCCACCACGCGCTGACCCACCATGCCGTTGCCGATCACCACCACTCTCATGGTCCGTGCTCCTAGTCGGCGGCCATCGGCGGATCGAACGCGGCGCCCATCACGGCGGGCCCCGACCAGGCAAGCCATTGCCGCTGCAACGACGCGAGCGCCGCGAACGCCAGCGTCGCGAGCACGCCGAACGTGAGGAAACCGAGCTGGTAACTGCCGGTGGCCTCCTTCGCGATGCCCATCACCACCGGCAGGTAGAAGCCGCCGATGCCGCCGGCGGCGCCGATGATCCCCGTCATCAGTCCCGTCTTCCCGCGCCAGCGGTTGGGCACCAGCTGAAAGGTGGCGCCGTTGCCGAGACCGAAGCACACGTACAGCGCGAGCAGCAGCGCCACCGCGCCCGCCAGGCGCGGCATGAGCAGGGCGAATCCCCCGTTGCACAGGGCGATGGCCGCCAGGAGCACCAGCAACACCTTGACGCCGGACAGACGATCGGCGAGCAGTCCGCCGATGGGACGCACCAGCGCGCCCGTCAGGGACAGGGCGGCCATGATGAGCCCGGCGTCCACCTTGGTGAGCGCGTACTGCGTCGTGAGCAACAAGCTGACGTACGAGGTCATGCCGACGAATCCGCCGAAGGTGATGCCGTACACCAGCATCATGATCCACGTGTCGCGCTCCTTCAGCACCGCGACGTACTGCCGCGGCAGCACGGCCACCGCCACGAGCGCGCCGAGCACCGGGAGCAACAGCAGTCCCGTCCGGCCGCCGCCGAGCATGCCCGCGTCGATGAGGAGGACCAGCATCATCACGCTGACCAGCGATATCACGAACCCCCACAGCGCGCGCACGCCGCTGCCCGCCTTGCGGCTGCGATCTTCGGCCCACAGCAGGATGGCCGCCGCGCTCAGCGCGAGGAGCGGGAGCACCGCCGCCGTCGCGTGTTGCCAGCCGTAGCGCTGCGCGAGGGAGGGGAACACGAATCCATCCACCACGGCGCCGATGTTGCCGGCGGCCGCGAGGCCGAGCACCAGTCCCTGCACCCGCGGCGGGTAACTGCTGCCCGCCATCGGCAGCGCGATGGCGAAGCTCGCACCGCCCACGCCCAGCAGCACGCCGAGTGCGAGCAGCATGCGATAGGTGGGAACGAAGGGAAACAGCAGAATCAGCGCCGGCACCGCGGAGATCGCGATGCCGAGCAGCGCGAGACGCCGGCCGTCCACCGACTGGAACAGGTTGCCCAGCGTGACGCGCACGATGGAGGCGCTCAACACCGGGACCGCCACCAGGAAGCCGGCTTGCGAGGGCGTGAGCGCGAGCTGCTTCGAGAGATAGGGCGCCAGGGGACCGAACATCACCCAGGCGGTGAATCCCGTGTCGAAGTAGAGGAAACAGGCCAGCAGGGCCCTCCAGTTTCCCATCCTCACGGATGCGACGACGTGTTTCATGACGAAATCCTTCCCTGCGGGTTCGAACGTGGCTCCGTTCCACCGAAGAAATCGAGCAATATGCGTGCCAGCACCCGACGGCCAGGCAGGCATTTGCGAATCAGTCGGTTGCGCCGGTGTCGGCCGCGTGCTAGCGGAAACCTAAGCGCCGGGTGACGCAAAAGGGGGCGTGCGTCGGCCGACGCGCACCGTGTCCGCGCAACCGCGGACCCTCGCGCAGCCCGACCCTGGCATCCCCCCGTCCCCGTCGTTATAGTGAAGTGAAAGACAGGGGCAAGCGCGGCGCGTGACAGGAGTGGGCCATTGGCAAGCGGGATAGGTCGCCGTCGGGCGGCGGCGAAAGAGGACGGTGCGCGAGCGTACCGGGATCGCCGCAGGGAAATCGCCGACGCGGCCGCCCGCGTGTTCAACCGGACGGGATTTCAGGGCGCGACCATGGCGGCCGTTGCGGAAGAATTGAACATCGATCGAGCGTCCCTGTACTACTACATCTCGAACAAGGAGGAGCTGTTCGATGAGGTAATCCGCGAAACCTCGGTGGACAACGTCGCCGCCGCCCAGCGCATCCGGCACGGCGACGCCGCGCCGCCGGAAAAACTGCGGCAGTTGATCGTCGAGCTCATGCGCTCCTACGGAAAGCACTACCCGCTGCTGTACATCTACATCCGGGAGAACCTGAAACACGTCGCGGACGCCCGCTCGAAGTGGGCTCAGGAGATGCGGCAGCTCAATCGCGATTACGACGATGCCGTGTGCGCGATCATCGAGGAGGGTTATGCGGACGGCAGCTTTCAGGACATCGGGCCGGCGCGGATCGTGGCGTTCGGCATCATCGGCATGATGGGCTGGACCAACCGCTGGTTCAAACCCGGCAGATCCCCGGTCTCCGCCGAGGAGATCGGCGAGATCTATGCGCGCATGGCCATCGCGGGACTGCAGTCCGGCGCGCCGGCCGCCCGGCCCGGCGCCGGCCGTCCCGCCTAGACGATGGTGTAACCGCCGTCGATCGGAATCAGGGCGCCGGTGATGAACGAGGACGCGTCGCTCGCCAGGAACAGCGCCAGGTCCGCGATTTCGCGGGGAGTGCCCATCCGTCCCATCAACGTGGCGGCCACCGCGCTCTGCAGGAATTCCTTCGGCAGCGCCTGGGTCATCCCCGTATCGATCGCCCCGGGAAGGATGGCATTGACCCGAATGCCCTGGGCCGCGTACTCGGCTGCGGTGACCCTCGTCAACGCCGACACGCCGCCCTTGGCGGCGGTGTAGCCGGGCAGCGTGGGAAATGCGGCGAGCGCGGCCATCGACGAGGTGTTGACGATCGACCCCTTGCCGAGCTTCAGCATGTGAGGAATGGCGTATTTCATGCCCAGAAACACACTGCGCAGATTGACCGCGATGACCCGGTCGAACGCCTCTTCCGTCTGATCCGCCGTCGCGGCGATGGCGCCCTGGATGCCTGCGTTGTTGCAGATGACGTCGAGCCGTCCGAAGCGGCTCACCGCAAGCTCGCACAGGGCCCTGACGTCTTCGCCGCGGGACACGTCCGCCTGAAAGGCGACGCAGGAATCGCCCACGCGGTTCGCCACGTCGTTCTGGCGTCCCGAGATGTCGGCGGCGACGACACGCGCCCCGTGCGCGCAGAACAACTCGACGATGCCCGTGCCCATCCCCGAGCCGGCACCGGTCACCACTGCCACTTTGCCTTCCAGAAGTCCGTTCATAGGGTCGCTCCACTCGTGAGATTGCGCACCGCTCAGTCTCCCGGACGGAGCCGCACGATGATGTTGTTGGCGCTCGCGGTGCCGAACACCGCCGGGTCACGCTTGCCCACCGGCAGGCTGGCGTAGGTGGTCCAGATGTCCCCGGTCTGACGGTCCACGTCGATCACCCGCAGGAATGTCTCCTTGCGGGGCATGGGATATTGTTTGAACGACTGCCGGTCGATGTCGAAACGGTAGATGCGGTCGGCGTTCGAGCACGCGAGCCACACCGCATTGCGCTTCTTGTCGAAGGTGACGCCGTACGGCGCGCTGCCCCGGTCCGGCAGGTCGTAGCGGCCGGCCTCGAGACCGGTGGTGGTGCTGATCTTCAGCAGCTGACCGGCTCCGGAGAGCGCCACCCAGAGGAAGCCGTCCTGAATCGCCAGCCGGCGCGATCCGGAGCCCCGGGTCAGCGGGAAGACACGGTCCGGCACGTTCTCCTTGGTATCGAAGGAGCCGACGTTCCCGTACAACTGGGCCCACCACACCTGCTGAGTCTTCGAGTCGAACGCGGCGCCGTACAGCAGCGAATGAAAATGCGTCTCGCCGGCGGTGACGGGCAAGCGATACAGTTTCACGTCGCCGCTCTCGACGTTGAGACCCCAGAGCTCGTTCTTCCCCAGATCGGTGAGCCAGATGCGGCCCTCCGCGTCCGGCTCGACGTAGCGATCCGAGTTGAACGCGAAATCGTGGGTCACGCCGAACAGGGTCCCCTTCGCGGGCGGGTACATGCGCCACTGCTTGGTCTTGGTGTTGAATCTCGCCACGTTGAAGCTGTCCTCGCACGCGATCCACAGATTGCCGCTCGCGTCCGCATTCATGGTGTGCGGCCCCTGCTGACCCACCCCGGGGATCTGGTAGAACTCCACCGAACCGTCGGCCGGGTTCAGGGCGCCGAGCCGGTCCTTGTCGGTTTCCACGAACCACACCTTGTCGGATCCGGGGGCCATCGCCACTTCCCGGGTCCAGCCGAAAGTCGGCAGCACGAACTCGTCGATCTGCGTGTTCTTCTGCACCCCGTAATGTCCCAGCCGCTCGACGTCGTCGTATCCGGTGTAGGTGTCGAAGCTCACGGGGAAATAGCGCGCGAGATTCGGCACGATGATCTCCATGTCGCGCGGCGCGAACAGACTGGTCGCCGGCTCCAGCAACGCATTGTAGAAGGGGCTGCCCTCCTTCAATCCCCACCGCAGCTGATTGTTCTCGCCCAGCCGCATGGTGACGTAGCGCATGTATTGCACCACGGCATTCCACGCCTCGACCTTCTTCGGATCGGTTTCGGTGACCTCTTTCTCCCACGATTTGGTGTGCGCGTAGGGGCCCAGGTCCTCGATGGACCGGTGCAGCCACGCCTCGGAGCGTGCCGAGAAATCCTTGCCCTTGAGTTTCATCGACAACTTGCGCATGCGGTCGGCGCCGAGCTGATGACAATTCGAGCATTGCACCATGGTCATCTGGTAGGCCGCAGAGTTCGGGTCGCCGCCCAACCACGCGGACGCCGGGACCTGATCGGCGACGTTGGCCTCCTTGCGCATGGTCACCTTGACCACGAATCCCGCGCCGGCGGGATCGCGGGTGACGACCCGCTTGATCTCCTTCCATCCGATGCGAAATGCGTCGAACTGCGGCTCCGAGCCGCCCACGTTCACGTCCCTGGCGTCGAAGGTGCCGTCCTCCACCGAGAACACCGTCGTCGAGAAACGGCTGGCATCGGCGCCGGAGATGCGGATGCGCACGAAGGGCAGCGGCCTGCCGGACGCGTCCACCGCCGTGCCGCTGACCGGCGTCGCCCGGGCGGAAGCGCCCAGAATCACGCCGGCGGTCAAACAGGCCATCCAATGAATGATCGGCTTCATGTCGAGACTACCTTGCGGAATGATTGCCGCACGTCAGAAATGATATCGCGCCTCGACCTGCCATGTCCGCGGGTCACCGGGCACCACCGTGTTGAATGTGAAGAGGCTGCCGAAGCCCACGCCGCCGACGTAGTACACCTTGTTCAAGGCGTTCTTGAGATTGGCCGACAGCGACCAGCCCGCCTTCGACGCCGGGTCCAGTCCCAGGCGAAAATTCAGCAGCCCGTAGCCGGGGATGCCGGTACCGGGATTGACCGTACCGGCGGTGGAGCTGTAGGTGCTCGCGGTCTGTCCGTAAAATTCCATGCGAAGCGTGCCGCGCAGGTCGGGGCCGAGCGGAGCGCCCACTTCGGTGTAGGCCACGCCCGACCAGCGCGCGACGTCCGGCACCGGCCCGAACGCCACGTTGGGCGAACCCAGCACCGAGACCTGGTTCTGCGTGAAGGCGGCATCGGTGTAGGCGAAACTGGTGCCGACGCTCAGCCACGACAGGAGATTGAGCGTCCCGTCGCTCTCGATGCCCCGGATCAGCGTGCGCGGAACGTTGACCGTGACGGCGGACGGCGCGCCGAACACCTCGGCATAGGTCACGCGCTGCGCATCCTCCACCCATTGATTGTACAAGGCGATGTTCAGGCGTGCCGGCACCCCGGCGAGCCGGCCCTGAAACTTCGCTCCGAGCTCGACGTCGGTCGCCGTCTCCGGTGCGTATTCGCTGCCCCCCCGGTTGCCCAGTCCCGACAGCGGCGCCGAGAAGAAATTGAAGCCGCCGCTGCGGAAACTGCGCTGTGCGGTGAGATAGACCAGGAGCTCCGGATCGATCTGCTGCTGCAGGCCCGCATGCCAGCTCAGCTTGTCGAAGGTATCCTGCAGCGGCGTCATGTAGCCGGGATGGGGATTTGCCAGGTACACATCGTCGCCGACGTGACGCGAGGACACCCTTTCCGAGGTGTAGCGGGCGCCCAGCGAGGCGCTCAAGCCCTCCGACAGCGCACTCAAATCGTAGGAGCCCTGGGCGTAGCCGGCATAGGTCCGGTTGCGCGTGTCCACGTCGTTGACCTGGGCGGTGACGGGGATGATGGGCGAGACGTCGACGAGATCGCTCACCGCACGTTCGGGATGATACTCATCCGAGAAGTAGAACCCGGCGACGTAGCTGAGACGCTCCTGCAGCACCTTGCCGATCAGCTGCGCTTCCTCCGAAATCTGGCGATACCGCGAGTCGTCCCCGCCGAGTCCGCGCTGATCCACGTCGTAGGGCGAACCGTCGAACTCGGCGCCGTCGAAACTGCGCAGGCTGGTGTAGCCGAACACGTTCTTGAATTGCAGGCTCGGCGCGAGATCCACCGTGGTGATGTTCGACACGATGAGATTGTTGGCCCGGTGAAAGGTGGGCGAATCGATGTCGACGGTGTACGGACCGCGCGCGTTCTGCAGCGCGGTGTAGGCGACGATGCCTCCCGGATACGCCCGGGGATGCGCATTGAGATAGGCCTGCCACGACCCGGGTCCCGTCACGCCGTCGAGCGCCGGGGTGAAGAGGATGTTCGCGGGAATCGCCGCGTTGGTGCTGCCGGGGGCGTAGATGCTGTGGATGATCTCGCTGACGCTCGAGCCGCCGGAATGCGCGTAATCGACCACCAGGGCATCGGTGAATCCGTCCGTGGGATGAAAGGTCAGGCTCTCCCGGATGCCGTAGCGGCGAACGTCGCCCGGATGCGAGTCGTCGTAGAGGTTGTATTGATAACCCCGGTGCGTCTCGTAGAACCCGGCGGTTCGCGACAGCAACACCTGGGGAATGATGGGGACGTTGAGCGCCCCCTCCGTCCGAAACAGGTTGTAATTGCCCGCGCTGGCGCTGACATAGCCACCGAAATCCTCCGTCGGCTTGGTCGTGGTGAACAGAACGGCACCGCCCGTCGCGTTCCGGCCGAACAAGGTGCCCTGCGGTCCCTTCAGCACCTGGACGGACTGCAGATCGTAGAAACCGCTCGCCCCGTTGCCCGCAACCTGCACCTCGTTCACGTACGGAAGGACCCCGGGGCGTACCCCGCTGAAGGAATCCAGCGACTGGCCGCGAATGACATAGTTCAGCTGGTTCGAGCCGGAGGAGGCTTTGACGCCGAGGCCGGGCACCGCCGCCTGCAGGTCCGATTCGGTGACGATGGCGCGCCTGGCCAGGTCGTCTCCGCCGAGCACCGACAGGGAAACCGGCGTGTGCTCGAGGTTTTCCTCCTTTCGCTGCGCCGTCACGACGATTTCACTCATCTCGTTCGAGTCGGTGCCGGCGTT
>CAZZWZ010000103.1:0-10712 GCA_964657955.1 uncultured Steroidobacteraceae bacterium
GATCGCGGCGCCGGTGCCCTCGCCCGCCGCCTTCGGCGGTGAGGCGTGCTACTGGAGCGAGTTCGTGGTGCGCGAGGACAGCAGCTTTGCGACGGAGGCGGACACCTTCGGGCGGCGCCTCGCGCTCACCGTGCCCGGGTCCCAGTCGGGCTGCGTTGCGGCGCTGAGCTATTTCCAGGCCCTGTCGACCGCGCTCGAGGTCGCGCCGGAGCCGTTGTTCCGCGAGGTGGTGGCGCCCACCGTGACGCCGCTGGGCGCGCTGCGGTCGGTGATCCGGGGGGAGGCGGAGATCGCACCCATCGATTCATTCGCCTTCAGCCTGATGCGCCGGCACCGCCCCGATCTCGCCGCGCGCGTGCGCGTCGTCGCCCGCACGACCTCCACCCCCATCCCCGTGTTGGTGGCCTCCCCCCCGGCCGGCGACCGGGCCGCGCTCACCCGCGCGTTCCTCGACGCGCACGAGTCGCCGGCGACGCGGCAATTCATGGAACCCTTGCTGCTGGAACGTTTCGTCCACCCCGACCCCGCCCTGTACGACGCCTTGCGGGACCGCGCCCAGGAGACGATGCTCTACTGGCGATCCCGCCCGCTGGCCACCGTGATGCACCCGGCCTTCGCCGGGTGAGCCGTGGTCGGTTGGTGGCCCGTCCCGCCATGGTCTAAAATGGGACCATGCTGGATCCCCCCAATAAATTTCGGCAGTTCGATGGTCCCACGTGGGTGGTGGCCTTCGTGCTGTACGGCGCCTGGTGTTCGCTGGTGTGGTTCAACGCCGTGCTGCCCTGGTGGGTGATCATGCCGGTGGGCGCATACCTGCTGGCCTGGCATTTTTCACTGCAGCACGAGGCCATCCACGCGTTTCGGGGGGTGCCCGCGTGGCTGCGTTTCGCCGTGGTATTCCCGCCGCTGGGGCTGTGGTTCCCCTTTCCGCTGTACCGCAAGAGCCACAGCACGCATCACCGTGACGTGCATCTGACGGTGCCCGGCGTGGACACGGAATCGTACTACGTGCGGCAGGCCGACTGGCAGCGTACCGGGCCCATCCAGCGCGCCCTGCTCACGTTCAATCAAACCATGGCGGGCCGCCTGCTCATCGGCCCGGCGCTGCGCCTGTGGATTCTGGTGAACCGGGAGATCGGCCGCGTGCGCCGGGGCGACACCAGTCATCTGCCGCACTGGGGCCTGCACGCCGTGGCCGTGGCGCTGCTGTTCTGGTTCATCTCGGGTGTCTGCCATTTTCCCTGGTGGCAGTACTGCCTGCTGGTGGCGTACCCGGGCTTGAGCTTGAGCCTGTTGCGCGCCTTCACCGAGCATCGCGCCGCCGACGATTCGCAGGAGCGCACCGCATCCGTGGAATCGAATGCAATCTTCGGCCTGCTGTACCTCTACAACAACTTGCACGTGGCGCATCACTTGAAGCCGACCATGGCCTGGTACGAGATCCCGGCGTTCTACCGGGCCAACCGTGCGGCGCTGCTGAAGAGCAACGCGCATTTCGTCTACCGGGGATACGGAGAGCTCGCGCGGCTATACTGGCTCACGCCCGTGTTCAGTCCGGTGCATCCGCTGCTGTGAGAGGCCCGCGGCCTACCCCGCTTCGGTCAGCCGCTGCTCCAGATGCGTGCAATACCAGTCCACGAACTGCGTGACGCCGTCCTCATGCACGGGCGAATACGGGGCCGGTTCGTAGGCCGGTGAATTGACGCCGATCTGATTCTCCTGGCACACGCGGCGGTCCGAATCGTTGGTGGCCCGCCATACTTCGATCAATCGCTCGAGGTCATAGTCCACCCCTTCCACGGCGTCCTTGTGCACCAGCCACTTGGTGGTGAGCTGCGTGGTGGTGGGCGTGAGGGGCAGCAAGCGGAACGTGGTGGCACTGTCGGCCATCACGTGATTCCAGGTGGTGGGAAAATGAAACAGCAACAGCGTGCCGATGTCCGGCTCGGTGATGCTGTCGGTGAGCGGCCGGCTGACCGCGGCCTTGCCGTCCATCGTGTAGCACGTGGTGCCTTCGTTCAGCGGATAGCGCGTGGTGCGGTACTGACCGTCCGGCGAAATCTTGAACTGGCTGGGCAGCCCGATGGATTCCCAGTGCGCCCACCGTTCCCGGATGCGCGGATTGCTGAAGCCACCGTCCACGCCGGTGATGGTGGGATCTTCGGGGAAGGAGCGAATCAGTTCCGGGTGATTGCCGGCGCAGTGGTAGCACTCGCGGTTGTTCTCCCAGACGAGCTTCCAGTTGGCATTCTCGACGATGGTGTATTCGAACGCCACCTTGGTCTCGTGCAGCTTGTGCGGCAGGAAGTAGGGTTCCAGCTGGCGGCGCACGGGTTCGAAATCCGGGGCCACATCGGCGACGCACACCCAGATGTAGCCGCCGACCGTGGCGCAGTGCACGGGCTTCAGCCCGTACAGCGATTTGTCGAAGGTGGCGCCCATGTCGCGGGCGGCGAGCAAGCGTCCGTCGAGGCTGTAGGTCCACTGATGATAGGGGCAGACCAATCGGGCCGCGGTGCCGTGGGCCTCGGAACAGATTCTCGAGCCGCGGTGCCTGCAGGAGTTGTGGTAGGCCCGCACCTCGCCGCTGCGATCGCGCACCACGAGCACCGGGTACTGGCCGATCTGCACCGTCAGGTAGTTGCCGGGGTTCAGCAGCTCGCAGTCGTGACCGACGAACAGCCAGTCGCGATACCAGATCATGTCCAGATCGATCTGGAAGTCATCCGGGCTGGTGTAGAAGTCCCGCTCCAGGGCCGTGGCAGGCTTGCGACTGCGCAGGCGGCGCAGCATGTCCTCGCGGGCGGTCAGGGACTTCCGGGACGTGGGTTGGGCGCTCATGTCGGTTCCTGGTTTTTACCGAGATTTCAGATAGTTACACCATAGCAACAATCGCCTTCCCGGCGTTGCCTCGAAGCGACGTTTTCGACACTATAAACGACAGCGAACGAAAGATGTCCGGGCCGCGCCGCGGGGCGGTGCCAACTGCAGGCCTCGAGTCGTGAACTGGTCATGGCGCTACCGCGGCACGTACCGTTCCAGCCACGCGGACATCTGCTCGTCCAGATCCTTGAGGAAACTGGGACGGGTGAAGATGTGGTGCTGCTCGGGATACACCACCAGCCGCGCCGGCACCCCCAGCGTGCGCAGGGCCTGGTACATCTGCTCGCCACCGATGACGGGAACGTTGAAGTCCTTTGCGCCGCCCAGGAACAAGGTCGGCGTGCGGATGCGGTCGGCATGGAAGAACGGATACGACACCTTGAGCCACAGCGCCGTGTTGCGCCATGGAGGGCCCAGTTCACTGTTGTACTGCAGGACGTACTGGTCGGAGCCGTAGGTGGAGAGTTGGTTGGCGCTGCCGGCACCGCTGATGGCCGCTTTGAAACGACGGTCGCTGGCAATGGTGTAATCGGTCAAGATCCCGCCGTAACTCCAGCCGCCGACGGCGAGCCGGTCGGGGTCTGCGATCCCGCGGGCGACGAGGTGATTCACGCCCGCGAGAAGGTCCTCCACCTCCTTGTGTCCCCAGTCGGCGGCGATCGCCCTCGCATACGCCGCGCCACGTCCGCTGCCGCCGCGGTAGTTGACCCGCAGCACCACGAAGCCCTTGGCGGCGAACATCTGGTGCTCGAACTGATAGCCGTCGAGCGTCAGCGCATGCTCGTCCGGTCCGTTCGGGCCGCCGTGAATCCACAACACCGTGGGATAGCGTCGCCCGTCAACATAACCGGGCGGCTCGACCATCATGCCGTGAATCTCGGTGCCGTCCCTGCTCTTGAAGCGCAGGTCCTCCACCCGGCCGAGCGCCACCTGGGCCAGGAACGCATCGTTGTGGGTGGTGACCTTGCGCAGGCCGCTGCTCTCGAGCGCATACACTTCGGCGAATTCCGTGTCGTCCGACCGCAGCAGTGCCGTGTGCCCTGCCGCGGAGGAGAGGGAGGTGGCGACGAATTTTCCGGTGCCGCCCTGCCGCGCGATGGAGCCGTCGGCGACGTCCACGCGCGCCGGGTACTCGACGTCGTCGTCCTCCACGGTGATCATGAGGGCGGACGGATCGATGAAGGCGAACGAGGTCACGGCGCGATCGAGGCGGTCGGTGAGTCCGCGCGGCGCGCCGCCGGCCGTGGCCACGACGAACAATCGATCCTGCATGTAGGCGTTGAACCGGGGTGCGTCCCCCTGCAGATAGGCAAGGAGTTTTCCGTCCGGGGCGTACGCGAGCTTCTGTGTATTCGGCGCAAACGGACGCGCGAGGGCATGCGGGACGGCTCCGGGCCGCGCGTCGATGACGTCGATGTCCTCCCGGCCGTCGGGATCCGCCCCGCGCTCGTGCGTGCGCACGAAAGCCAGTTGCGCGCCGTCGGGCGACCACGCCGGCAGATCGTCCTGAAAAAGCGCATCGGTGGTCAGCGCCTCGAGATGACCGCTCTCGACGTCGTAGACGTACAGATGCCGCGCTTGATCGACGCCGAGATAACCGTCGCGATCGTCCTTGAAATGCAGCGCCTCGATGACGATGGGTCGCGGCGACTTTTCCGGCGGGGTCGCCGGTTCCATGGCCAGCGCGATGCGTCTGCCGTCCGGCGACCAGGCATAGTTGCTGATGTCGCCGGCAGGTCCCGCCGGCCGGGCCTCGCCGCCGCGCCGGTCCAGCAGCATGAGCTGACTCCGGTCGGTTCCCTGGGGAGTGGACAGATAGCTCAAAAAACGGCCGTCCGGGCTCCAGCGGGGCTTCTCGGCGGCGCCCGCCGCGGTGAGGGACAGGCGTTGCGTGCCGTCCCAGCTCACCATCCAGACGGCGCTGCGTGCCTCGTCGGCCTCACGATCGTTGATGGTCACCACGTAGGCGATCCACCGGCCGTCCGCCGACACCTGCGGATCGCTCAACTCCTGCGTATGGTAGAAATCGTCCGAGGTCAACGTGCGGCGCGCCGGCGCCGGCGTGAGGGCCTGGGCCGGGGCCGTGTCGGCGAGCGAGGTTGCGGCGTGCGTCCCCGCCCACGAGGACCAAAACAGGCAAAGGACGACCGGCAGACGCATCGCCGTCCGCCATGCACCGTAGTTCGAGCGAGCGAGGACGGCGGGCGCGCGGCCGGGGGGCGCGACGCCGGCGGGGGCTGGACTCACTCTCCCCCGCCACCGAATCGATAAGAGACCCGCACGCCGAACACGCGCGGCTCGTTCACCGTCTGACGCAGATCGAAGTTGCCCTCGTTGGTGTACACCACCGCATTCTTGTTCGCGACGTTGGTGATGTAGAACTCGCCCAACCAATGTGCGTCGGCCTGGCTGACCCCGAATCGCAGGTTCATGATGGAATAGCCCGGCTGAAGCACGCGCGGCAACCCGTTCGACCCGTTGGTCTGCAATGAATTCCACATGTCGCCCTTGTGCGAGACGTCGTATTGCGCGTAGCCGTGCAAGGCGTCCCGGATCGGTGCTTCGTACCGCGCGTTGGCGCTCCAGCTGAAATACGGCACGTAGGGAAGCCGCTCCCCGGGCTGCACCTGGAAATCGGCATTGTAGAAGTGATCGCTCTTCACCCGCGAGTCGTTGTAGCTTGCCGACAGCTCCATGCTCAGGAACCGGCCGGCCTGGTACTTGAGGTCGGATTCCATGCCATAAATCCGTGCATCGCCGATGTTGGCGTTGAAACTGCCTTCCACGCACACGTCGGGATCGAAGATCGACGACTGCAGATTCTTCCACGGCATGTAGTAGACGGCGCCGTCCCAGATCAGGTGCTTGTCCAGCAGGGTCGACTTCCAGCCGATTTCGTAGTTGGTGAGCGTGTCGGGCGTGAAACGGCTGGGTGCGCCCTTGGTCACGCAGGGTTGCGGCAGGCCTCCGTTGACGCCGCCGTCGCGGAATCCCTGCGCGGCGTCCGCGTACACCAGCAGGCCGTCGAGCACCTTGTAGCTGATCCCGGCCTTGCTGTTCCATTTGTGCGAGGAGCCCGGTGCCTCCGTCACGGTCTGCGGCGAGTACCAGAAGCCGCCGTCCTGGAAGGTGTTGAAACTCGAGTGAAAATGCGCCGTGCCGGCCTCGACGTGCAGGCGCGGGGTGATGTCGAAGGTGATGTTCGCAAACTCGGTGGTCTGCAGATAGTCGCTGCGCGCGACATAGCTGTACCAGTCGTCGGGTTTGGGCGGCTGCCCCGTCTGGCCGTAGTACGAGGCGTAGGCCTGCCACTGCTGACCGGCGGTCTGCAGGCCGGGCATGTGAAAATAATCGCTGTAGACGTCGCGCGTCTTCTCCCAGTAGGCGCCGGCCAGCCAGTGCAGGCGGCCGCCCTCCTTCGATTGCAGGCGCAGCTCATTGGACCATCGCTGGATGTGCTGGATGTAGTCGTAGGACAGGGTCGGCACGTTGCAGCCGCTGAAGCCCGCGCCGTTGATGGGATCGGTGAGGCAGGTGAACGCCTGGCGCGAGGTTGCATTGAGGCTGGCCGTGTTGATGTACTGCATGTACTCGGAGTATTCATTCACGAGCCGATCGTCCTGCGCCCAGTAAGTGCTGGCGAACACCAGGTCGCCGATGCCCACGTCGCCGTCGAGATGCAGATCCAGGGTTTTCGCATAGTTCTGCTTGAATTCGGGACCGAACCGCGCCACGTTGTGCGTGCCGAGGGGGCGCACGGGTCCGTTCACCAGCGTGCCGTCCGCGGCCATGGCGCCGCCGAGCGTGGGATCCTGATCCCAGGCCCCATGCGTGAGCTGCTTCTGGTAGCTGTACGTCAAGGTGGCCTTCCATCCCTCGGCGATCACCTGGCCGAGCGCGATGCGCGCCCCCGTGACCTTCTCGACGTTGTAGTTCCTGCCCGAAAATGCGGCGTTGGTCGACGTCGTGCCGTTGACCCAGTTGCGGGTGGTGTTCAAGTTGTTGATGAAGCCGCCGTGATAATCCTTGAAGGCGGAGATGCGCAACGCCGTCCAGTCGGCAATGATGGGCAGATTCAAATAGCCTTCGAACGTGCCGTTGTGGCTGCCGGACTCGACCTGTCCCACATCGACGTCGATGCCTGCGGCGAACGCCTTCGGATCGGGCTTGTTGGTGATGAAGCGCAGTGCGCCGGCCATGGCGCCGGCACCGAACGTGGTGCCCTGCGGACCGTTCAACACCTCGATCTGCGCGATGTCGTACAGATGCAGATCGGGGGTGGTGCCGTAGTAGTTCATCGACATGTCGTCGAGGAGGTAGGCGGTCGAGGCGGTGTTCGAGTAGTTCGGATTGCTGCCGTCGGACACACCGCGCATCACGAAGGTCTGGGTGCCGGGACCGGCACTGATGAAAGAGATGGACGGCGTCCGGCTGGCGTAGTCCTCGAACTGCGAAATGCCGAGGTTTTGCAGATCCCTGGCGGTGAAGACGTCGATGCTGATCGGAACGTCCTGAAGGTTCTCCGTGCGCTTGCGCGCCGTCACCACGACCTCCTCGAGCGTCGCATCGGGCGCCTCCACCGCGAGCGCCGGCAACCCATGGACCACCGCCGGACCCGACAAGGCGGCCGCGATGGCCACCGCCAGCCTGGAGCGGGACGGGGGCGTCGCCGACGGGCGGCAACGCGGTTCGAGCACGGCACGCGCGGCAATTCTGCGCATCGGTACATCCCTCAAGCTTCTCTGGACGGCTCGGGCCGCGCGTCGCGCCCGCTCCCGGCGATCATGTCCCGACGCAGCGCAGCCTGTCAATGCTTGGCGGACATGAAGTTTATCGATCGTTCAACAGTTTCGAGCGCACGGGTTGCGGATCGGGAAATCGCTCCAGCACGTCGCCGAGCGCGCGGCGCAGCGGCTCCAGGTCCGCCGCAAAATGCCGCCAGTGGCCCACTCCGGAGGCGTACAGGGGCTGACGCACCTGTTCTGCGCTCGCGGTGCGCACCGGCCGCTTGGTCTCGTGAAACTCCAGGCACGCGGGTTCGAAGTCGAGGGCGCAGTGCGACAGGAGACGGCGGATGTTGGCCTCCGGCTCCCGGACCAGGTCCTCGTATTGCAGGTGCAACACGAGGCCGGGAAGCACGGCATCCCAGTGGTCCATGAGCGCAAGATAGCAGCGGAAATACCGGCCGAGATCCTCGAGGTCGTAACTGAAGGACTGTCCCTCGGCGAAATTCTGCTTGTACGTGCTGAAGCACGCATCCATGGGATGCCGCCGCACGTCGACGATGACCGCCCGCGGCAGCATCGCGCGGATCAAACCCACGTGACTGAAATTGTTCGGCATCTTGTCGATGAAATGCGGCCGTCCGCTGCGGATGGGCGCCGTCTCCTCGAGGTAGCGGCGGCCCAGCTCGCCATAGCGTTCCGGCGGGACGGCCCGCAGGATCTCCGGATACGCATCGTGCCGCCGGTCGGCATGATCGAACTCGCGGACGATGGTCAGCACGTTGGGCAGCTCGAAGGTGCCCTCCACCCGGGAGTGGCTGGCGAGAATCTGCTCCACCAGGGTCGAACCCGACCGGGGCAGTCCGACGATGAAGATCGGGGCCGGATCGTCGAGGCCGCCGCCGGCACATTGCGCGAAGAACGCCGCGTCGAAGAATTCCCGCACCCGCCGTGTCTTGTGCTCGAAGAATTCGATGTCGAACGGCACGGTCCTGCGCCGCCGCGCATTGCCGAGGGCATAGTGTCGAAACGCCTCCGCATGATCCCGCCGCAGTTCGAATGCCCTGCCCAAGGCGAAATGAACGTGCGCCTGGCCGGTGTCGTCGCCATCGGCGTCGCCCGGGCTCCGCAGCAGCCCCTGCATGGCGGAGATCTCGGCATCGTCGAAGGCGTAGTTCTTGAGGTCGGCGAGACTCCAGTAGGCCTCGCCGAAGGTCGGATCCGAGGCAAGGCAGGATTTGTAGGCCGCTTCGCATTCGCGGCGCCTGCCGAGCGTCTTGTGCAGATGGCCTATGGAGAGCCGCAGGCGCACTTCTCCCGGGCTGAGGCGCGCGGCCTCCTCGAAGGCGGCGAGCGCATCCGGCTGGCGCATCAGCCGGGTGCAGACGTTGCCGAGCAACACCCAGTTCTTGGGATTCTCGGGTTCGGTCGCGAGCAGGCGGCGCACCGCCGTCTCCGCCTCGGCGAGACGGCCGAGATCGACATAGGTCTGGCTCAGGCCGCGCCACGTCAACGGCAGATGCGCGGATTGCTTCAGCGCATGGCGCAGCAGTCGCAGCGCATCGGCGCCGCGGCTGACGGTGAGGGACACGGCGGCCAGCCCGCACAGCGCCGCCACGTGACTCGGATCCGCCGCCAGGATGTCGCGAAAGATCACCTCCGCCGTCTTGCGATCCGCCGCGATCAACGCGGCGGTCGCCGCCTCGATGCGCCGGCATTGCGGATCGGCCAGCCGGGCACGTTCGTAGGCGAAACGCGCGTCGGGGTAGCGACGCAGGTCGACCAGCACGTCGCCATAGGCCAGCCAGGCCGTGGGAAGATCGGGTGCGGTGGCGATGAGCCGGCGCAACTCCTCGCGCGCCGCCGCCGGATCGCCCGCACCGCGCCGCGCACGCGCCAGGTCGACGCGCGCCTGCGCGCAGGACGGGGATGCGGCGACGCTGCGTTCGAGCACGGCGATGGCCTCGGCGCATTTGTCCTGGGCCAGCAACGCCGCGCCGAGCAGGCGCAGGCTCAGGACCTCGCCGGGTGCCGACGCCTGCAGCGCGCGCAGTTGACGCTCGGCGGTGGCCGCACGACCTTCGCGCAGCGCCGCCGCCGCCTGTGCGCAAGCCCCGTCCCGTTCCGTCGCAGAGCCGTCGTTCACGATCACGGATTCTACCCGCTGAAAATTTCGGTAATATCGCCGGATGGATTTCAACACCGACCATACTTACATACTGACGGCGAGCTGTGCCAGCCGCATGGGTACCACCGCGGCGGTCACCGGATTCCTTGCGGCACACCGGCTCTACATCATGGAAATGCAGCAATTCGACGACGTGCTGACGAAACGTTTCTTCGTGCGTGTGACGTTCTGCGGCGTCTCCGGGGAAGGGATGGACCTCGAGCGGCTGCGCGCCGATTTCATGGCGGTCGCCGCCGCCGAGCAGATGCAGTGGGCGATCCACGACGGTTCGCACCGCTCCAAGGTCTTGATCCTGGTGTCCAAGCTCGATCACTGTCTGGAGGACCTGCTGTACCGGCAACGCACCGGCGAACTCAAGATGGACGTGAGCGGCGTGGTGTCGAATCATCCCGACATGCGGGACATCGCGGATCGGCACGGCATCCCGTACCACCTGATGCCCGTCACCGCGGCCACCAAGGCTGCGCAGGAAGCACGGCTGCTCGAACTGATCGAGGCCACCCAGACCGAGCTCGTGGTGCTCGCGCGGTACATGCAGATATTCTCGGACGAGGTGTGCAAGCGGCTGCGCGGTCGCGCCGTCAACATTCACCATTCCTTCCTTCCCGGATTCAAGGGCGCGAAGCCCTACCATCAGGCGCATCACCGCGGAGTCAAGCTGATCGGCGCCACGGCGCACTACGTCACCGGCGATCTGGACGAGGGTCCCATCATCGAGCAGATGGTGGAGCGGGTGGACCACAGCTTCACCCCCGACATGCTGACCGCCGCGGGGCGCGACTCGGAACGGCGCGCGCTATCCACGGCGGTTCGTTTGATCCTCGAGCATCGCGTGTTTCTGGACGAACACAAGACGGTGGTGTTCAAGTAGCGCGGACGGCGCCAAGCCGGGGCGCCCTGCCGGGGCGCGGCAGGCG
>CAZZWZ010000104.1:0-10631 GCA_964657955.1 uncultured Steroidobacteraceae bacterium
CCGCCGCAGGAAGCCGCGATCAGGACGGCCATGCCCATCCAGCCCATTCCCAGCATCCGCCACAGGCCGCGCATCAACGTATCTCGTCCAGCGAAACGCCCACGGGTACCGCCTGGGGCAGATAGGCGCGACCGGTGAATGCCCGCATGTGCCCGTTCGACTGCACCACCAGCCGATCCTGCCGGATCTCCAGATGGCGATGTCCCGACCGGTTGGCCTCGGCCGCCGCCGCGTAGGGTTCGAAATACCGGGCCAACGCCTGACGTAGGTCGGGGATGGACGGGCCGCTCCAGGCCACGGCGAACACCAGGCCGGACGAATCGGCATACTCGCGCAGCGCCGTGCCCGAGGGCAGCTGGATTTCGTGGAGACGGTACGCGGATCGGTCCATCGACTTCAGGCTCCCCGCGAGTCGTTCGGCATCCGTCGCGACCGCCGCCTCCGGCTCGCCGAGGCCGGCCGACGCCGTCTGTGGCAACATGCAGACACCGAGCAGGGCGGCGCACGGCCAGCGACTCGTGCGCGGCCAGGCGGGCGTGCGCGGGATTCTTGATCTTGGGAACATGAGAGCTTTCCGCTTTTGAGAATTGCGACATTTCACCTTGCCGGCATGATACGTAAATTCATGGGTCATGGGCGTCCTGTAGCGTGCCTGCGACACCCGGCCGGCACGCGCGGCGCCCGCCGCGGCGCCGTGGCGTGGTCGCCCCGGACGGCGCGCCGCGGGTGAGCGAGGGAATGTTTGGCGGGACCTGCGGTCTCATGGAATGGGACAAGGCGCCGGAGTTCGAAGCATGAGATACGTGGCGTGGGTGGGAATGCTGGCGGCGCTCGCCCTGCCGTCCTGCCTGTTCAATACGCCCTACACGGTGGGGGGCACGGTGACGGGGCTCAAGGGCTCGGGCCTCGTGCTGCAAAACAGTTCCGGCAAGTATCTGAGCGTCAGCGCATCGGGCACGTTCACCTTTCCGACCAGCCTCGCCAACGACGCCACGTACTCGGTCACGGTGCGTACGCAGCCCTCGAACCCGACGCAGACCTGTACGGTGGCCAACGGCACGGGCACCATCGACAAAGCCGACGTGACCAACGTCTTGGTCAACTGCACGCAGACGGGACGCTATGTCTACGTCGCCAACCAGAATTCCAACACGATTTCGGCGTTTTTCATCGACTCGACCACCGGTGGTCTGACCCCCATCGCGGGCTCGCCGTTCGCGTCGTCCGGCGCGGCGCCGATCGCCATGGCGGTCAATCCCGACGGCACCTACCTCTACGTGGTCAACAACTCCTCGAACAGCGTATCGGTGTATGCCATCACCGACGCGACCGGTGCCCTGACGTCGGCCAGCGTGGCCATTCCGGTGGGCAGCAGTCCGCTGGCCCTCGCCATCGATCCCACCGGCCGCTATTTGTACGTGGCCAACCTAAACGACAACAGCATCTCGGCATTCTCCATTGCGTCGGGCAGCGGTACCGTCACCGCGGTCAGCGGCTCACCCTTCCTGGTGGGTAAGGCCCCCAGTGCGCTGGCGACGGACCCGAACGGCACGTATCTGTACGTCACCAATTTCAGCGACGGCACCGTGTCGGCGCTCGCCATCGATTCTCTCACCGGTGCGTTGACCAGCGTTTCCGGCTCGCCGTACGACATCGGCGCGGGCTCCGGTCCGATCTCGATTGCGGTGAATCCGGCCGGCACCTTTGCCTACGTGGCGAATAAATCCGGCGCTTCGCTGTCGGCCTACGCGGTCACCGCCGCCAGCGGCGTGCTCACGGCGGCCGGCTCACCCCTCGCCACCTCCACCAGCCCGCAGTTCATCGCGGTGAGTCCCGCGGGCGGCTTCGCCTTCGCGGCCAACGTCACGAGCAACAACGACATCGCCAGCTACGCGGTGGGCACCACCGGCGCGCTCACCCTGATGTCGCAGAGCGCCGCCGGCACCCTGCCGGTGTCGCTTGCGATCGATTCGTCGGGCCACTTCCTCTACGCCGCCAACTACGGGTCGGCGGACGTCTCGGCCTTCTCCATCGATGCGTCCACGGGTGCGCTGACCGCCATTTCCAAACCGGTCGCCGTCGGCGCCGGGCCGCGCGCGATTGCGATCGACTAGACGTTCCGGGCGCTCGAAAAGGATTATGGTAGAACGTGCTCTCGCACCCGAGAGCAATGAACGAGGATCCTGATCAGATGAGCATCAGCAAAGTCACCGCCGGCGCCAACGTACCGCACGAATTCAACGTCATCATCGAGATACCGATGAACGCGGACCCCATCAAGTACGAGGTGGACAAGGATTCCGGCGCCCTGTTCGTCGATCGCTTCATGATGACGGCCATGCATTATCCCGCCAATTATGGCTACGTTCCGCAAACCATCGCCGACGACAACGATCCCGTGGACGTTCTGGTCCACACCCCGTTTCCTTTGCTGCCGGGCGTGGTCGTTCGTTGCCGCCCGCTGGGCCTGCTGCGCATGGACGACGAGGCCGGGGGCGATGCCAAGTTGCTCGCGGTTCCCGCCGATGCCATCTGTCCGCTGTACACGCATTGGAAATCCATCGGCGATGTGCCCGACATCCGGTTGAAACAGATCCAGCATTTTTTCGAGCACTACAAGGATCTGGAAGCCGGCAAGTGGGTCAAGGTGGTCGGCTGGGCCGGACTCGACCTGGCACATGCCGAAATATTGGACGGCATGAAGCGCTACGCCGCCCACATGGCCAAGTCCGCCTAGGGTCGGCGAAGCAGGCCCAGGGTCGGCGAAGTCCGTTCAAGGTCGGGACGGAGCGGCGGTCGCGCCGCGTCCGTCCCGCGGGCCGCTCCGTGCCGCCCATCAACCGGAAATCGCGTGGCCGGGCACCGCCGCCGCCAGGCGCGGATTGCCGATCTCGCTCACGGCCCTGGCAACCGCCTGGTTGCGGCAATTCAGAATGACGGCGCTCACCAGGTGACTGCCCGTGGGATTCGGGCAAACCTGTTCGGCCGCCCGCACCAGACGACGGTAGACCACCCGGGCACCGGCGTCGGAGGCGAGCAGTGAGGCATCGTAGTGGACGGCGATGTGGGGCACGTCCAGGTTCGAGCCCGGGGTGGTGGTCGCGGTGCCGGCGGAAGCGACGGAGCAACCGGCGGCGGCGCACAGCGCCAGCACCCAGGCGGGTTTCACGTGGTTGATGTTCATTGGCTTGATCCTCGAGGTGTGATTGACGACGGCTCCATCAGACACCGGCGGGTGGCGGCGCGTCTGCGGCCGCCCGTCGTGACCGTCCCCGCCGTCGACGAGTTCGTCCCTGGACGAGCCGCCGGGCGCCCGGGACGCGAGAATTGCGCTAGGCTTTGCCCATGAAACGAGCGGAGTCAGCGGCCCAGGGCCTCGCCGGCGGACTGAGCCGGCGCCAGTTTTTCGCCATCGTTTGCTCATTCTGGACCTACGTCGCGCTCTCGAACGTGCTGTACGCGTACAGCATGCGGACCGGGATCGCCGAGAGTCCGTCGATGCCGCGCTTCGCTCCATGGGATGCGCGCGTGCTGCAGCACGTGATGTTGCTGCCGTTCTTGTTGATCTCTTTCTGGGCTTCGCTGCGCATCCAATGGCGGCCGCTGCTGGTGGCGGTTCCGCTGCAGCTGATTCTCGGCGGCCTCTTCGCGGCCATCGCGTATCCCGCCATGATCCTCGCCAATCTCGCGATTTCCGGCATGCAGTGGCACGATCAGGCGATGATGCATCATGCCGGCGAGCCGTTGCTCAATGCCATGTTCGTCTCGCTGTGGCTGGCGAGCTTCGTCACCTTTCTGCCGTCGTACGGCTTCGGACTCGCCCTGGTCACCGGTCTTGCGCTCTACATCCGTTTTCGCAATGCGCAGCTGCGGGTTGCCGACCTGGAGCGCGAATGGAGTTCGGCACGCCTCACGGCGCTGCGCATGCAGCTCTCGCCGCACACCCTCTTCAATCTGCTGCACACCATCCGGGGCAACATCGATTGGGATCCCAAGGGCGCACAGTCCATGGTCGTGCAACTCGCCGATCTCCTGCGGCGCTTGCTGAATGCCGGCGAACGGGAATTCACCCGGCTCGCCGACGAGATTCAGTTCGTCCGGCTGTATCTCGAACTGCAGCAACGCCGTTTTGCCGACCGGCTCACCATCGAGCTGCCGGAGTCGCGGGATCTGCCGGCCGTGTGGGTGCCCAGCCTGATTCTGCAGCCCCTGGTGGAGAACGCCGTGGTTCACGGCCTGGCGGGTCATCAAGGTCCCGTCGTCATCCGCGTGGCCGTGCACGGCGGCCCGCGCGTGCTCACCCTGCGCGTCAGCAACACGGTCGGAAAGGCCGGGACGGCCGGTCACCCGGGCATCGGCCTCAAGAACGTGCGCGAGCGGTTGGCCGTTCAATTCGACGGCCGTGCCTCGCTGTCCGCCGGCATCGACGGCTCGCAGTGGGTGAGCGAAATCCACATGCCGGAGGTCCACGTGTCGCCCGACCGCTCCGGCGTGCGCACCGAAGCGCCCCTGGTGGGCGCATGATGAACGTCATCATCGTCGATGACGAGCTCGCCGGCCGCCGCACCTTGCGTGAGATGTGCGCGGCCGAGGCGGACCTCAACGTGGTCGGCGAATACGGCGACGGCGTCGCGGCGCTCGCGGCCATCCGCGCGGCGAAACCGCAGCTGCTGTTTCTCGACATCCAGATGGACCCGATGAACGGCATCGAGATCGCACGGGCGCTGGCACCCGAAGATCTGCCTTCATTGGTGTTCGTCACGGCCTATGACACGTACGCGCTCGAAGCCTTCGAGGTGTGCGCCGTGGACTACCTGATGAAGCCCTTCGACCAGGAGCGGTTCCGCAAGACGCTCGAGCGCGTGCGCCCGCGCCATGCGAGTCCCGTCGAACGCCAGGGATTGCTGCGTGAGCTCCTCGCGGAGATGGAACGGGGGGCACGGGTGCCCCGCGAGCGACCGCGCCTGCTCGGCGAGCTGAACGGCCATCTGCACGTGCTCGACGTGGCCCGGATCGAAGCCATCGAATCGGACCGCAATTACGTGACCATCCGGGTGGGTGGCGACGCCTATCACGCCCGCAGCACCCTGGGCCAGGCGGAGGAGATGATGGGCAGCCAGCCCATGCTTCGGATCAGCCGCTCCTGCATCGTCAACGTGAATCACGTGACCGAGGTCAACCGCACGCTGCGCGGAGACTTCATCCTGGTGCTCGCCGGCGGTGCCACCGTCACCAGCAGCGAGGGTTACCGGGCCAGGGTGCGCGATTATCTGACATCGCTGCGCATCGCGCCCGGCTGAGGCGTCCGGTCACAACAACTCTTCCGGCGCGAACGGCGCCAGCATCCGCAACGTCAGCCGCTGCAACCGCGTGGTCTCCGGATCGCTGTGCCAGACGTCCTGCTCGTCCCCCTCGCCGCTCGACCAGACGATCCGATCGTTCGCGTCGAGGGTGAGCCGGTAGCTGCCCTCGGTGCTGATGTCGTCGAGCAGGCTCGTAACCTGTCCCGCGATCTCGGCACTGCGCATCACCAGCCCCATTTCGCTGTTGGTCCGGGCCGATCTCGCATCCATGTTCAAGGAGCCGATGAACACCGTTTTCTGATCGATGACCAGGGCCTTGGCATGCAGGCTCGCATTGGAACTCTTGAAGGGGTGGAAGCGCAGACGCTTTTGTCCGAGCTTGGGCCGCACCTCGCTCAGCTCCACGCCGATCTTCAGCAATTCCGTGCGGTAGCGGGCATATCCGTTGTGCACCAGCGGAGAATCCGTGGATGCCAGCGAGTTCGTCAGCACGCGAATGTGCACGCCGCGTGCGACCAGTTCGCGCATCAGCGCGACGCCGGCGTCGCCGGGCACGAAGTATGGTGAGATGACGATGACCTCGCGCTTCGCCGAGCGCATGAGCGTGGCCACGTTGTTCGCGATGGTCACTTCCACGCCGGGGGACACGTCGCTCGCGATCTTGGCGGGCCCGTCCGCCAGCACCGTGGCCGGCACCCAGGTGAGCTGCAGATCGTCGGCATCGAGTTCGCCCGACAGCCAGGCCGCATCCCCGGTGATCGCCCGCTCCTCCAGGGCCTGGGACACGGTCTCGGCGCCCACCGGCGCGGCGAGCGAGGCGATGGGATAGGCGTACTTGCTGTTCCAGAACGCATCGAAGGTCGCGGACAGTTGCGGCACGATGGCCCCGGCGGCGAGCACGTCCAGGTCGATGAAATTGCTGTGCGAGTCGCGCGTGAAGTACTGGTCGCCGATGTTTCTGCCGCCGGTGATGGCCAGCGAATTGTCCGCCACGAACAGCTTGTTGTGCATGCGATGATTGATCCGCGGAATGTCCGATGCCGACGCCACGAACCGGGTCCACAGGGCGAGCCGGCCGCCCGGAAACGGATTGAACACCCGCACCTCGATGTTGGCGAGCGCGCCCAGGTGCATGAAACGGCGGTCCTCGCCCGCGGTGTTCAGGTCGTCGACCAGCAGCCGGACGCGCACCCCGCGTTCCGCGGCCAGGCGCACGTGATGCAGCAAAAGACGCGACGAGTCGTCCTGATGAATGAGGTAGTACTGCAGGTCCAAGGTGCGTTCGGCCCGGTCCGCGAGCGCGATGAGACTCGCCAGCGCATCGTCGCCGGCGATCAACAATCGGATGCCCGACAAGTGTCCGCCCACGTCCGCCCGTGCGACGATGCGTCCGAGCGTGGTGGTTTCGGGACGCAGCAATGAAGTGCTCGCGTATTTTTGCACGTGCTGCGGCAGGCCGACGCAGCCGGTCAGGATCAGGACGGCCGCGGCCGCTAAGACTCCGAGCCGGGATCTTCGCATCGCATCATCATATCAGGCACACTTTACGGTCATGGTTGCACGGCGTCCCATTCGTAGCTTCGTGTTGCGTGCCGGCCGGGTCACCGCGGCACAGGAGCGGGCGCTCGACGAACTCTGGCCCGCCTTCGGCATCGACTTCGAAGGCGGTCCCATCGACCTGGACACGGCGTTCGGCAGACCGGCCGCGCCGCGAGACGTCGCATCGCCGCCCGCCGCACCGCGGCCCGAACGCTGGCTGGAGATCGGGTTCGGCGCCGGCGAAGTCATCGGCACGCTGGCCGAGGCCAATCCGCACATCGACTATCTGGGCATCGAGGTGCATCGCGCGGGCGTGGGAAGGCTGTTGCTGCACGCCGGGCGGGCGAAGCTCGGGAATCTGCGGGTCATCTGTCACGATGCCGTGGAGGTGCTGCGGAGCGCCATTGCCGACGAATCCTTCGACGCCATCCTCGTGTTCTTCCCCGATCCGTGGCACAAGAAGCGGCACCGCAAACGGCGCCTGCTGGACGCGGACGTCGCCGCGCTGCTGGCCGCCAAACTCAGGCAGGGCGGCATCCTGAGACTGGGCACCGACTGGCAGGACTACGCAGAACAAATGCTCGCCGTGTGCAATGCGTGCGAAGGACTGGAGTCATTGAGCAACGAAGGCGGCTACGTGGCGCGACCGGAGTTTCGCCCGCTCACCCGCTTCGAGCAGCGGGGAACCCGCCTGGGTCATGGCGTCTGGGACCTCGCCTACGCGAAACGGCGCTGAGCGCGGCCGCGCGCTCAGCGCAGAAAACTGCCGCGGATCCCGTCGACGATGAATTGCACCGCGAGCGCCGCGAGAACCACACCCGACAGCCGGCTCATGACGTTGGCGCCCGTCACCCCCAGGGCCTTCATCAGCCGCGGCGCCGCCAGCATCAGGCACCAGCAGATCCCGAGCACCAGCGCCACGACGCCGAGGAAGCCGGCGAACAGCACCGGCTTGTCGCCGATCTCGCCGGCGGTGAGGAGAATGGTGGCCAGCGCGCCCGGGCCCGCCATGAAGGGGAAGGCCAGCGGAAAGACCGAGATGTCGTCCCGCTTCAGTGCTTCTTCGCGCTCCGGCGTGGTCGAGCGCGTACCCGAACTCCTGGCGAAGACCATTTCGAGGGAGATCAAGAACAGCAGGGTTCCCCCCGCCATCCGGAACGAACTGAGTTCGATGCCCATGACCTTGAGAAATTCGGCGCCGCCGATCGCGAACAGCACGCAGATGCCCAACGCGATCACCGTCGCCTTGCCGGCCATGGTTTTCTGATAGCTCTCGGCGGCGCCTTCGGTCAGGCCGGCAAACAGCGGGATCAGGGAGATGGGCTCGACGACGACGAAGAAGACCACGAAAAATTTGAACAGTGTTTCGGCCATGGCCATGCTGCTACGCGCAAAATATAGTCGTTGCGCGTCGGTTTCATTGAGAGTTGAATGGGTTTGAGGATAACAGACGGAGACCGCGATGAATGCGATGCAACCGATCGTGGGTCAGTGGTACCGTGGGGTCACCAACGAGCTGTTTGAGGTGGTCGCCGTCGATGAGGGCGACGCCACCATCGAGATCCAATATTTCGACGGCACCGTCGCCGAGATGGACCTGGATACGTGGAACGAGCAGTTGTTCGATCGCATGCTCGATGCCGCGGACGCGCCAGAGGACTGGTCGGGCGCGGTGGACATGGAAGCGGCCGACATGGATCGGGCATTCGAGGATACCCAGCGCACGAACTGGTCCAGCCCGGACGATCGTTCACTGCGGCGCTGAAGCCGCCGCCCCGTTGCGTCGCCTCCTCACTGCGCCGCGACTCCCTGCACCGCCGCCCCGCTGCAATGACGCCGTCCGCCGGTTCGCGGGCGGGCGGTCGCGCCAGCCGTGGCACCGCTAAGCAGCGCCCAACCGCACGCGCGGGCGCAGCCAGAAATACAATCCGATGGCCGGCAATGCCGCGGCGGCACTCAAGACGAAGTATTCCTCGAAGCCGATGCGGTTGACGATGTGTCCGGACCAGTACCCGAGCACCTTGCCCGACAACATCACCAGGGATGAGAACATGGCGTACTGGGTGGCCGTGTGTCGCAGATTGACCAGTCCGGACAGATACGCGACGCCCGCGGTGCCGAGAAAACCGCCGGCGAGATTTTCACCCGAGATGACCAGGGTCAGCTTGACGACGTCGCCAGCGGCGCCGATCAACGACACGTACAACAGATTGGTGAGCGCGGCCATGACGATCCCGACGAGCAGACTGCGCTCCACGCCGTAGCGCACGACCGCGACGCCGCCGAGAAATGCCCCGGCCATCCCGACCCAGACGCCGAAGACCTTGGAGACGGTGCCGATTTCGGTCTTCGTGAACCCGGCGCCCAAATAGAAGTCCGCCATGATGCCGCCGCCCAGCGCCTGGTCGGAAATCTTGAACGACAACACGAACAGCACGATCACCACCCCGACCGCACCGCCAAAGCGGCGGAAAAAATCAGCAAAAGGCTCGATCACCCCTTCGTGCAATCCGGCGTTCCAGCCGCGGGTGGTCATGCGGCGGGTCGCCGGCTCGCGCGAGCGTAGACACGCGATCACGGGGACCACCATCGCCGAGGCCATGACGCAGTAGACGATGGTCCACCGCAGATGATCGGCCAGCACGAGCGCCAGGGCGCCGGTCAGTATCAAGGCGATCCGGTAGCCCAGCGAGTAGGTGGCCATCAATGCACCCTGATCCTGCACGGGCGCGATTTCGATCCGGTACGCATCGACGGCGATGTCGAGCGTGGCGCCGGCCAGCGCCACCCACACCGTCAAGAGCACGAAGGGTGCGAGACGCGCCGGCGTGATCCACGCCATCGCCAGCAGTCCCGTCATCACGGCCAGTTGCGCGGCCAGCAGCCAGCTGCGGCGCTGTCCGAGCCCGCCCAGGACGGGCAGTCGGACGCGATCGACCAGCGGCGACCAGAGAAATTTCAACGCATAGGTGGCGCCGGCACTGGCGATCTCGGTCAACTGAGCCCGGGGGATTCCCTGATCCTTCAGCCAGTAGGCCAGGGTCCCGGACACCAGCAGGAAGGGCAGGCCCGAGGCGAAGCCGAACATGAAGAGGGTCCACGCGGAAGGCTGCGAGAATGCGGCCCAGACCGAAGGTTTGGAGGCCGCCGCTGGATGTTCTGAACCTGGCATGGCGCGCGATGATAACAGTCACCGCCTGCCCGCACCCGCTGCACGGTCCGCGCAGCCTGCCTGCCTGCGCCCGCGCCGACCAGCCGCTTGCACCCGTACCGGCCGCTTGCGAGACTGGCCGCATGCCCTCCACCTTCAAAACCGAGTTCATCGATCTTTGCGTGACCGTCGGCGTGTTGAAGTTCGGCAGCTTCAAACTCAAGTCGGGTCGCGAGAGCCCCTATTTCTTCAATGCCGGTGAATTCAACACCGGCGTGGCCATCGCCGCGGTGGGTCGTGCGTACGCGGCTGCCATCGCGGGCTGGGGCGTGCCCTTCGACATGATGTTCGGGCCGGCCTACAAGGGCATTCCACTGGTCACGGCGACCGTCGCCGCGCTGGCGAGCGGGCACGGCATGGATCGGCCTTTTGCCTTCAATCGCAAGGAGGCGAAGACCCATGGCGAGGGCGGCAGCATCGTGGGCGCGCCCTTGCGCGGCCGTGTGCTGATCGTCGACGACGTCATCACGGCCGGCACCGCCATCCGTGAATCCATCGATCTCATCGAAGCGGCGGGCGCCACGCCGGCCGGCGTGGTGCTGTCGCTGGATCGGCAGGAGCGCGGTGCCGAGAGCACC